>JAFWLF010000084.1:0-4664 GCA_017511185.1 Lachnospiraceae bacterium | reverse complement strand
TGCTACGGTACTCTTGCCTGCGCCTGCAGGTCCGTCAATTGCTATCTGTTTCATATCTGTTCCTTTCGCTGCAGCTTTCCCCGCTGCGTATCCTGTTGAAAAAGCGATCTGCAGATTAAACCCGCCGGTCAGAGCGTCCACGTCCAGGACCTCTCCCGCAAAGTATACATTCTTCTGCAGTTTTGATTCCATCGTTTTCGGGTCTATCTTTTTAACACTGACGCCCCCGCTGGTGATCACGGCCTGGTTCACATCCGCACACCTCTCCAGATGGATTGGCAGATCTTTGATCAGCCCCCTGAGCTGCTCCCGCTCTTTTTTGGTGATGGTGTTTACCTTCTTGAACGGATCGATGCCGGATAGTTCTACCATGACCGGTATCAGTTTGGCAGGAAGAAGTTTCCCCAAAGCGTTCCTGAAATCTTTATTCTTCTGCTCTTCAAAATCCCTTAGGATCCGCGCATCAAGCATTTCTTCTGAAAGTGCCGGCTTCAGATCAATATGCAGGACGCATTCGCCCTCTTCCAGCCTGCGTCCGATATAACTGGACGCGGATAAAACAAGCGGTCCGCTGACGCCCCGGTCCGTAAAAAGCATTTCGCCAAAACCTTCGTAATACTTTTTCTTTCCGTTTTTGACCACAGCACTGACATTGCGGAGAGATAATCCCTCCAGCCTGCCGATAAAATCATCTTTTGCCAGAAGCGGCACCAATGCCTGAACAGGCTCTCTTACATCATGTCCGATCCTTTCTGCAAAACGGTAGCCGTCTCCGGTCGATCCGGTGGACGGGTAAGTAATGCCGCCGGTTGCAATGATCACAGCATCTTCCTTCAGTTCCGAAATATCTTTGATCTCTGTGTGCAGGCAGACCTTCACACGATTTGCCTTCAGCTCTTTTTCCAGCGTTTTGATCACATCGGAAGACTTATCTGACTGCGGAAAGACGCGGTTGCCCCGCTCCACTTTCAGCCTCAGCCCGGCATCTTCAAAAAAAGCGCAGGTGTCCTTACTGGTAAAAGACGAGACTGCGCTGTAAAGAAATTTCGGGTTGCTCACCACATTCGGAAAAAAGTCCGAAGGCTCACAGAAATTGGTCAGATTGCATCTGCCCTTGCCGGTGATATAGAGCTTCTTCCCGAGCTTTTCATTTTTTTCATAGATCGTGACCTGCGCGCCTTCTTTTGCCGCCGTAATGGCGGCCATCATACCAGCTGCGCCGCCGCCGATCACTGCTACCTGTTTCATGATCAGATTCCTACATCAATGATCTCTTCCGGATCATGCGGCGAATCATCTTCAAATTTTTCAAATTCTTCCTTTGGTTCCTGCGGCAGGTCCAGAGAGATCTGGCCTTCCACATCCTCCATCTCGTCATGCACTACTTCCGGATGGAATCCCAGTTCTTCCTCTGCTTCTATCTTGAATGTCTCAACTTGTTCCGCCTGAATATTCGGCAGCTCATCGTAGTTAGACAGACCAAAGCGGCGCAAAAACTCTTCGGTTGTGCCCAGAATGATCGGACGTCCCGGTGTATTGAGCCGCCCCTTTTCTTCCACCAGACCGACATCGATGAGGCGGTTGATCACACGGTCGCTTGTCACGCCGCGGATCTTTTCTACTTCGATTTTTGTGATCGGCTGTTTATATGCAATGATGGAAAGAGTCTCCAGCTGAATGTCCGTCAGACGGTAGGACTTCGGAATGGAAACGATCTTGATCAAAGATTCATAAGCATCTTCGCATGTGCACATCTGATAGGAATCTTCAATCTCAATGATCTTGATCCCGCTCTCTCTTTCCGCATACTCTTCCTTCAGTTCCTCCACCAATGCTTTGATGGTCTTTTTATCTGTATCTAAAGCCTGGCAAAGACGCGATATCTCCACCGAATCACCCAAGGTGAAAAGGATCGCCTCAATGACTGCTTTCATTTTCTTCGTTTCCAATTTCTACTTCCTCCGCTTTTCCTGTATGCAGAATGATATCCGAATCGTTTCCTTCCTGCTCTGCCCAGATCTCGCCGGTCTTCATCAGCTCCAGCAAGGCCAGAAAGGTCGCGATGATGTTTACCCGTGTCACCTGTGATTCGATCAGGGACCGGAAACTGAACTCCTTATGATCGCTGCAGTATGCGCGCAGCTGCACGATCTTGTCCGGAATGCTGATCTCTTCTCTCTGGATCCGCCCGTAGCGCATAGCTGCCTCGTTCACCTTTTCGCTGCTGCGCTTTAAGACATCGTCAAAAACAGCTTTCAGACGGGCAAGTGTCAGATCCCCCAGGAACTTGTCCAGATCGACAGGCGGCTCATATTTAGCCACTTCCTCCGGGACCGTCGAACCTTTGTACATCGCTTTCGATGCCGTAATGGCTTTGTCCTTCAGCTCCAGGGACATAAATTTATAGGTCTTATACTCGATCAGTTTTTCAACCAGTTCTGCCCGCGGGTCTTCCTCGTTGCCCTCTGCGTCCGTATCCTTTGGCAGAAGCATCCGCGCCTTAATATCCAGCAGCGTTGCTGCCATCATAAGAAAGTCACTGGTAATATCCGCGTCATGTTTTTCCATTTCGGAAAGATACGCCAGATACTGGTCCGTGATCATTGCGATCGGTATATCATAAATATCTACTTGGTTTTTTTCGATCAGATGCAGGAGAAGGTCTAACGGTCCTTCAAATGCCTGCACTTTAAATGAGATGTCCATGAATATCTACTACCATAACCTCCGGTTTATTGAATAATCTTAAATGAACTTTGTGCGATCCGCAACCGGAAGATACGATCATTTCCGTATTTTCCTTTTTATATACCCCTTTGTCATATTCCGGGAAGAAGACAAACTGTGGGGAGATCACGCCGCCCAGCTTAGGGATCCGCACGGCACCGCCGTGATAATGCCCAGAAAGGACCAGGTCTGCGCCAGATGATGCATAAGCGTTAAAATAGCGCGGTGAATGCGCCAGAATGATATTATAGCGGGACGGATCCATTTTACCAAGGTCTTCTTCCATCTCCTCGGCAGTGTAGATCGGCTTTTTGTTTTTGTAAGGCAGTTTCGGAAAATACTTCAGATCCAGATCCAGTCCATACAGACAGACATTCTCATCCAGGTCCGTTTTTTCATTTTCCAGATAGCAGATCTGATTCTGCTTTAAGTTCCGGCGGAATACATCGTATAAGATGCCGAATGTTTCTTTCTTTTCTTTGATCTTCCGTTCGTGATTGCCCGGTGCATAGTACACCGGTGCAATCTTGCTGCTCTTTGCAAGGAAGGCAAATACCTGATTCGGATCCTTTTTGCGGGATGCCGTCAGGATGTCCCCGGTCAAAAGGATCGCGTCAGGCTCGCAGGACTTCATCAGATCCAGCAGTTTTTCATTCTCCGGACCATAGACGCGGTCATGCAGATCGCTGAGTACCAGAAGCCTTAGCCTTTTCCCTGCCGGAAACTTTTCCGTCTCGATCTCATAATCCGTCCGGACCAGTGATGCATACTCATAGAAGGCTCTGATCGTTAAGATCACAGCCAGGATCAGCACTATGGCAACGATCACGATCCACCATCTCATCCGTTAATTGCCCTCATAAATATAAGATTCTGAACGGGAGAGCTGATACTTGTCATCTCCCACCTGTGCCAGGAAAACCTCATCCTGCGGAAGCGGTTCATATTTGCAGCGCACCCGGTGGAAATCCAGGAATTCTGTCCGGTAATACTCACCGTTCACATTGATCATACTCCATCCGGTAACGTTTTCGCCCCGGACATAGAGATAGGTTTCTCCTTTCACCTGCTCCGTGTAAACATTTGTGATCACAACATCTTTCACACCGAACTTCATGTCTTTTGTTTTATAAGGATTCACACCGCCAAAGGCTGCCTTTCCTCCATAAAGGAGATCGTATTCCAGATTCTGCAGGCCGCGCAGATAGCTGGCTTCCTCATCCCTCATGTGCGTCTGGTGATAGCTGTTGATGACACCGGTCCGGATTCCCAGCGATCCTAAAAGTTTTGGCATCAGCTGATAGGCTTGAATGTCGCCGTAATCCAGATCCAGACCCATATTGTTCCAGATCACATAATCGGTCTGCATCAGCGTTCCATCTGTCATATGTTCCTGCTCCAGCGCCAGACTCGGCAGATGATCGCCGTAAAGGACAAGGATCGTATCTTCGCCTCTCTCTTCCAGCATCTGCACCAGATCCCGCAGGAAATTATCCATATCGTTGATCAGATTGGTATAGAACTGTGCAGAATAAGCCGGTTCTCCGGTCTCTGTATTGGTCACGCGGATTCCGTTCATATCCGGCACATTATAATTTGGATAACTTCCATGTCCTTCCACAGAAACGGTAAAGACAAAATCTTTCCCATCTTCTGTGTAATCCAGACAATCGGCAATATGCTCCGTCAGCACACGGTCACGGACCCACCATCCTTTGGTGTAATCGCTCCGGTACAGCTGCATATATTCCATAGAGGTAAACGTGTCAAATCCCAGATTCGGATAGACCGTATGCCTCTGATAAAACGTTGCGTCGTTGTTGTGGATCGCATGGGATGTGTAGCCGCTTGGCTCCAGATCATAAGCGATGCTCTCACAGGTCTGCTTCAGCAGGACCCCTTTATACGGAATCTCACCGGATCCGAAATTATCCAGA
>JAFWLF010000083.1:0-7478 GCA_017511185.1 Lachnospiraceae bacterium | reverse complement strand
TCCGCGAATATATAGAATATTACAACAATGAGCGGATCCAAGCTAAAACAAAATGGATGCCCCCTGTAAAGTACAGGGAAGCATCCATGTGTTTCACCTAAAGGTCCAATCAATATGTCCAGGATTCTGGGTACATATCATCATCGCCCGGCTTTTTCTTTTATTAAAACTTATGGCCACCGCCGCCTCCGGAGAAGCCGCCTCCTCCGCCTCCAGAGAAACCGCCTCCTCCGCCACCGGAGAAGCCGCCGCCACTGCTGCTGCCGCCTCCGCCGCCTCCGGAGAAGAACCCTCCGCCTCCTCCGCTGCTGGAAGAAACACGCGTTTTAGTCGTCGTTGTCTTTTTCGTAACGGCTTTCACATTGAACAGATTCACCGCTGCCATCTTGACCAGATCGATCGGAGGTGCCTTCTTCACGCCCATCGTTGCACCGATAATGATCGCGCAGATCAGCATGCCCAGAAGGATCGCCAGGATAGCGTTGCTAATATGCTTCATCGGCTCAGCGATCCGCCCGCCGCCCAGAACCGCAATGATCTGTGCAAACGTGTTCCGTGCGCCTTCGTAATAATCCGCATTGGATAAGCTCTTATAGTTGTTATCCGTGATGACATTGGCCTTTGCTGTGGTCAGCACATCATAGTTTTTCCCGTCCGAGAAAATATAGAAATCCCGGTCATAGAAATCGATGATGACCATGGTGCCGCTCACGCCATTGCCAAAATATGAATGATAAATGCTCCCCGCATAATAATTGATGCCAGAGGAATGTGCCTCATCTGCGGTGACAAACATGATATTTCCAAACTCCAGCGCCGGCTTCATGTCCTCTGCCAGCATCCGGATCTCCGCATCCGTCAATACGCCGGCTCCATCGTCAATAATAATGCGGTTGCCCGTATTAGGATCCGTATAGTCATAAGCCATCGCCTTCCCAGCAAACAAAAGGGAAAGAAGCATTGCGAAAACAACGGCAAAAAGCCCAATGACAACCTTAAGGCGTTTGCGTCCGTGCATTTTAATACTCATGCTCGTCACCTCCCCTCTTTCCAAACTGCGGAAGCTTCCGCATGGTCAAAAGGTTATGGTTGCGAACGATATCCAGCACCGTCCAGCCGGTCAACAGGATGGCGATGATATCGGCAATGTAGAAGTAGATGTCATTGACCGGGAAGATGATCGCCACAACACCGACTATCACAAAAGCGGCCAGACACTTCCAGAGCGTTCCGATCTTTTCCTTCATCGGTGCAGCCACTATAATCTTTCGGTTCGGCCTAGGCTTTCGCCGCTGGATCAGATTCCAGACGATCCGCGCGAGCAGGATCACAAGGAACCCCAAGATGGCAATGCCTGCTGATCCCGTTACCAAAAATATCACTCCCAGGATGAAGATAGCCATAAAAAAGGTGGAACCGATCACAGAGCCCATGCTTGGAACATCCTTGACCCGGGTGCTTTCCTTCCGTCGTTTCGCCATCTCCGCCATGACCTTGTTCTCCGCAGCCGGATTCTTGGATGATAATCCCAGATCATCAAACATCCCTTTGCGCGTATAGACCTCGTTCAGTTTCAGGTTGGCAAAGATCACGGCAACAATGGAGAGCGCCATGACCACAAAGCCTAAGGTCCGCGGCGTCATCGTCAGGAACAATGTCAGCAGCACAAAGATCGGCACCGCGATGATCAGCGATGCGATCAGATATTTGGTAAAGTCCACCGGCAGATCCACCGCCGCCTTTCCGGTCTGGCCGTTGATCGTGGCGTAGCTGACGCGGTTTCCTTTTTTATTCTTATTTGCCAGAAACCAGACCGGATAATAACCCAGCTTGCGTTCCACGCCGCCCGAGATAAACTCCTTCGCAATCTTCTGTTTATCCAGTCCGTACTTTTTCATATCCGGGTGATACACATTCTCCGCATAGGCATCAGCAGCCACGTTGAATGCCTCATCCTTATATAAGTAAGATTCCACATCTCCTTCGTCTGCATAGAACGAAGAGAAATAACCTGGTGCAAAGTCTTTGGCTTCCCGGAAATCGTACGGGGCGATGCCTCCGGAAAGTTCATCCGAGAAAGCAGACGCTGCATCATAAGCAATGCCGTCAATAGTTCCTTCCGCCGTAATGGTCGTAGCATAATGATCCTTCACGATGTAATTGACGGTGCGGTGCTCCACAGAGGAAGATACCTTTATTTTCTCAGGCGCCTTCACATTGTAGACCCAGTAAGGCATGTAGATGCCGCGCAGCTTCTCCACTTCCGAGTCTTTTTTCATTTCCGATGGCACAAACATGGAGTGTTTGACCTTGCGGAAATACTCCTGCATGCCCTGCTCCGCCGTCAGCTTGAACGGGATCACTACATCCGGTTTTCGGATGCGTGACAGGCGGCTTTGCAGCGTAACCTGCGAGCCGCAGTAAGAGCAGAATGTCACCGCGCTTTGGTCTAAACTGTAGATCTCGCCGCCGCATTGCGGACAGGTGAAGATGGTCGCCTCGATCGTCTTTTCACCTCGTTCATTCTTCTGCTCGTCAGCTTGCTTCTCCTGATATTCGGCAGCGGTGACCTCTTTTTCCTCGATCAGTTCCGATGCGGAAAACTCGCTGCCGCAGTATTCACATTTTATGATTTCGGTACCCGGCAGGTAATCCAGTTCCCCGCCGCAGTGTGGACATTTATACATGTACGCTCCTTGATCCGGCAGATACATCTGCCGTTTTTGCAATAATAAAGGCCGCCGTATTGGCAGCCTTTATCTTATCCTTTTAGATATGTTTTATCAAGTTGTCAGTCCAGATCGACACGGAAGTTATCCTTAAATTCTGCATACACTTCCGGCAGGATCTCAGCCAGATGCCGATACTCTTTGACGTTGTGCAGCAGGAGCCCTTCTGCCAGTTCCCAGATGACCGGACGGTTCTGGTCATAGGTATATTTTTCACCATCAAAACTCCATCCCATGTAGAAACGTGTCCGCAGTTCACATCCGCCTTCCGGTTTCTGACGCAGGAAGTGGATCATCGTTCCGTTTGTGGAGATGATGGTTCCCGTAAACTTCTCCCATTTTGCCTTGTCAAAGCCGACCTCCCATGGCGGAACAAAATGGATCGGGAATCTTCTGGCTTCTGCGCCAGGCACGATCACTTCCTCCACCATATGCGTGGTGTTCCAGTAGCGTTCTTTCATAGAAAGATTCTCATTCAGGCTGATCTCCGGATCCTGGGTCTGGCAGTAGAAATGATCATCCTTATCCCAGATCATATAACGGAAAGAATCCAGACCATGCCATGCAAACCAGAAATCAAGCATTTCCGGCGTTACGTTTGGCATATCGGTCAGGTTTGATACTTCCATGCCTCCTTCCGGATGCAGGAAGATGCCAAATTCATCTTTCTGATAGCCGTCTTCAAACATGCAGTTGATATCCCAGATCGGCACACATTCTGCATCGCCGAAATCTCTGTTTTTCACACGCTCAACGATGTCTGCCGGAGCTGGTGCAATATCTCGGACATAATATTTATACAAAGGACTGTTTTTTTGTTTTTCTGTTAATTCACCCATCTTGTTTATTACCTCCTGATGAATTATTTATTACAGAAAAATTGTATCACAAAAAAACAAAAGGGATTCGAAAAACCCCTTTTGTAACAATCTTAATTTTAAATAACCTGATTTAATATTTAGATAAAGAAAATGTAATAATAAATCGTTTTATTGCCGTCAGATCATCGCAGCCACATCATCCTCACAGCTCCTCATCGCAAGGATGGTCTTTTCCATCAGTTCTTCCAGCGGCCAGCCAAGCTGCTCTGCACCGCGCGCGATGATATCCCTGGAGCACCCTGCTGCAAACTTTTTATCTTTGTATTTCTTCTTCAGACTGGATACTTCCATATCTTTACAGCTCTTTGACGGACGCATCAGCGCAGCTGCACCAATCAGACCGGTCAGTTCATCTGCTGCAAAAAGGACTTTTTCCATCTCATCCACAGGCTCTACATCCGAGCAGATGCCATACCCATGACTGCAGACAGCATGAACCAGATCGTCGGAGGCATTGATCTCTGCCAGCAGTTCCGGTGCTTTTTGGCAATGCTCTTCCGGCCAGTTTTCAAAATCTACATCATGAAGGAGTCCAGCCATTGCCCAGAAATCTGCATCCTCTGCGTATCCCAGTTCATTGGCATACCAGCGCATGACAGCTTCCACTGTATAAGCATGCTGCAGATGAAAGGTCTCCTTGTTATATTTCTTTAATAATTCCAGTGCTGCTTCGCGGGTCACATTCAGATTCTTACCCATTTTCTTCCTCCCAATTCTTCTATGCAGAAAACGCTGCCGGTTAATTTTTCAAACTATGGATCGGAGCCGGGATCCGTCCGCCCCTGTGAATAAAGTCAGCGCTGCTCTCCGGATGCACCGGCATGATCGGTGCCGTTCCCAGGAGGCCGCCCAGTTCAATATGATCGCCGACCTTCTTGCCCGGAGCCGGGATCACACGGACTGCCGTCGTCTTGGTATTGATCATTCCGATGGCTGCCTCATCCGCAATAATCGCAGAGATCGTTTCCGCCGATGTGTCACCCGGAACCGCGATCATATCCAGTCCCACAGAGCAGACACAAGTCATTGCTTCCAATTTATCAATCGTCAGCGTGCCGCAGTTGGCTGCTGCGATCATGCCCTCATCTTCCGATACCGGAATGAAAGCGCCGGATAATCCGCCCACTGAGGAGGATGCCATAATGCCGCCCTTCTTGACCGCATCATTAAGCAGTGCAAGCGCTGCCGTGGTTCCATGCGTGCCGCAGGTCTCCAGACCCATCTCCTCCAGGATCCGTGCGACAGAGTCTCCGACAGCAGGTGTTGGTGCCAGAGAAAGGTCCACAATACCAAACGGTGTATCCAGTCTGCGGGATGCTTCCTGTGCAACCAGCTGTCCCACGCGCGTCACGCGGAACGCAGTCTTCTTAATAGTCTCGGCCACTTCATCGAAAGGCCGGCCCTTCATATCCTTTAAAACATGATGAACGACGCCTGGTCCGGATACGCCCACATTGATCACTTTTTCCGGCTCGCCCACTCCATGGAAAGCTCCGGCCATAAATGGATTGTCTTCCACTGCATTGCAAAACACCACCAGCTTTGCGCAGCCGATACCCTCACGGTCAGCGGTTGCTTCTGCCGTCTGTTTGATGATCCGCCCCATCAGCTCCACTGCATCCATGTTGATGCCGGTCTTGGAAGATCCCACATTGATGGAGGAACATACCAGATCAGTCTCCGAAAGTGCCTTCGGGATGGATGTAATCAGCCTTTTATCTGCAACGGACATACCCTTTTGCACCAGTGCAGAATAGCCGCCGATAAAATCAACCCCGCAGGTCTTTGCAGCCTTATCCAGTGCATGTGCAAAACGGGAATAATCCGCATCACCGCACGCAGCTGCTACCAGAGCGATCGGCGTCACGGAGATCCGCTTATTGACGATTGGAATACCAAACTCCACCTCGATCTCCTGGGCTTTTGCCACCAGATCCTGTGCCGACCGGCAGATCTTGTCGTAGACCTTCTGACAGGCTTTATCAATATCTTCATCGCAGCAGCTAAGCAGCGAGATACCCATCGTAACCGTACGGATATCCAGATGCTGCTGCTCGATCATCTCAATCGTAGAAAGAATATCTTTCTGATTTAACATGTCAATTTCTCCTTAAATCGTAAGAATCAGATCGTATGCATTGCGTCAAAAATCTCTTCCCGCTGCATATGAATGGAAAGCTCCATTCCTTCTCCCAGGACACGCAGTGCTTCTGCAATCTCTGCGAACGGCTTATTTGCCTTAGCAAGATCCACAGCCATGATCATGGTGAAATTGTTATGCAGGATCGTCTGGGAAAGGTCCAGAACATTGACATTATACTCGGCCAGCTTGACGCAGATTGCCGCGATGATTCCTACACGGTCATTTCCGACAACAGTAATTAAGGCGTTCATAATAATCTCCTATTTCTTACATTTTTATTTCAGTATTATACATGAACCCCGCCATTTTTGAACAGGAATATAATGAATTGTTACAATTCTTATGATAGAATCATTACGTATTTATTTAGCAGTGGAAGGCCGTATGGCAGCCGCCTGTCCTTCCCTATTAAAAATCCTGTTACAAACAGGTCAAAGGAGTAATATTTATGAAATATATCTGTAAGATCTGCGGCTACATCTATGATGAGGCCAAAGAAGGAACCCCGTTCAGCGCACTGCCGGACGATTGGAAATGTCCGGTCTGTACGGCACCAAAAGCAGACTTCAACGCAGAAGAAGCTCCTGCCCAGACTGCGGATGCTTCCCCTGCAGGAAACGCTTCCGCAGAAGACGTTTTCATAGAGCCGCAATTGGATGAAGCAATCACCAACACAGTCCTTGGAGCCGCTGCGATCAGCGATAATCCGGCTGCGGATATTATCGCAACCGTTGCCGCTATGACAAAGAAAGAACAAGCTGAAGAACCGGAAGAAGAGGATGCGGCAGCACTGGATACTTCCTATGACGATGCCATCCTCAACTCCGTAGCAATGAGTGATGAACCGGTACTGAATATCATCCAGACCATTGCCTCTCTCAAGAAAGAAATCCATGAGCATGAAGCGGATCCTGACTTGAAGAAATTATCGGTCGGACAGCTTGCTGCACTCTGCTCCAATCTGGCACGCGGATGCGAAAAACAGTATAAAGAAGAAGAGGCTGCCCTGTTCCGTGAACTGGCTGCTTACTTTACAACAAATACTCCTGCTGTTGCAGATGCCACTGTCGATGACCTGGCAAAAGCAATGCAGGCTGATATTGATAATTATGCAGAGGTCCGAAAAGCAGCCGATGCAGCCGGCGACCGTGGTGCCGCAAGAATCTGTGTCTGGGGCGAGAAGGTGACACTTATGCTCTCTTCTCTCGTTTCCCGCTATCTCCAAAATGGAGAGGCACTCCTTGCCGACACCGAAATCTGGGTCTGCACCGCATGCGGATTTGTATTTATCGGCGATACCCCGCCTCAGCAATGCCCGGTCTGTAAAGTTCCGGACTGGAAATTTGAAAAGATCGAAAGGAGGGCCGCAAAATGAAATTCTATGCAGTAAGAAATCTCAGATTATGTACAAAAGACTGCCTGTGCCTGTATGTGTGCCCGACCGGTGCAACCGATACAGAGAACAGCATTATTGATACAACAAAATGCATCGGATGCGAAAACTGCGCAAAGGGATGTCCAAGCGGTGCTATTACAATGGTTCCGCGCGAGTATCCGCCGCAGCAGCCAAAGAAGCCGGAAATGATCACCATTTTAAACCAGCTTTCACAGAGTAAGACACAGCAGGAAAAGATTGCCGAGCAGATTGCCGGTCCATCCGGAAGTGACGGTTTATACCGCCTGATGAAAGCCATCGCAAAATCTGAGCGGATCATGGCAGAAGAT
>JAFWLF010000082.1:0-3641 GCA_017511185.1 Lachnospiraceae bacterium | reverse complement strand
CTCTGCGCCAGTGTCTTCCCCTCACACAGCACCCCGTGGAAATAATAGGTGAACGCAGAGAAAAGAACCATCGGAATGATCACTCGTACAAGCAGCTTCTTCAGCCTGAGCCCGTAAGCGGCCCCGGCAAAATAAAAGCAGCCCAGTACCAGCCAGAAGACAGCCACGCCGTCCCCCACCACACAGGAGACCAGGATCCGCTTCATCGACGGTTTCCCGTCAATCAGATTCTCCAGATTAATATGCGCGCCAATGACCATCAGTGCGCCAACGATCCTAAGAAGATCAACAGAAACATCCCGCGCACCTGCGCGGGCGCGGGAAGTCATTTCAACCCCATGTTCAGTGCCAGCCATCGGATCAGCCCAGCTTCTTTTTGATATAACGCAGAACACTCTTCATGTTCTTGCAGGAACGGCAGGTTCCCTGCTCCGGGAACTTCTTCTTGAACTGCTCTCCGTACGCATTCCACTGAGCCTCCGCTTCCTTGCTCACGCCATAGGTGCAGGAGGATGTTTTGACCAGCTTTCCATCCTTCAGCTGGAATGATGCCACATAATCAATGGAATTCATCACCCCCATCTGGTCTTCCCCTTCCCCGAAGAACCAGTGGCAGAATGCGCCCTTCATCGCGGCGCCGCAGCCGGCATTCACTGCTTTTCCGTTGTAGATCGTAAATACATAGTATCCGACGATCACTTCCGGTATTCCGTCGTCATTCACATCATGAACATACACATCGACCGGCGTATTCCCGCTCTTATGGAAATAGCGGAGCTTCTTCTTTCCGATCAGGCTGCTGTACATCCGGTACAGTTCCTTACCTGAAGGGATGTCCTCCTGCGCCTGGAAAGCCGGCTGCTGCGCCTGTTCCCCGGAATGTGTCTGCGCCGCTTCCGCCCTCCATCCGGGCATTACTGCCGCCGCAGCTAAAAACAGCAGTGCCAGTGCCAAACGCAGCCTCCCTCCTGTCACAGCCCGAGAGGCTGCTGCCGAAAGCTCTCTTCGTTCTCTGTTCATCCCCGTCTCCTTTCTCCCTGGATAGCAGGCCGCATCGGCTCCAGACAGTATCTGCCACAATCATGCAGCCCCGCTCCTTGCATATCAGATCAGAGCGCCCAGCCCTGAACCGATATCCCTGTCGCCACCTATATTGTAACGGAATCAATCCAAAACCGCAAGGATTCAAGACACGGCCGGATTATCTGCCGGCGCAGGTGGTTACAAGTCACACCCTGACCAGACTGGTGGATCAGGATAAAAAGAGGGCGGAGTCATTCTCCGCCCTTTACTTCGCGCTTGTGTGCCCACCCCATCTACTGTTTTTTATGTTGATCTCTTTCGTCCCGCCCCTGCACACAAGCGCTCATTTCTTCCCACGACCCATAACCGCACATTGTGTGCGGCTACGTCTTTTCATGCCATACCCGGTATTTTCACGCTGGGCATGGCTCTTCCACCGTTTTTTTCTTCGGCCTGATTACAACTGCTCTTTTGAAAAACTCGCCTATCCTGCCGACGATGGACCCTCCTTTTTTCTTCTCCGTTTCAAAGACTGTCATTGCCTTGCAGTATTCTTTACATCCGCTTGTATCCTTCCCCCTGAATGACCCTGACATCACGGTATGGCGCTTGACCTTACGTGCGCACCGCTCCGCTTCATTGTTGCCAAAATCCACCTCAGGGTCTGTCAGAAATCGAAGAGTAGATTCCTTGTAATCCCTCAATTCCTTAAACAGGTTGTACCCTTTGCGATAATACCTTGATGGCGGATTGTCATAATACTCCTTCTCAGCCAGGCTGATAATGCTGTCATACCGTTCCCTGAAGGCTTCTATCTGTTCCGCTTTCAGTTTTCTGTCCTGGTTTTCCCTGGTTTTATTCATTTCCTCCATCAAAGAAAGCATCTGCCCATGCCATGTCAGATCCGGCTCATTCTCCATCGCGCCTCGCAAATAACGCATATGGTGGCAGTTGCATTCCTGGTGCTTTGTACCATAATGGTAGAACGTTTTATCGTGGTCATGGACAAGCAGGTTTACGTTGTATTCCACCGGTGTTCCTTTCAGTCCCTGATCCCCCTTTTTTTCCCGGAATGCATAGTAAACATCTGTCTTGTTGCTGCATACAACAACGTTCTTCAGTTTCCCATTGTGGCGCACATTGGTCATGTCGGTGTACATGACGTTGCCGTTGCACAGCCTGGCAAAAATCTCTTTTTGCTCCGGCTCTGTTTTCCTGGCGAACTCTTCGTTGATCCCGCAGATTTTCCCATGGGAAATGTTGAGCTTGCCATCTGTCATTTCCCGGAGGAATTCCGCAGTTTTATCAATTGAAACGTTCAGGTGGTTCCGCATGATGAATATGAGTCCTTTTACTGTCTCATCATAATTCACATCAAGCTGTACCCCCTCAGGGAATGGGGCATGGTACCTGGCGCCGGTTACCCTGTTCCGGTAGACGTATGCATAGTAATCCTGTACGGTCAGCCCGAACCTGATCCCGACCACCTGCTTGTGGACTTCTGAATTCGGGCCGCTTTGCCGGTAATAATCCGGATTGTTTTTGATTTCGTCAGGGGCATCAATGAATATGGGCGGTTCCGTGACAGGGAGCGGCTTGCGTTTATGGCCTTCGTGTCCTTCCTGGCCGCCTTCGCTTCGGCCGGTGCTTACTCGGTTATTCGGCACCTTATCGCGGAAAGGGTCCTTTGATGACGGGATGGAGGAGTTCTCAAAGTTCTGGTTTACCTGTGCCTGCAGTTTCTGGTTCTTGTCCTTCTCATCTAATACTTTTGCACGTGTTTCAGTAACTTCCTGCATCAGCTTGCGCTGTTTTTCCTCTTTCTTTCTAAGCTTCTGGGACATCTCGTCCATAGCTTTATAGGCTTCCTGCACCTTCCGCCTGCATTCCTCCTGGACATCCTCAAAGGTCTGGAACCACATATCCATCATTTTTTCGCCATGCTGCTTCAGCTTCTCATTCTCTTGTTCCAGCTGGCGGACCTTCCGCTCATAATACCTGATGATGCGGGAGATTCTCAATTCCATCTTCCGGTACTCAGCCCCGCTTTCAAAAGATTGGATCCTTTCCCGGGCATGCTTTAAGTCGTACTGTAAAGATGTGATGGAGTGGAATGCGGTATTGTTCATGGATTTTGTCCTTTATCAGATTCCTTTTACAGATGATACCTGGCTGTGGATGGAACGGAGTACCTGCATCAGTTCCTCAGCCTTTTTTTCGAGAAGTTCTTTCTGCCTGGTTACAGTGGCAAGTTCTTTCTTTGTCTGGTCCAATTCCTTTGCGGCGTTTTCATAGAGGGATTTATAATCCTTTGCCTCATTTCCAGGATCCGCGTTGTTTCCGGTTTGTTTTTTTGGCCGTCCGCGTTTTCCCTTAGTAGAAATGATCTCGCCTGTTTCGGGATCAACCCTGCCAAGATATTTTCTTACCGGACGGGACTGCTTTCTCTGAGCATCATATACTGATGTTTGGTCATATGCATAAACCAAACCGGATTGATTTTTGTATTTTACGATTGGCATTTCCCTCACCTCCTTGCCATACATTATAAAATATGACACTATGCGAGTCAATGCCTAATTGCCATATTTTTAGTTATATGGCAATTTTTTGCGCCT
>JAFWLF010000081.1:0-52599 GCA_017511185.1 Lachnospiraceae bacterium | reverse complement strand
CCGAAGGATGCCTTCTTCGTTTCTATTTTGTTATCTCTTTCTATCACTTGATCCAAAGTATTTATTCTCCGGTTTTATTACCGTCACATCCGCCGCAGTCACTGCATTTTATACAGCCATGCCATGGATTCCAATTACTATGCATCGCCATGAATATATCTCCTTAACCTTCTAATTACATAAAAAGAATATATTTTCCAACACGCGGGATCTTACTGATCAGCCAGGAAATCAGGAAACTAATAGACAAACAGATTGCCCAAAACAGAAGTTCTTGAACTGGCTTGCTTATAGCAGTCGCTCTGATCAGATTCTTAAACAGCGCTCTGACGATCGTATGCAAAAGATATATTGGAAAAGCATACTGTGATATTACTTTTATCACTATGTATCCATAAATGTGTTTCATTCGTCTGAACAGTTCAAACAGACCCATAGAAGCTAATAAAAGAAACAGGTTATCATACCAGACAGGGTATTCTGCCCCTTTCTGATAAGCCCAAAACTGCATAAAAACAACTGCAGTAAATGATAATAAGAAAGCAGCAATAATATAGCCTGTCTTAATTTTGGAAAAAGCGCCCTTCCCTATGAAATAACCATACAGGACCATCAAACCATATATGCCGCCGCTGAATCCCAGTGAAAACTGATTTGACAACGGGATGTCCCTAAATAAGCCTTTATAAACAACATTAAAGGTAGAATATCCAAAAGAAAAAACGGTAAAAATAATGAGCGGAAAGATAAATAATTTGTTGTTATATTTTTTCAGAACCGATGCCACAAATGGAAGCAGAATATAAATACCCAGGATCATTGGCAAATACCAGGCATGACCCATATTGACACTGCGGAAAAACAACATTTCATCAATGAATTGGATCAAATTAACCGGTTCGTGACAAAAGATCCAAAGAAAAATGTCATATATCACAAACCAGATCAGCGTGCAGATCAGCAAATGCAGCCATTTCTTTTTCCAGAACTGCTTTACGCCTTCGTCATCGTAATCTCTTGTGAGCAGCAGACTGCCGGTGATCATCAAAAACAAAGGGACACCTATGCGTCCAAAGGTAAAGGAAATAAAACAGAAGATCCTGGATGGAACCGAAACTGACATTATATCTTCCAGCGCAAATCCATAAATACTTTCTGTCGCATGACACAGTATAACAAAACAAATCGCTATAGCTCTTGCTAAATCGATCCATTTTATCCTTGCGTTTTCACTCGTCATAGTTTTCCCCTAAATAATCCTGCTTATTCTGCTTTATATCATTTCCCTCCAGACGCATATCAAATGCCTTCTTTGATTCTCCATTGAAGCCTTTGTTCTCATAAAACAGATGGGCTTCTGTTCGGTCTGCTCCACTTGGAATATAAACCGCATAACAGGTCGATACAACCTTGCCATCATCAACTGCTCCAAAGTACCGAATATTTGCATCTGCTTCTATTTCTTTCCAAACACTTTCACTCTGTTCCACAGAGCACGGATTATTTTCATCAAGCTGTTTGTATAATTCCAGCAAAGATTTCAGATAATCTGAATTGCTTGGTTCTTAAGTTACGGAGATGAAGTCCTTCTTCTGGTGGTACAAGCAGCATACTGTCTCAACTGTAGACAACTTTTCCAAGGGATATTCTTTTATCTCCTTCCCATTCACAGGAACCGGAAAAGCAAACACAATATTTCTAATCCAGATACCGTTCTCCGGCTTTTCCGGATAAATATCTATCCGTTCGATGAAGGCTTGCATAAACTCCTTCTTCTCCGCTTCTGTAAATGAATCATACAACTGATCAAAAGCAAGGAGCAACTGGAAAATGTTATCTCCCGTAATCTTTTCATTTCGGATTTGATTTATCCTGCTGTTTATATCATCAATCTGTATTTCGATTTCATCCGCTTTATCATACTGCTCGTCATACCGCTGCTGAAGGTCAGAAATCTTTTTGTCATAATGCGGATCAGAAACATCTAATGTATCCATCTGGTTTGCCAACCGGTTTTTGGTACCGTTGATCTGGCGAAGCTGGCCCTTAAATACCTCCATCTGTTTTTCCAGATCATCAGTATCAACTGCTGCACCAATCTTAGTTTTAATTGCGTCCCGGAACTTTAGCTTGTTAACCATTGCAGATATGATGGTTGCCACCTGACGGTTTATTTCAGTCTGTTCCAGGTTCGTCCGAAAGGAACATTTGTGTCCTGTGACTCCAGCAGTATTCTTGCAGTAATAGTAATATCTTGTCTTTTTATCCTTGCTGTGGGCTTTTGCAATGTTGCCATAGAGTTTTTTCCCACAGCAGGGACACTGGATAATCCCAGATAGAATATGCGCATGGTCTAAATCATGAATCTTTGTGCGTTTAAAGGCATTAAACTTTCGTTTTTCCTGCGCCAGATTCCAATCTGCTTCAGATATTATCGCATCATGCAGTCCTTCATAAACAGGAAAGTCATCCTGCTCAACTACATGCATTTCATTTCGGGCACCAATCTTCTTTTCCGTCCGCCGGCGTCCATAGGCAATCTTTCCCATATAAACCGGATTATCAATCACCTTCTTCACAAAGTCTGCTGAAAAGCCCGGGATCGTATTATTCTGACGGAGTTTTTTTGTATAGCCATGGTTATTCAGATAGGCAGCGACACCTCTTACGCCTTCCGCCGTGTGAATATACCGGTCATATATAATCCTGATAATTTCAGCTTCATCATCCGCAATCAGCAGCCCTCCATTTTCCAGTTTATAGCCATAAGGTGCAAAACCGCCGTTCCACTTGCCTTCCCGGGCTTTCTGCTCCCTTCCGGCCATTGTCTGAGTGCGGATATTCTCACGTTCGATCTCTGCTACTGCAGACAATACAGAGATCATAAGTTTGCCGGCATCTTTTGAGCTGTCAATTCCATCCTCCACGCAGATAAGGTTCACGCCGTAATCCTGCATGATCTGCAACGAATTGAGAACATCGGCGGCATTCCGTCCAAAACGGGAAAGTTTAAATACAAGGACATAATCCACGCTGTCTTTTCTGGACTCTATATCTTCCATCATTCTCAGGAATTCTTTCCTGCCTTGAATGTTTTTTCCCGAGAAACCTTCATCAGAATATTCGGCCACAACTTCCATATCCTGATATTCAGCAAATTTCCTGAGTTTGTCCTTCTGAGCATCCAGGCTGTAGCCATCCACCTGCATTGCTGTTGATACTCTTGTATAAATATAACATTTAGTCTTTTTCTTCACTTATCTCACCTCCCAGAAACATCGGAAGATTGTCCATACTCAACTTTCCCAAAGATTGTATCTGCCTGATGACTAGCTGTCTGATCAGTATCAGCCTTTCAGACTGCGCCTTTCCCTGATCGATCAATACTGCGTTGTAGCTCTCCGCATTAGCCAGGACAAGCAGTTGGTTAAGGTCCGCCTGGTCACGAATATTACCTTTAACGCCAGGATTTGAGTCTCTCCACTCTTTTGCCGTTTTACCAAATACAGCAACATTAAGCATATCTGCTTCACTAGCATATTTATATGATATCTGTTCCGGCGTCAGTTCCGGCGGGATCAGATTTGCTTTTACAGCATCCGTATGAATCCGGTAATTAAGTTTGGCGATTTCCCTGTTCAGGTTCCAGTTTAGCGACAGACGGCTGTTCTCATCCCGTTTTATACGCTGGTAATCTTTGACAATATACAGTTTGAATTCTGCTGATATCCAGGATGCGAATTCAAGCGCAATATCTGAATGGGCATACGTCCCGCCATATCTTCCTGCTTTGGAGACAATTCCAATCGCTTTTACGGCATTTATCCATTTTGTCGGAGACATCGTAAATGAATGAAGTCCTGCGCTCGTTCTAAACCCCTCGAATTCGAGGGGGTTAAAATCCGGATTGTTCAAGCCCTCCCATAGTCCAAGAAACTCCAGCGTCTCTCTATTTCTCATCCAGTTACAGATTGTTGCATTTGGATCATCGCTTTTATATTTAGCAATATCAGTCAAAGATATAAATTCATTCTCAAAATCCGTAGTGTAGATACTGATATCAAATCCTTTTGCATGGATGGTTTCTTTAATCATTTTCTTCGCCATTATTGTTTGCCTCCTCTTCTTGCTTATTTTTCTTTTGCACCAGATTCAACTGGATGTAATACTCCAGCAGCCGAATCAGGTAATCCGGTGCGTGTCGCTTGCCACTCTCCCAATCAGTGACCGTACGGTATGGAATCTGAAAATAATCACAGAAATCTTTCCTGCTCATACCTGTTCTTTCGCGTAACTCTTTTATTTTTTCCTGGCAATCAATTACATTCCCCATTTCCATTCCCTTTCCATAATCATTTGATGCATTGCGTATATAATATATCACGTCTTTTTTATATACGCAATGCGTCATTTTGTTCCAAATATCTTTAATGCGAAAGAATTGTTTTCTGTTCCATTCCCCATAAGCGCAGACATCTTTGACTTATAAATCTTAATGCGATCCCGCCTTTGTTTGCATCCCTGTGTCTTCTCGTAATAAATCAGAATTGTGATCCCTGTAAGCACTGACTGATGGGTCTTCCGTAATACTGTTCCGCCATGTTTCTGTATCAGTCTGGCCATTACATCTACCCATCTGTCAAAAGCTGCGTTATCTTTTTCGTCTTCATAATAACGAACCATTGGTTTTTGTCCGGCATAGTTTGAATGCCCGTTTTCTATGTTGTTTTTTTCTATCAATTTTTCTCCTTTCTGCTTTTTCAATTATTATCCTTGTCCTCGTTCAGGTGTTTAAGGGTCTGGGATATCCCAGTCCGCAAGCTGCCTTTTGATATCCAAAGGCGATGCTTGCGGGGTATCTGCCGTCAAAGTGACGCCCAGATACGATGCTTGCGCTAACGCAATTTCGATATAGATACAAGCCCGGTTTTCAGTTTTCTTACTCAGTTATCTCTTTTTCAGTAAGTAACAGTTTTTCAGTTAGTTACTCAGTTATACAGTTATATATTTACTGAGTTACTCAGTAGAGCCTCTTCTGCCTGACCTTTGTCGCACATTTCCTTTCCTTCGCGCCAAATGCCATCATCTTCTTTTGTGTAGCAAAAAGGTGCGGATTTCTGGGTATCTTTGACCATAAAAGCGTCTTTTTTTCGTTTTCCGGTAAATCCTTCATCCAGGATATCTAACGACCCGGAAATAGCGGATTTACCTTTTTTGCTCCTTTTGCTCACATAGAGTGGACAAAATAGGGATACAACCCGGAAGCTCTGCTTGCATTCTTTCGTGCATCGCCTGCAGAGCTCATAATATTTCCTGCGATGTGTCTTTGGGTCGATAAAGAACGACCAATATTGTTTGTCTTTTTTTGATAATCTAGGCATTTTTATTCCTCCTCATGAGTTTTCGTTATTTCTCTTCAATAAATGCGATTTTGTTTTTGGGTTTATTCCATTATTGCTCCGGGTGTCAGGATCCCGTTCCCTGTCCGCATCGTTCTTCACGGTGCCGGTGTGAGCGCATCCGCTCGACCGGTGCTTCCGGCGTCCTGGCAGATGCATATCTTCGTTCCTGTCCGGTATTCTTTTTTCATGGTGCTTGAGTAACAACCCCCTCCATTACCCTATTGCTGACTTTTTTCGCGATTTGGCCTGTTTTTTTTTAATACAATTCGATTTTTGTTACTTTTCGCCAAACTCAATGTCTTTCATTTAGGAATGATTCAGTTGCTCTTTAATTACCCTCCTACTATTTAGTTGCTGACTTTTTTTGCTATTTTGTCTGTATTTTTTAAATACAATTTCATTTTTGTTATTTTTAGACAAAAAAAATACTGGTCACCCAGTATTTCTTACTAACATAATAGTATTATTCAATTTTATTATCCGAATATCTGTCCCGGGAGCTTTTGCTTTTCTTTAGGCGGAAAGCCTTTATCAAACTCATCCACATCCTCTTCCTTCACATAGTACCCCTGAGGAGTCTGATATACCCCGGTCACATCATCCAGATACCCCGGAATCAGCTCCTTACAAAGAAAGAAGGATGAATCCGCATCCTCCGGAAGGTCATGATACCGGATGTCAAACTCTCTGGCATATGTAAAACCACTCTTGCCATAGAAATCAATATTGCCTTCAAAAAGGACCGCCCCGAAGCCCATTTCGGCAGCTTTCTCCAAAGAGAAGTCCAGCAAAGCCTTTCCATAACCCTTGCGCTTCAGTTCTGGAATAATTCCTATCGGACCCATCGTTAAGACGGGGATCGTCCTCCCGTCATCCGCCTCAATAACCGTCTTCACAAACATATTCTGCCCTATCAGCCGTCCCTCCTGTTCCATAACAAAATCCAGTTCCTTCACGAATGCCGGATCATTCCTGAGAACATGAATCACATAATGCTCACTGCATCCCGGACGGTAAACATTCCAGAACGATTCTCTTACAAGGTTCTCAACAGCCCTGTAATCTTCTTCCTTCTCTAATCGTATCGTATAATCGTTTGTATTCATCTCATTTCCTCCGTAAACTATATATCTGGGGCCTTCCTCACCAATTTCCCCATTCGGACGGAACCCGCATTTCATAAGCACCCTCTGCGATGCCACATTACTCGTATCCGCTTCCGCTTCAACCGCTTTTATCCCCGGATGCCGGAATGCCCATTTAAGCGCAAGCTTCACAGCCTCAGTGGCAAAACCCTGTCCCCAGTATTCTTCCAGGATGCCATATCCGATCTCAGGATTACGGCCTGCCTCTATGCCCTTAAAACAGAGATCCCCGATATGCGTTCCATCCGCTTTCTCGATCATCCACATCGCATACCAATCCCACTCTCCGGGATGAGCAAGGCAGCCTTCCAGCATTTCTCTATATGCTTTCTTCAGCTCTTCATCAGTTTCAGATGCAATAAACTTCTCCATCTGTTCCTGACTTGCAGGATAACTCCGTATGCGTTCATTTTCCATCATAATAAGCTCTTCCCTTTTCCAATCAGCAATCCCTTCACGACCAGAATAGCCAGACAAATGATGCCTGCATAGGGCTGTCTCGTCAGGATGAATACCGCTGTACATGCTACTGACAACACTATTCCCGTCACAAGCCGATGACGATTCCAGATTGGCTTTTCAAAATGGCTGATGATAACACCGCAGATACCGTTCAGAACAGTCACGCCAATCAATGCAGCAAACACCATTTTGATCCATGTACTTATGCCCGTGATCGCATATAGCGAAACCGAAGCCGGACTATCTGTTCCGTTTCCGAATACGGGCAGGAACAGCAGCAATACCAAAAAGATGTCCAGCGTATTGCAGATCAGGGATATGTACTTATCCATGCACTCTTTCTTCTCATCTGCCGCCGCAGAAATGATCTCTTCCGAGCAGATCAGATCATCAATCGACACCGAAAAGAACCTCGATATTTCTTTAAGCGAATCAAGGCTTGGATACCCACGGCCTTGTTCCCATTTTGAAATCGCAGTCCTTGAAACAAACAGAGCCTCCGCCAGCTCTTCCTGCGTCAGTGATCTGGATTTTCTTAATTCCTGTAGTTTTTCATTAAACTCCATCTTTTCTCCTGTCGGTTTTCTTTGCCTTGTCCGAAAATAAAACGGCTGAGCGATACAGTCTGTATAGCCCCGCACTTAATAATACGGAGCCAATAATATCCGTCGCCCAGTGTACCCCTGAGATCAGCCTTCCTATCACCATAAACATCGAAAAGGCGACTACAAACACCGCAACCGCTTTTCTGAGCCTCACATTTAAGTCTCTCCTATTTGCCTGGAACCAGAATGTTGGCATTACGGATAGTACCAGTAATGTAGTTGATGACGGGTAGGATGCCTCCAGCCTTCCCTCTATCAGGACAGGCCTGTAATTGACCGGGATCATCTCAAAGATCAGGTAGCAGGCTATGACCAGCACATAATAGACACCCAATAACAGTATATCCGGATCAACCCTTAGCAGGCTCCGCCTCTTTATCAGCTGTACAAGTCCCAGTACTCCAAAGCACAGGCAGATAAAAATGGGAACAAGCCCCAGCCAGTCCGTGATCGTATATAGCGTCATGTGCACACCGGTCAGCTGATGGAACCATACATTAAAATCAGCAAACCCGATCTTCGTTCCATTCTGCCCCACAGCCTGCACAGCAACACACTGGATCAAAACAGTCCACAGGGCAAATGCACCGAGCAATCCCACCCCTGCCAGCAGATTTCTTTTTTCCTTCATGTTCTCTTTGTCCTTTCATACGATATTGCCTGTCGGCAATTTGAAAGTATCAAAGACCCATGAAGAAGGAAAGAAACGTATCGTCACATCCGTGATACGATTTGTGTCATGCTCATAAATACAGACTTTCAGTTCTTATTTCTTTCATTCTGTTTCCACGGTCTTATTTTGCCAATCCAGCCGTTCTCATACCAATACTGAAAGTCGGTATATTCGGGATCCTTTTTTCCGAGACTCGTCTGCAGCATCCTTACCGCATAGAACTTTGCTTTCACAATAACATTCGTATGACCCGGTTTATCATAATTGATATCATGCATTTTTTGTGCGACGCTGCTTAGTTTCTTTTGGAAGGATGCTTTCTTTTTTTCTTCGATTTTGTTCCAGTCAATTTCAGACATCAGCTTGAAACTTACGACTTTAATGGTCGATATGCCCCACCAGGACAGACTATCCTTTATATCCTTCGCAGTAGACTTTCCACCCGCTCCGAGACACTGAGTGATGATTACCGCACGCTTTCCGAACATTTCCTTTGCAGGGCGATGTGGCATCCATCGGTATCCAAAGTGATCCAGCATCGCTTTCATTGCACCGGTAGTGTGGAACACATAGGCAGGCGATGTGAAAATCAACAGATCCGCTTCAAGTAAGGACTTCTCGATCTTCTGAACTTTTTCAGCGTCATTGCAGAGATTCTGATTATTCCTGAAGCAAGCAGTACAGCCTGTACAGAATCCCGGACCGTCCTTTGGAAGATAATACTCTGTAATTCCCGCATTATCTCTAAATGGCTCTAAGAAAATTTCTTTCATTCTGTATGTCACGCCGTGTTTTTCGGTTCCGTTGATTACCGTAATCTTCATTTCGTCTTCCCCCGAGATTTCTTATTATCACGAATGATTTTTTCATCTCTTGCGTATAGCCTGTTAAACTGCCGGATGTGCGCTTCCAATGTTTTAAGTACATCCGCCTCACGTTCCGGATCACGATCACATATGGTCAGCAGCATATAAATCGGAGCATAAAAATGCAAGGTCATAATCTCCACATTCTCTGCCTGCAAAACACCCGCAGAAACCATCAGCCCCAAAAGCATTCCCTGATAGGAAAGCGGATCATCTACATACTGTTTCATGTATACGTCCGCAAGATCCTTATCATGAAACTGCTCGATGGTCAGCATCTTGCGAAACCGTCTCGTGTAGTCGTCATGTAAGAAATAAAGAAACAAATTGTTTCCAAGAGTAATCAGCTGCTCTTCCGATATGTTTTTATAGATTTCAGCATCCTTTGCAGCGTCCGCCCCGTTGATCTGCAGAGCGCCTGCCTCCTCCAAAAATCGTCTGTTCATCTCTTCTATAATCGCATCGAAGATAGCCTGCTTGTTTTTATAATGCTTGTAAAGGGATGGAGCCTTAATACCGACTCTTTCTGCGATATCCGCAACAAAAACATTTGCATATCCCTTTTCAGAAAACAGCGTCAATGCTTCATCCAGTATTCTGTACTTGGTATCCATTTCATTCCTCTATTCATACTGTCCCGATTAGTTGTTTTTTAACCATATGGCTAATTTAAATTAGCCTAATTATAAGCTAATTCAAATTAGCTGTCAACGATAAAATAAAAAAACAGCCAGTAGAGCAACGCTCCGCTAACTGTCAATCATTAAATCCTATGCACCTTTGAAAACATTAGAAACTAGAATCTTTAAATCATCTGAAAATGGGCAAGGGCATCTTCGATAGCTTTTTGTTTCTCCGGCGGACAACCTGGCTGATGGGAATCTGGAGATTTTGGCTTATTATAGTTCTCCCGCTCTATGATTCCATGCTTCTTCTTTAACTGGGCGATATTAAGATTAGTTACATGGAATCCATATTTTTTCTGCACCCATTTTCTGATTTCGTCATAAGTGGCTCGTTCCTTGAAATCAGACATATCCATGTCTTCCAAATCGAACTCAACACGGATTTTCTCACTCGATATGTTTCCCTTGGAAAGTAATACAACCGTCTCCACATGCTCTGTTTCCGGGAACATGTCCACGCAGCAGGCTTTTTCCAATTGATAGCCGGCTGCAAAGAATCCGCGCAGATCACGTCCCAGCGATGTCGGTTTGCAGCTGACATAAACTATATGATCTACGCCATAACGCAGGATCTTTCCTAACGCTTTCGGATTGATTCCCTCCCTTGGCGGGTCCAGGATCAGGCTGTCCGGTTTTGGCAGATCATCCAACGCGGCCAGCACATCCGCTGCAATAAAGCGGACATTCGAAATGCCGTTCAGCGCCGCGTTTTTCTTTGCCGCTTCAACAGCCTCTTTCACGATCTCCACGCCAACGGCCTCCTCCACTGCGTCTGCCATCAACTGTGTGATGGTGCCGGTGCCGCTGTACAGATCATACAGCATGCCATGGGCGAACGATGCATATTCGCGCGCCTTTGCGTACAGCACTTCTGCCCCCTTCGTATTGGTCTGGAAGAAGGAAAAAACGGAGATCCGGAACTTCAGCCCCAGGACTTCCTCCATAATATAATCGCGGCCAAACAGAATATCCGTTTTATCGCTCTGTATAATATCTGCCAGCGAATCATTTGTGATATGTAAAATGCCAGTGATGGTGCCTTCCACATCCAGCATCTTCAGACGCTCTGTCAGTTCGTCCAGCATCTTCTGCGATGTCTCCGGATCCATCTGCGATGTCGTAACCAGCGCAGCTAGAATCTCCCCCGTGGCTGCTGCCCGCCTGAGCAGGAGATGCCTCAGCCAGCCCTGATGGGAACGATGATTGTAGAAGGAAACCTGCCCTGCCTCATAAAACGGCTGGAAGTAGTCTCTGATGGTATTGCGCACCAGGTTCATGTCCGGATGGATCAAGTGGCAGTCCGTCACATTTACAATATTCATAAAGCTGCCCTTCTGATGCAGCCCCAGCGCAAACGGACCATCCTTGCACTCATCACCAAACGTGAATTCCATTTTATTGCGGTAGCCCTCCTCCATCGGAGATGGAAGGATACCTTCGAACCGATAATCTGGCTCTTTCCCTAAAGCCTCGCAGGCTTCATCCAGCAGCCCCTTAACCAGAGATGCCTTCATCTCCAGCTGCCGGTCATAGGAAATCTTCTGATAGGTGCAGCCGCCGCACTTCCCAAAGTGCGGACACAGCGCCTCCCTGTTCTCATACGGAGTCAGATCGATCTGTTTTTTCTTTTTACTCATTTTTCAATTCTGCGACTCTCCCTATAATGTGAAAAGAGCAAGCCAAAGGCTTGCTCTGTATCCCTTTAATAAATGACTTTATTCTGCAAAATCTGCTTCGCTGATTCCGTCACTAAGATCTTCTGTCAGCTGATCTTTATCGAAATCATCATCTACATAATAGTTGTCCAGATCATCATAAAGATCATAGTCATCTGTCTTGTTTGCAAAGAGTTTGTAGACAAGGAATCCGATGCCGCCGAGAGCAACTACAACAGCTGCGCAGATACCGATAATCTTCCAGACTTTGCCGCACTTTTCTTCCTTTTCGTCTTTCTTGATCAGTTCGTTCAGTTTAGAAAGTTCCACTAATTCTGCGAATTTTCTTTCCATGCCTTTCGCCTTTCTTTTGAAGATATATTTAATTCCGGTTCTAATAATTTTTCCCATCGTATTCACCCTCATCTATCATATAATATTGAGCCGATTTTTGCAACAAAAGTACGTCATTATTCACACTTTTTTAATCTTTTCAGACCTTCTTCAGCTTCGCAAAGCCAGCGAATAGTTTCTTTGTTCCGTACTCCTCAAAATCCACGGTCACTTCCCAGTCTCGGCCGCCGTCCCGGATGCCGGTGACGATGCCTTCGCCAAATTTCATATGGGAAACACGGTCGCCTTCCCCGTAATCCAGCAAAGCCTTGCCGCCGGACGAACCGCCGGAAGCACCGCTGCGGGACCCGGTACTCTTGCCGGATGCTCCCAGGGAACCGCCACTCAAAGCAAACGGTTTCCGCTTGAACTCCTCTTTACTCTCTTTCCGGCTGGCAGCATTGCCGCCAAAAGAGCCATCGGTATAGCCGCCATATGAACCAGAGCCGCCATATGAACCAGAACCGCCGTACGAACTGCCGGAGCCGCCGCGTCCGCTGTAAGACCCGCGTCCGCCCTGCTTCGATATCACATATTGATTCTCATCATCCGGCTCGATCAGCTCGCCCGGAATTTCCCTGACAAACCGCGAGATAATGGAGACCATCGTCTCGCCGCGGACCATCCGCATGCGTGATGCGGTAAGGATCAGCTTCTCCTTGGCCCTTGTGATAGCCACATAGGCCAGCCGGCGCTCCTCCTCCAGGTCCTCTTCATCCATGGAGTTGATGGCTGCACTCATCGGGAAGAGCCCGTCCTCCATGCCGCAGAGGAACACGATCGGAAACTCCAGACCCTTGGCAGAATGGATGGTGATCAGCGACACGTAATCCGAGTCCGCCGACCAGGAATCGATATCCGCCACCAGCGAGACCTCCTCCAGGAAGCCGCTCAAAGTAGGCTCCTCGGCCGTGTCTTCATACAGCGCCAGTTTATTGATCAACTCATCAATATTTTCAAGCCGCGTCTGCGACTCAACCGTATTTTCCAACTCCAGTTCCCGCCGATAGCCGGTCTTCTCCAGGACCTCTTCCATCAGGTCCTTTAAAGACATCTGCCGGCCGTGCTCATTGGAGATTCCGGCACTCTCTTTCAGCGACTCGATCAGATTGCGGAACTCCCGCAGTTTCTCCCCGCCTTTGCCAAAGAGGCCTTCATTGATCCCGTCATCCAAAGCCGTGTAGAAGTTCACGCCTCTGTCATCGGCCAGGTTCTGCACCGTATTCACTGCCACGGCACCAATGCCGCGTTTTGGCACATTGATGATCCGCCGCACGGCTACATCATCCCGGGCGTTATCAATGGTCTTCAAATATGCCAGAACATCCTTGATCTCTTTGCGCTGATAGAAGTTCACGCCGCCTACGATCTTATACGGCAGATTGGCGCGCACAAACGCCTCCTCCAGCGTACGGGACTGCGCGTTGGTCCTGTACAGGCAGGCACAGTCGTTCAGCTTATAGCCCTCGCGCATATAGCGTTTGATCTGATCCACCACGCGGTCAGCTTCTTCATATGGATTGTTCACATGGAACAGCTTGATCAGCTCGCCTTCCTCATGTTCCGTCCAAAGGCTCTTGGCTTTCCGGTTCCGGTTGTTCTTGATCACAGCATTTGCCGCATTCAGGATATTCTGCGTGGAGCGGTAGTTCTGCTCCAGACGGATCACCTTGGCATCCGGAAAGACCTTCTCGAACTGCAGAATGTTTTCGATATTTGCGCCGCGGAATTTGTAGATCGACTGGTCGTCATCACCCACAACACAGATGTTGTGATACTTGGCCGCCAGGAGACTGACAAACACAAACTGTGCGGTGTTGGTATCCTGATACTCATCCACGGAGATATAGCGGAAACGCTCCTGAAAGCGCTCCAGAATCTCCGGATCATGGCGGAACAGCTCCACCGTCTTGACGATCAGATCGTCAAAGTCAAACGCATTATTCCGCTTCAGCTCACGCTGGTATTCCTCGTAGACCCGGGCCACCTTCTCCAGGTAGAAATCGCCGCCCGCGTCCAGAGCAAACTGCTCCGTCCCCTTCAGCTCATCCTTTGCCGATGAGATCTGTGACAGGAACCACTTTTCTTTGTAATGCTTGGTATCGATGTCTAACTTCTTGCAGATGTTCTTGATGACCGTTTTCTGGTCATCTGCATCATAGATGGTAAAGTTATTGTCATAGCCGATCAGATGGCTGTACATGCGCAGGATCTTTACGCATGCAGAATGGAACGTGCTGATCCAGGCACCGCCGGCATCGATCCCGACGCTTGCCTCCACACGCTCACGCATCTCACTGGCTGCTTTATTTGTAAAAGTTATGGCAAGGATATTGCGCGGGCTGACCCCCTTTTCGCGGATCAGATACGCGATCCGGTTCGTGATGACCCTGGTCTTGCCCGAACCGGCCCCTGCCAGTATAAGAAGCGGTCCCTCTGTTGTAAGGACCGCTTCTTTCTGCTTATCATTTAAACCTTGAAGCAATCTATTCACCCAATCTCTTGAAAATCATCTCGTAGCCGCCGTTGCCGTCATCGATCGACCGTTTGACACGGCTGATCGTGGCAGTGCTCGCACCGCTCTTTTCAGCGATTTCCTGATACGTCAATCCCTGATACAAAAGCTTAGCCACCTGATATCTCTGCGCAAATGAAAGGATCTCATTTGTCGTGCAGACATCCTCAAAAAATGTGAAGCACTCATCCTCATTCTCCAGAGCAAGGATCGCTGCGAATAATTCTTTAACGCCCGGCGTTTTGATTTTTTTGCTCATATCGTGTCCTCTACTTAAAATTTAAAACCGCCGCCCCCATGCGTGGTTCCGCTATGGGAAACATGGGTCGGTGATCCGCCGCCCGGACGGCCGCCCATACCACCAGGACCCTGTCTGTTGTCCTGTCTTGGGATCGGGACTACAGTGACCGTATGATAAAGGAAACGGTCACGGCTGCCTGTAATATGGCACTGGTTCGGATCTACATACTGGTCTGCATCACTTGCGGAAATAACGGATTTCATCTGGTTCTTCATGACTGCCGTAATGATCAGCGAGATCAGGAAGGCGATCACAAAAGCGACGAAGATCGTCAGCAGGATATTGCCAAACGTTGCCGGCGTCTTCTCTCTCGGCTGATAATAAGGGTCATATGGATCGACTTCTTCATAGCCCTGGTTTCCATTGCCGTCAATATCTACCGGCTCGCCGTTCGCTGCAGAATTGAAATATTCTTTCGCTTTGTTTGCAAAGACCTTGATAGCGCCTGCATAATCCCTGGACTGCAGATAAGTGCTCATGGCATCCACACAGTCCTGCATATTGTAGGTTGAGAAAGCGTTGATGCCTTTGCCGACGGTAGAGATCCATCCGTTTCCGTTCTCTACATTCAGCAGAAGAAGCGCACCATCTACGGAATATAGATGACTGTCATAATAATCATCTGCATACTCTTCTTCCGTCTTTCCTGCCAGAATGGAATTATCCACGGTCACAAAGACCAGATCTGCATCCAGTTCCGCGCTGACTTCATCCAGCACTGCAGCCGCTTCAGCCTGATCATTCTCGGACATTGCATTTGCCTGATCATCCAGTCTGTCGTAAGAAGCTGCAAATGCAGTCATACTCAGACCGAGCACGATGGCCAGAACCGTAAGAATGGAAATAATCTTTTTCATACTCTGACCACCTCCTTAAACAAAGAATCGGAAGATGACAGCCGCAATGGAAAAGATGACGCCTAAGATGCCGGTCCACAGCAGGCGGTATTTCCATACCTTCCCGTTATCGATCGGCAGATCGCCAACCATCTTTCCTGTCTGTCCGTTCATCGCGAACAGATAGTGCTCTTTTCCGAATGTTGTATTTAAGATCCATACCGGATACATTGCATACCTGATCTGACCCTGTTCCGTGCGGACATCGCCGCCCTGATAGGAAACAGTCTGATAACCCTGCACAGTAGAGGCAATGGTATCAAATGTCGTCTGTTTTACACGCTCATTCACGCGCGGGATGCATTCTTCCGCGGTCACATCATAGCGGTCTGTCAGATAACCGGACAGATAGGCCGTCTGGAAATCCACCGCCTCGGAAAGATCATAAGGCTCCAAAGATTCCATCAGATTGTTTGGCATCTTGGAGGAGCCATCCACCGGAAGTCCCTTGAATTCCATATGGCCTTCACGGTAAACATCAAAATACTGCGTCTCCGTATACTGGTTTCTGCCGTCCGCCCAGACACGCATCCGCGTGCCCATGAACTGCATACGTCCATCAGCACCCGTATCAAAGAGCCAGCACGGCACGTACATGCCTTTGATCTCATCGATATGGTTCTTGTTGCGGAACAGGCTCGGAAGCAGTTTCCGGTTTCCGATATGATTCAGATACGCCTTCTTAGCCGCTTCTTTGTCCAGCTTGAACGGGATCACCAGATCCGGTTTTAAATCGCCGGAAAATTGTCCCATCATCACGACCGGGTTGCCACAGAACGGGCACGCCGTCGATCCCATGTTCTCATCCCCTACAATCTGGCCGCCGCAGGATTTGCACACGTAGATGCGCATGCCTTCCGTTTCGCCTTCGTGCCAGACATTGCCAGGGGTCTCCCAGCGCATTTCATCTTTTTCCGAGAAATTATTCAGACCGTTGTCATAGTCCGCCAGCGCCTGCACATCGATCTCGGAATCGCAGTACGGACATTTCATCTTCTGCGTTCCAGGCTCAAAGGTCAGGATGCCGCCGCAATTAGGGCATTTATATTCCTGAATATCTGCCATAATTTTCTCCTAATATAAAGATGGTTGCAGCAACCCACGGAAGGGTTGCTGCAGCCTTTCTATGTACTTAAGTCTTACTGTAACTGATGTCCGCAGTTTGCGCAGAATTTAGCGCCCGGCTGTACCGGCTGTCCGCAGTTCGGGCAGAATCCGCCTGCTGCCTGCTCCGGTTTCTTGGTTCCGCAGTTTGCGCAGAAGTTGCCGGTTGCCTGCTGGCCGCATTCCGGACAGGTCCAAGCGCCTGCTGCCGGAGCTGCTGCAGCATTCTGAGCCTGTCCCTGCTGGAACAGACTTGCAACGGTATTGCCGCCGGTGTTCATAGCCATGCCAACACCAACTAAGCCGTTCATTGCGCCGCCTTCGTTCTTTGCTGCATTCTCCATAGCATTTGCCGTAGCACCAGCCATAACGCCTGCTGCCAGGTTTGGATTGGAGAGAGCTGCACCACGCTGGGTCTGTTTGATGAGTTCCTGATCCTCTTCCGGAAGCGTCACGCTGCCAAGAGCAACATTGACGACCTGAAGACCACGAAGCTCGCCCCACTTCTCAGACAGCTGCGCGTTCATAGCATCTTCTAATTCTTTGTTATGAGTTACGATCTCGTTCGGACGAAGCTGCAGTGCAGAAAGTTGTCCGAATGCCGGCTGCAGAGCGCTGATGAACTCAGTCTTTAACTGCTCATCGATCTCGCTTCTCTTGTAAACATCAGATACATTGCCGGCAATATTGGTGTAGAAACGGATCGGGTCAACGATCTTGTAGGAGTAAACGCCCGAGCAGCGGACGGATACATCCAGATCCAGACCAATCTTGGAATCTACAACACGGAACGGGATCGGGTTCGGTGTACCGAATTTATTGTCGATCAGTTCCTTGGTGTTGAAGTAGTACACTCTCTGATCATGTCCGGTATCTCCGCCGTATCCGATACGTTTTCCTAATAATGCAAATGTTTCTTTAATGGCCTCACCAAGGCTGCCTGTGAAAAGGCTTGGCTCTGTGGATGTGTCATATGTAAATTCACCAGGCTCAGCACAGATCTCAACGACCTTGCCCTGATCAACGATGATCATGCACTGTCCATCTGCTACAACGATTCCTGATCCATTCGAGATAATATTATCATTTCCCCTTCTGTTGGAAGAACGGTTGCCGATCATTTTCTCGCCCTTGACCATAAGGGTGTCTTTGTCTAATGCCTCACAGTAAAACCAGTCTTTCCATGTGTCGGCCAGGGTTCCCCCTAACGCACCTAAAGCTGCACTTAAAAGTCCCATAATTGTTCTCCTTTCGATAACTAATAAACTTCGCACTTTAACGAAGTAGTGTATGATTATCATATACTTTTTGTATTGTTTTTTCAATATATTTAAGCTATTATATTTTTGTGAAAAGTAAAAGTTTCACGTCTTTTTTTGTTGAATTTTTTTGAAGGTAAAATGCCCCGCTCTGGCAGGTTTTCAGCCTCATTTGGACAGTTCAAAATGCCTTCAAAAATGAATCAGCAGCATCGAATTACTACAGGAAGGAGGTCAAGATTATGGATAACATTATCAACACCATACCAACAGAAGAAGAAATTCTGGGACTCCTGGAAGACAAAAAATTCGCTCAGATCAGAGAAACTTTCTCCGAAATGAACCCCGCCGATATCGCGGCACTGTTAAATGACCTCCCCAAAGACCGTCTGCCTATTTTGTTCCGGCTTCTGCCAAAAGAGCTGGCAGCTGATGCCTTTGTCGAAATGGATACCGACGTCCAGACCCATCTGATCCAGGGCTTCTCCGATTCCGAGATCCGAAGCATCATGGATGAGATCTACCTGGACGATGCTGCCGACCTGGTCGATGAGATGCCGGCCAACGTGGTCAAGAGGATCCTGGCCAACACCGATGCAGACACCCGCGCCATGATCAATAAGATCCTGCAGTATCCGGATGATTCCGCCGGCAGCCTGATGACTGTCGAGTATGTCAGCCTGCGTAAAAATATGACCGTATCCGAGGCATTGACCCGCGTCCGCCGGACCGGCGTTGACAAGGAGACGATCTACACTTGTTATGTCACGGATTACAACCGTACTCTGCTTGGTATCGTGACCGCCAAGGATCTGCTCCTGGCAGAAGAAAGCGATCTCATCGCAGACATCATGGAAACCAACATCATCTCCGTCCACACCCATACCGACAAGGAAGACGTGGCGCAGATGTTCAGCAAATACAATCTGTTGGCAATGCCTGTGGTTGACGATGAAAACCGCCTGGTCGGTATCGTCACCATCGACGACGCTATGGACGTCATGGAAGAAGAGGCAACCGAGGATATCGAAAAGATGGCTGCTATCCGTCCTGGTGACCGGCCTTATTTCCAGACCAGTGTCTGGCAGACGTTCCTCGCCCGTATCCCATGGCTCCTCTTCCTCATGATCTCCGCGACGTTCACATCGCTGATCATCACCAAGTTTGAGGATGCATTAAGCGTGTCGATCATCCTGACCGGCTCCATCCCGATGCTGATGGACACCGGCGGCAACTGCGGCGGACAGGCTTCCGTCACGATCATCCGTTCCCTGTCCCTGGAGGATGTGGAATTCCGCGATATTTTCAAGGTTATCTGGAAAGAGCTGCGCGTCGGCCTGATGTGCGGCATCGCGCTGGCTATAGTGAACTTTGGCAAGATGATGCTCCTGCATCAGGGCACCGTCCTGATGGTCGCAGTCATCTCTCTGGCTCTGTTCTGCGCCGTTGTTGTGGCTAAGCTGATCGGATGCGTGCTGCCGATGGTCGCCAACAAGATTGGCTTTGACCCGGCAGTCATGTCCAGCCCGTTTATTACTACTATCGTCGACGCGCTGACCCTGTTGATCTACTTCAACCTCGCCGTCGCAATTTTGCATATCGCGTAAAGGAAGGCGCGAATGCCACACCATGGCGCGCCCAAAGGAAACGAATGGAAAGACGACCACACAGACAAAACAAAAATACTAATTCCGGACGCAGGAGTGCCCGCCGCGTGGGCACTTCTCGTGCTGCCCGCATAGACGCTGCAGGCACTACAAGGTCCGCAAACCACGCGCGCCGGGCAGATGCGATAGAGGGCGCTTCTCCAAAGATCCAGAAAATATATTTAGAGGAAAACGGCAGCGAGATCCCGCTGGACCACACAACCCGCCGTTCCAAACATGAAAACACATCCGACCTGACCTGGCCGGACCGTGCAACCGATGTCACGCCGGCGTTTGATAACCGCCGTTCTTCATCATTTGATGGCGGCAGCGATGAATATGACCTGACTACATCAGGCAACGTCCAAAGTCTGCGGGCATCAACCAAGCGCATTACCTACGATTCCGATAACTGGGATTCTTACGACCCGTATGGGGAAGATTTAACAGAAGAATCTTCCTATCATGAGGAGCGCATGGCCCGCAAAGCGCAGCGTGCCGCACAGGAAGGACAAACATCCCGCTCTTCGCAGGGTGATCGTTCATCACGTCTTGCCCGCTCGGTACGCTCCGGACAGACCTCACGCTCATCACAGCGCGCTCGTTCAGCGCAGAATGCACATCCGGAAAGGTCAGTCCGTTCAGAAAGAACAGAACGTTCAGAAAAGACAACACGTCCATCCCTCTTTGCAAAAGGAGGGCGTTCACGCAAGGCATCCCGCCGTCCTTCCGGAAAAGCAGCCGCACAGCGCAGCCGCGCCAGCCGTAAGACCAATAAGAAAAAACTTCTCCCGTTCATTGCAGCCGCAGCGTTAGTTGTTGTCGCCGCAGTGATCGTGATCATCATTTTTGCATCCAAGATAAAAGAAGCCGCCAATCTGACGCTCTCCACCACCGATACCACGCAGACCATCTCCTGGGCACGCAAAGGCAAAGACATCGGCTACGAAGTCCTGCAGAAAGCCCCGGACGGAACCTTCCAGGTCGTCAAAACCGTGAGCCCGGAAGGCGCCACAGCAGTCACCGTGGAGGGGCTGAACAGCGCCACCCTTTATGAATACAAGGTGCGCGCACTCAAAGGCACTGACAAACCAAGAAAATCCGCCGGCGTAACCATCAAGGGCTACACTGCCCCATCGGTCCTGACGGATCTCACCGCCAGCACACAGGTCAAAGAATCCCTGACCTTCGTCTGGTCGGACCCGCAGCCGATCGCCGGATTTGAGCTCCGCTACGGTCCATCCGAAGATTTCCACGATGCCACCACCGTCACACTGACGGCGGAAAACATCGTCGTCGACGAGGGCAACGGCAAAAATACCTACACCATTGAAAATCAGCCGGAAGGCACAAAATACTACTATGCAATGCGGAGTTACTGTGATCAGAACTCCTATTCCGATTGGACGCCGACCGCCACCGCGCGCGTCACGCGCCCGGTCGATATGCACGGCATCGATGTCAACGCACCGATGGTCGCTCTCACATTTGACGACGGCCCGGATGTCTCCAACATCACCTCGCGCATTCTGGATGCGTTCGCAGGAGTCGGCGGCCACGCCACCTTCTTCCAGCTCGGTCAGCGAGCAGAAATGTATCCGGAAAAGATCCAGCGTATCGTCAACGAAGGCCATGAGATCGGCAACCACACCTACGATCACTCGCATATGGGCGATGCCGTCACCAGCGACGACATCATCCGCGCCAACGACGCCATCGAGGCCGCCGGCGGCGTGCGTCCGGTCAGCTTCCGCTCTCCCGGCGGCAACACCACAGAGCTGATCCGCCAGACCTGCATCCAGGAGAACATGACGCTCTACTACTGGAGCATGGACACGCGAGACTGGTACACCAAAGATGCGGCCGAAACCGTCTCCTACATCAAGAGCCACGTGGAAGACGGCGATATCATATTAATGCACAATATCTACGATTCCTCCGCGGAGGCCGTTGAGGAGATCGTCCCTTGGCTGGTGGAACAGGGCTATCAGCTGGTCACTGTTTCGCAGCTTCTCGTCGCCAAGACCGGCAATCTGCCGGAGCCTGGCCTGGAATACTACACCGCCACCAAAACCCTGGACAGATAAATAAAAAAGCTGTCATAACAAATAAAAAAGCTGTCATATTTCTATGACAGCTTCCAGGTCAACGATTAGTACCTATCCTTTTTACAGTTTCGTGACATTCACAGCCTGCGGGCCTTTTTCGCCTTTAACAACATCAAATTCTACATTTTCACCTTCAGCCAGTGTCTTATAGCCTTCCATGTTTAATCCCGAAAAATGAACGAAAATATCTTTGCCTTCTTCGTCGCAGATGAATCCATAACCCTTCTGGTTGTTGAACCACTTTACTGTTCCCTTTGCCATTTTTATTGCTCCTCCGTATTAAATAATGCTACTAAATCTCAGATGCGGTTGCCCTAGTGTAACCCATCTAATAAGGGAATATATCACCACAAAAAAAGCGTGTCAACAGATGTGATTCAATGTATTTTTAAAAGCCAAAATCAAATTTGCAACGCCCGAAAAAGCCCGTAAATTCAATATTTTCCTTTCATCGCGTTTAGGAATAAGTCGCCGATCACGGCCATATCCTCGGCCGTAAACGCCAGCGGGAAATTATCGGAAAAGAGAATCTGCGCCGATGCCGGAAATTCCTCGTCTGCCTCCCAGATCAGCGCCCGGATCGTCAGCTTCGGAAGGAACGGGATGTCATAGGCACAGTCAGCACCGCTGGCAAATCGCCCGCTCGCCTCTCGTGCTTCCTTCGCGCCGATTTTCTCCATGCCTTCTATAAAACCCTTGATGTTATGTCCATAGGTGCCAGCCATGCGGTTGATGCATCGGCCGCGGAACTGCACCTCATAAACCGGCCCCCACGGCATCTCCGGGTAGGAATACATCTTCCCGCTGCTATCCGCCTGCACGCCCTCCATGACGTAGCGCGCCAGCAGGATGCGCACGTTATCCGCGGTCTTTGACCCATCTTCGTAAAACGTCTCCATCTCCGGGAACGTCAGCTTGACGCGCCGGTTCATCAGCTGGATCTCAAACGCGCCGTCGCGAAACTCGCAGCCGCTGCGCTTTGCCATCTGCTGCGGATCCATCTCGCGGAATTTTTCCTGATAAATGCGGATCGGGTTTTCAGTTTTATTGTTTACTACTTCCATGTAATGTTGTTCCTTTATGTCGTTTTGCAGCGCCGTCATGTCTGCACGCTGCGCCAATTTGGCTGCACTCGCGCTTATTTGTCTGCACGCTGCGCCGCTGCAGTCTTCTCTTAATCAAACAGCGTCGCGTCCGTATGCGGGATGAAGCACGCTGCAAGCAGCTCGTCCATGTATCCCGGATACGTCGACAGCTCAATGTATGTCATGTTGTCAGCAATCTCAAAGACCTTCTGCTCTGCCTCGTCGGACAGCAACATCGCGCACGCGCCGGTCAGCGAGGAGTTGCCAATGTAACTGTATTTTTCCAGATCGATCTTCGGCAGCATGCCGATAGAGATGGCTTTCTCAATATCGATGCCCGAGCCGATGCCGCCTGCAATAATAACTCTCTCGATGCAGTCGACATCCATATCCAGCGACTTCAGCATGGTCTGGATGGCCGAGAAGATGGCTCCCTTCGCACGGATAAAGTTGTCCAGGTCGGACTCGGTCAACGTCAGCTCCGAGCCGCTTGCGCTCTCCTCTTCAAAGGCCACGATATATTCGCCGCTGCCAATCTCCTCGTCGTAGCGGATCCGCCGTCCATGCCCGATGAACTTGCCTTTCGCGTTCACCGCACCGGTGCGGAACAATTCGCTGATGATAGAGATCAGACCGCTGCCGCACAGACCGCGCGCCTTGATGGAAGACCCGTCAACTGATGCCGTGCGTCCGCCCATGCCGTCGGAGTTGCCCCCGATGATCGAATAATGCGGCTCAAAGTCTGCATCCATCTCAACACTATCAATAGCGCCGGTCGTCGCCCGCATGCCGCAGGAGATATCGCCGCCCTCAAATGCCGGCCCGGCGCTGCACGCGCAGGTCAGCAGATAATCGCTGTTGCCAAACACCAGCTCGCCGTTCGTGCCCAGATCGATGAAAAGGCTTTGCATCTCCGAGTTCCAGATCATGGCATCCAGCGCGCCGGCTGTGATATCGCCGCCCACGTAGCTGCCCACGTTCGGCGCGAAAATGACTTTGCCGTCCGCCTTGCCCGGCAGACCGCAGCTCTCTATAGTATCGCCCTCGCGGCGCAGGAACTCCGGCACATATGGCTCCAGACGGATCGACTGCCCGTCCGCGCCGAGGAACAAATGCTCCATCGTCGTATTCCCCGCGATCACGTAGCGAATGATTTCTTCTTCCTGTTTGCCGCTTTCTTCCAGCAGGCGCTCGACCATCGGCAGGATGGTCTCCTCGCGGACGGCCCTCCGCAGTTTCTCCACGCCGCCCTCTTTTGATTGCTGGATGATGCGGTTGATGACATCGGCGCCATAACGGATCTGCCCGTTACCCATGCTGCTCTTGCCCAGCACCTTGCCAGTAGTCAGGTCCAGCATTGCCGCCGTGCACGTTGTCGTACCGATATCGATCGCAACGCCCACCGGCCCGCCAGCACCAGCTTCTGCACCTGCGTCTCCCGCTTCACTAACGCCAGCACCAGCTTCTGCGACCCCGCGCGCGATCCCCGTATCAAAGATCTGCTGGATTGCTGCCTCATAGCGTGCCAGCTCTTCCGGACTGCTGATGTCCGCCGTCTTGATATCTTCTTTGAATGCCATGGCTTCCGCCGGCACCCAGATCGTCGCGTCCGCGATCACCTTCGATTGGCACGCCAGCCTCCACTGGTCATCATAGTCCTCATCCGGAAGACTATGGATTCGGTCCATCTCCACACTGCCCGCAATCACGCGCACGCGGCACTTGCCGCACGTGCCGTTACCTGAGCACGGCGCATCGATATGAATATTGTTGTCCTTCATCAGATCCAGAATGTTCGCGCCTGCCTCCGCCAGCACCTTCACATCCGATCCATTTTCAATCTTAAAAATAATGGTAAACATCTAATCCTCCGTAAAGCTGAAGCGCTGCTTGAGACCCGCGATATCAACATCAAACTCGATCGTCCCATCCTGCAGAACAGCTTTGTCGATCACGACCTCCTTGCCCTTCAGCAAGTCCCTCACATAGCCTTCCGGATCGTCCGTCTCCACCGTGGACACGAACACATCCCTCATTTGGTTACCGGAGCACTTATTAAAGATTTCCCGAATCACTTCATATCTCATTATCTATCCTTTTTCCCGTCTTTTATATGAGATTGCGAGTTTCGTGCGTTTTTTATATTCCTTTCGAATGAGATTGCGAGTTTCGTGCGTTTTTTCAAAACTCATTTTTTCAAGCTAAAAAAATAATCAACGTCATGTGTGCCTAAAGTGTTAAAAATGCACGAAACTCGCGATCTCAAAACGACTTTTTCGAGGACTTTTCGTCATGCATCTCTCCCCTCTGGGAGTGCCATGTTTTTTTTGCACGAAACTCGCAATCTCAAATTTTCTAACTCTTTTTTTTGCACGAAACTCGCGATCTCAAATATATGAATTTCCAAAACGCGTTCCCGGGCAAATTTGCGAGCCCAGCCCTCAGTAAAAATAAGAAAAGGGGTCCTGGAACCAGGACCCCTCCCTATCAAATAATTACATGATTGGTTCCATAGTCAGAGCAGGATGTCCTTTGCTCTCCAGGAATGCATACAGCTCGTCCGGCTCGGTAGCAACTGTCTCATCACCGATCATATCGGTAAAGTTGTCGATGCCCAGAACCTCTTTTGCTGTCTTGTTCAGACGTGTTGCAACATCATCCTTCAGTTCCTTCGGCATCCAGACGATTCTTGCGATACCACCCTCAGCGCTGATGAACTTCTTGGAAGCGATGAACTGACGTCCATGGCCCATGAAGCCAGGGGTCTGCACGCCGCCGCCAGTCATGGAAGCAAGCTCGCCGAAAGTCATACCTGTCGGGGTCATGCCAACGTACTCACGGTTAACAATGACAACACCGTTGCTCATCGGCTCGATACCGCAGATGCACTCGAAGCAGCCGCAGCTTGTCATCGGGTCTTCGATCAGTGAGTACAGCGTTACGTTCTCGATAGCGCCGTGGGTAGCCTCAGCAACCACCTCATTGACCTTGGTGTATTTGCCCAGTCTCTCATCCAGAAGGCCTTCCTTCGGGATCGGCTGTGATGGGCCAGTCGGTGAAAGCTCGAAAGTAGCTTTCGCATCCAGCCATGAAACAGCACCGCAAAGACCAAGTCTCTCCGGAGTAACCACGCAGCAGTGTGCCGGTGAGAAGCTCTGGCAAAGGATGCAGGTGTAGAACTCGTCTACGCTCTCGTCAGTCAGGTTAGCCAGACGGTCATCTCTCTTGCGGTAACGCGGCATAGCCACATCATCCAGGAATGCCTTAGCCTTGTCAGCATCGGTGATGAAGGTCACCTGGCATTTATCGACGACCTGACCAAACTCGTCTTTGATCATGCCGTAAAGCACTTCGCCAAAGTCTTTCAGGCGCAGGCCGGCAGCAAACGCTTCTTTGCTGATACGGATACGGAACAGGTTTCTCTGTCCGGTGTGCATTACACCTTCAATATAGTTGAACCATGCATGGATCTTACGCTCGATAACGGACTCGAAGTCAGGCTGCATCTTTGCGCCGGCAACATCGACAACCGTACACAGCGGGAGACGAATGATATCGTCAGCCGTTTCCGGAATGTCCGGACCATCGATCGTGATCTTGTGATCCTCGACCTCGTCAGCAGCCTTCATTGTTACCAACTCAGCGGTGACATTGTGGTCGGAATCAAACTCAACATAGGTATCATTCTTACGAATGATCTCGCCTTCAAAAGCAGCTGCGAAGCTGACCGGCAGCTTGACAGCTTTTGCTTTAACCTTGATGTTGCGAAGCTCTAAGGACTTCGGTGATGTCTGGGTGTGGTCAACAACAGACTCCAGAGCACCCGGTACCTGATTCTCGCCCAGGTCAACATCAACAACAACTGGGAAGCCCAGTGCGATAGCGCCGGCACCAGCGGAAACCACAACAGCGTCGATGTCGCCGAATGTGTTAACGAATGCCGGAACTCTGTCCTTCGTGTACTGAAGCAGTCCAGCCAGATCGCCCGGTTTTACGTCGCCGAAGATCAGAGCTGCACGGACAGCAACAGTCACAACGTGGATGACAGAAGTTACATCATGTCCCAGCGGAACAACACGATACTCCAGGCCAGCCTTAACGCCTGCACCCAGAACCTGCTCGATGATATCGCCAACCAGGAATGTCATGATACCTTTGTCCTGATAATCTTTTACAACTGCTGCTGCCTCTTCCGGTTTGTCGGTTGAGCCAAGAACAACAGCAACGCCAGGGATGTCGCCGGTAACCAGCGGCACACCAAGGCTACGAATGACTGGGTCCGGCACGAAGCCGATGCCGCTCTCATTCTCATATGGCTGTGCGCCATCTAAATACTTCAAGCCTTCGATGATCTCTGCGCCGACTGCAGTTGCAAGACCTGCATTCAGAGCTGCGCCAAGATCTTCCTCGTGTGTGACCAGTGATTTCATCACGTCAACACATGCCGGAAGCGTACCCAGCGTCTCAACCTTTACGCCGGTTGCAGCATAGATCGTTGGGAAGAAGTAGGCGGTATCCGGAAAAGCAATTTCTTTGTCCGGGCCGTATTTTGCGATCGCGTCATTGACAGCCCCTTCTGTCAAACCGATGACCGCATCACTACCACCATAAATCAGATCTGTTAAAACGCTCATGTTTAATACCTCCATTATCTACACAGGCGCTCGCGCGATGCGCCCGTATTGTTACTAAGAAATGTCTCGCCGATGATGTCCTTCGTCGCGGATGATGCTCATTCAAGCACATACCCGTCCGCTTCGATTAGATCTCCAGGAACGAATCTGCGTAAAGCGCATTGTTCTTGATGATGTCAGCGGATTTGATCGTCTCGACCAGACGGCGGTCACATGGATTGACGATGGCACTGGTCAGACCGCAGTACATAGCCATTGCAACAGTCGTGGAGTCAAGGATCGGACGGATATCCTTCGGGGTCATGTTGGAAACATTGGAAAGACCGCCGGTGGATTTGAATCCCATATCGGAAAGCTGCTGGATGAATGCCAGCACGTCCATCTGCTTGTCCTGCATACCTTTGATGACAAGGAACAGCGGGTCAAACCACATATCTTCAGTCGGATCCATGCCAAGCTCCATGCCTCTCTCCAGCATCTCCTGGCAGTACATCATACGCTCGTCATTGTCAGAAGGCACACCAGCTTTGGAGCACAGTGCGATGACGATAGCATCGTTAGCTGCTGCCAGATCGATGTTCTCGATTCTGTCTCCAGCGTCCGCAGAATTGACAATCGGTTTTCCTTTTGCACGATTGTAAACGGAAATACCAGCCTCGATAGCTTTGCGGTTTGCGGTGTCAAGGCAAAGCGGGACGTTGTCGAATTCTGCCTGGATCGTCTGGACCGCCCATTTCATCAGCTCTTCTCCGTTTTTCTCAGCCGGACCAATGTTCACATCCAGATAGGTTGCGCCTGCATCCAGCTGCTCTTTTGCGCGCTGCAGGATCGGACCCGGATCCATCTCCTCCATCGCCTTCTTAATTACCGGTGAAATACAATGGATTCTTTCACCAATGATTACGAATTTGCCCATAAGAACCTCCTAAGTGTAATTATTTTATTTAAAATCCTTCATAAACTTAACAAGTCCGGTTGCATCGTTCGGTGCGACAACGATCGTCCAGCCCGGAAGCTTCTCTTCCAGCTCACCCTTCAGGACTGCTGCCTTGCCAGGGATGATCAGGGTACGGCTCTTGATCTTGTTCTCAATGTCGTACTCTTTCATGAACTTGGAGATCGTGCCTGCAGAAAACTTACCTGCAGCCCATGCGGTCAGCACGGAGTAGCCGCCAGCATCGGAGATCAGGAAGTTGACCGGAACACCGCTCCGCTCCAGCTCGCCGGAAACGACAAAGTATGTCAGAGCAAAGTCAACGGTGGTTGCGCAGACGCTGTTCTCATCAGCACCATTCAGCGGGTAGATACCCGGCTCAACCTTCATCGGCTTCTGCGGGTCGGTGTAGATGTTCTGACGCAGTCCGTACAGCGGCAGAGCCTGTGCGTATGTCATGCTGTCCATAACGATGACGGAACCATATTTGATCACGAACATAGATGCTAAAGCAGTCTGCATTGCGGTATCATCCGGAGCGACCTTAGCAACGTTCACGATAGACGGATAACCGAAAGTACGATCCTGTCCCTTCAGAGCGGCACGTCTTACCTGAATTGCATTTGCGTATGCGTCTTTGATGCTTCCGCCGGTGACATCCAGGATCAGCTCTTTGTAGCCGAGGCCTTCGATAGCTGCAACAGTGTCATACAGAGCATCCAGATCTGGTGCGGAAACACCAAGAACGACGCCTGCTGCTTTTGCAACATCAACCATCTCTTTGAAGTTCTCCGGAGTTGCACCATTTAAGATCGGCTTCTCGTCTTTGCAAAGATCCAGAGCAGCTTTAGCGGCGTCAACATCCTTGCAGTCCAGGATCAGAAGGCGTCCTTTGCCTTTGGTCTTCTCGACCAGACCCAGGTAAGATTCTTTATCCGTGAATTCCAGGTTCAGAGCCTCGACATACATTCTCTCGCCGATACGCTCGTAATCGATTTTCTCGATTTCCGGAAGTTTGTCATCTACACAGCCCTGGCAGACATTGACTGCGAACAGGTTGCGGGAAACAAAAGTTTTGTCATGACGGAACAGAACGGTCTCGCCGCCCAGGGAGTGCTCGCACTCGCCAGCGCCGACCTTGACAGCCTTCATTGGAGGAGCCGTTGCCTCGCTCAGCTGAGCCTTAGCCTCATCGGACATATGCGGGCATGCATCGATCTGTACAGCGCCCTGTGCGACCTTCATAGCGAATGCCATACAGGTCGGGTTTCCGCATTCCTTGCAGTTTGTTTTTGGTGTCAGTTTGAAAATATCAATACCTTTTAATGCCATGATTCATCTCCCCCTTTCTTACATCAACGCAGCGACGAGACGTGCAATGGTATCCACGCTCTTCGGGTGTCTTAAGATGACTGCGTCAGCTCCGCCTGCGATAACAGAGGCTGCGGTGGAGACTTCCATTTCCACGCCGCGCTCTTCTCTCGGGCCCCATTCCGGGAAGTCTTCTTCGGAAACGACAGCTTCCTTCACTGCCCATGCTTCCGATGCGACCGGGGTGATGATCGGCATCTGCAGCATTGCGTCGTTCTGCTCCAAAGCAGCGGCACGGACACGGTCCAGTGTCGACGCAACGTACTCATAACCATAACCAGCGGCAGCGCTGCCGACGTTCATGACATAGTTCTCCGGGGAGATGCCCATCTGAGAGATCAGAACGTTCAGCTGTTTTGCCAGGTTGATATCAACGGCGCTCTCTGCGGAAATCTTCTGCTTGTAAGCCATGACAGCTGCAGCAACGATTCCCTTGTAGTCCTCTTCTCTTGCGGAAACGAACAGCACGTTCTTTCCTGCCAGAGCCTCAGCGACTTTTTCAAAGAGCTGGGTGTCTTTTTCAACATTCTTGCAGCCGACAACTGCCAGCGGGCAGTCGATAGCGTCAGCTACTTCTTTTGCAATAGCAACGCAGTCCTCAACGGATTTATTAGCACCGTTCGGATCTGCACCTTCTAACGATAAAACGACGAAATCAGCGCCCGGCATCTCGCTTGCCTTCTTTGCGATAGCACCGATTCCTTCGCATCCTGCATAATACTCGGCGATGCCCGGAACGGATGCGTCAAATCCCTCGTCCGTGATCTCCACGCCGATTGCTACTTTGTTTTTTGCTTCTCCGTCAAACGTGTACAGCGGGAATGTGTTCGCGCCGCCCAGTGTGACTGCCTTGTCCCCGGTGCCGATTACCACTTCGTTAATGGAAGCGGAAAACTTCTGGGGCGTTCTCTTAAAAGCCATAGGTTTGTCCTCCTAATTTGATAAAAATATTTAATAATTTTATGTGAACTGCCTGAGCAGTTACTGACAAATGTGTTACGGTTGTGTTACGTATTATCCAAACAATTTCTCGGCAATCTCGTTCACTGCCTTGCGTGCCGGATTGTCATCACCCAGCGTTGCCGTTGGTGTGCCGTCGCAGTCATATTCGTATACGTCACCGTCCTGCGGCACCACGCCGATCAGGTCCAGTCCGTATTTCGCGATCTCTTCTTTAATGCCTTCGTTCAGCTCTCCGTTCGGTGCACGGTTTACGATCAGCACGATCCGATCCTGGCCCAGCTTCATCTCACCGCACAGTTCAGCGATGCGGCCGACTGCCTGGATACCTCTTCTGGAGCAGTCAGACACCAGAACGATCAAATTGACCGATGGAAGGATTCCGCGGGAAATGTGCTCCATGCCAGCCTCGTTGTCCACAAGCATATATTTGTAGTTGCCTTCCAGCTTGCGCAGCTGCGCGGAAAGCAGATCGTTAACAAAGCAATAGCAGCCCTTGCCCTGGGTCCGGCCCATAACGATCAGATCAAAGTCATCATCCTCGACCAGTGCAGAGTTGAACTTGTAATCCAGATATTCTTTTTTGCTCATGCTAGGAGGGATTGGAGTGTTGTCATCCATATCAGACTCTGCGATGATCTCGCGGATATCCCCCAGGGCGGTTTCCACTTCCACACCCAGGACCTCATTCAGATTGGAGTTTGCGTCTGCATCGACTGCCAGAACCGGAGTCTTACCAGCTTTGCAAAGCCAGTCGATCATCATTCCGGTGATCGTTGTCTTCCCTGTTCCGCCTTTTCCTGCAAACGCTACTGTATACGCCATATTATCCTACCTCGTTATTTATTTAACAAATCTATTAAAAAAAAATATTTCTTTAATATTTAGTCTTCTCTTTTGTTACGGTTCTTTTACATAAAAATCTACAATAATTTTAATGGTAATTGTATACAAAATCAAGAAGAACCCCCCTCCCGGGAAGTTCTTTTTTAAAAACAATTTAAAATATGTTACATGATTCTTGAGATATTACTAGAAAGTTACGCAGATTGGCTGTCGTTTTAGCAGCGCCCGCTGCTCTAATTACGCCTCGACCACGAAATATTTACGCCTCGACCACGAAATATTTACGCCTCAACCACGAAATATTTACGCCTCAACCACGATCAGATTCTTAATAAAATCCATAGACTTGAGGGTGCCTTCTACAAAGGTCTCGTTCCCCATCACGTCCACTAATGTAATCTTTTTGCCATCCGTTTTAACATTGCTGACATATTCGCAGACTTTTTCCTGCGTACCGTTTTTTTCAAGCATTACAGTTGATAAACACATATTTCCTCCTTATATGGCATTACTGCCTCTGTCAGCCAACAGGCTCTCGCAGCACTGACAAGCAGCTTCAGTCTATTTCACGTACCTCTCAATGGCGGCCTTCAGCCCCTCAATGGCGTCCGTGTTGCCTTCCTTCACTGCGTCCACAACGACATGGTCAATGTGGTCCTTCAATAACTCCACACCGGTGGAATTGATCGCGGACTCCACAGCAGAAAGCTGGATCAGGATCTCCGAGCAGTCCCGTCCCTCTTCTACCATGCGTTTGACATATTCCAAGTGCCCGATCGCCCGCGCCAGGCGGTTCACGATCGGCTTTAATTCTTCCTGATGATTTGCCATGTTTTAATACTTCATTCCGGCCGCCTTCTGCGCCTGTGCCTTCCGGCAACCAGCGGCCTCTATGCCTTCTTACTCTGCCTTTTTCAGGTTCTTGAGAGCCAGCTCCAGGCATGCATTGCCTTCACGGAAATGATCGACTGCATCATCTACCAGAAAAGCAGCTTCATTCTGTCCGGAAGCCTCTAATTTGTGGCAGATCTCGTGCAGTTCTTCTGCGTGGCTCTTATTGTGCTCGTACATATAAGTAATGAGCGCGATTGCCTGGTCCATGCTGTCAAAAGCGGTGATGTGATCATGAAAATGCTCATGAGAATGAGAATTCAAGTCATGCATGTTTCAAATCTCCTTTCAGTAAGCGGGCGCCTCACGTAAGCCTAGTACAATATCTTTGTTACAGTCACCCAACTTCTTTGTTACAGTTTAATGAATTTTTAATATTTTACAAGCGACCCCGGGGGATATGTCAAACCTTGTCGGATTCTGAAACTGCTCAACGCAGCTTCGCATCCAGGCCTTCGGTCATAAACTCCTACAACAGTTCCTCCATCTGCTCCCTTATCTCGTCGCTGTAACCCACCGTGATATGCGTGAAGCTGCTGTCCAAAAACTGCAGGATCTTATCCGTGTGCGGTTTCTTGTTGCCTCGGATCGTGATCTTCTCTTTCGGGCTGGTCACAATCACCAGCGAATACGTCAGCTTCTTTTTCTTTACAAACGGATTCCACTCCGAATATTTATATGCCCAAACGATATTGAACAGCGGCACCATCCACAGATTCCGCTTGCCAATGACGATCAGGTAGTTTTCCGTTACATAGATCTGTCCCGCACTGATCAGCAGATCTTCCGCCAGCTCGTGATCGATCTCCGTAAAATCCTCTCCATCCAGACCAAAATGTTTCAGCCTCCTGCAGGCAGGATGCAGATGCGGTTTCCAGATGTAGATGAGGTTGGCGATCATATAAACCGCGCAGGCCGCGATCAGCAGGATGATCAGCGCCACCAGGATCATGATCAGACCCGGCCGATAATCGAACTGGCTCACCACAAATCCATGGCTGACCTCCTTCAGTGCGTCCGCATCCCAGCCGATGTCCTTTGCAAATCCCTCCAGGAATGTCTCGAAATGCGCATCCTTGGTCATGAACCGCGCCTTCGCGTCAAAGTGCTCGATCGTCGTCAACTGCTCGCCCCGCTCCCCGGTGATCAGGAAGAACACACACGACGGCCCCTGATCCTCTTCCAGAATGTAATAATAGGACGCAAACCGGTTCTTGTTGCTGGTGTAATAATCGTAGTTGCTGTATTGCAGGTCATCCGCGACGACATGCACATACCCTTCCCCGCGTTCGTAGAGCGCGACGATCTCATCCGGTGTCGATGCCATCTCCGGCTGGAAAATATCCGCACTCAGGATCACTAGCAGAAGGATGATCATGACCGCCAGCACGATTCCCGGAAAGATCAGATTCTTCTTCGATATCGATTTGATTGTCTTTCGGATGGTCCGTTTCATAACTGAAAAAGTATACGTCAATTTGCCTAATTTCGCAACTTTCGCTATAATGAACCACAAGCAGGGAACACGCGCGCCGCGCCTATTTGCGGTGCAAACCTGGTGTTCCCATATCTAACTTGGAGGAAATATGGATTACATCTTACGAGCTACAGCAGCTGGAGAAAAAATAAGAGCGTTCGCGATCCGCTCCACCGAAATGGTGGAATACGCCCGGTCGCGCCACAACACCAGCCCGGTCGCAACCGCGGCCCTCGGCCGCCTGCTGAGCGGCGGCGCGATGATGGGTGTGATGATGAAGGGCGACGATATCCTCACCCTCATCATGAAGGGCGACGGCCCGATCGGCGCGGTCACCGTGACCGCCGATGCGAACGGCAATGTAAAGGGCTACGTCAACAATCCTCTGGTCCTGATCCCGACCAACTACGCGGGCAAACTGGATGTCGGCGCCGCTATCGGCTACGGCACGCTGACGGTCATCAAGGACCTCGGACTGAAGGAGCCTTACGTCAGCCAGACCCCTCTCGGCACCAGCGAGGTCGCCGAAGACCTGACCTACTACTTCGCCAAATCCGAGCAGACACCTAGCGCCGTTGCACTGGGTGTGTTGATGAACAAGGACAACACGGTCGCGCAGGCCGGCGGCTTTATCGTACAGCTGATGCCGGGCGCCAGCGACGACCTGATCGATAAGCTGGAAGCAAAACTGGCCTCCATCAAGCCGGTCACAGAGATGATGGAAGACGGCATGGGTCCGGAAGAGATCCTGGACTACATCCTCGGCGACATGGACCTGGAGATCTTGGACAAGACGCCGACACAATTCCTCTGCGGCTGCTCCAAGGAGCACATCGCCCGCGGCCTGATCGCGCTGGGCAAGCAGGAGCTGCAGTCGATGATCGACGACGGCGAATCCATCACCGTCACATGCCACTTCTGCAACACCGACTACACCTACTCCGTCGAGGAGCTGAAGGAACTCCTGCAGTTCGCCCGGATCAAGAGCGCTTCAAAGAAGGTCGGCATCCTCGGCGATGACGACGCCGTGAAAGATTTTTTAGGGCAGGCGGATGACACCCGCTCCGACGATGCGGAATAACCGCCAACAACAACTAATAAAACGGCGCAAATAACCGCCAACAACAACTAATAAAGTGGCGCAAATAACCGCCAACAACCGTTAATAATTTGCATGATAAGGAGGTAATGATCATGGCAAAAGAAACAATAAAAGATATCATTGAAAGAAGAAGTATCCGGAAATACAAAGCGGAACAGATCAAAGACGAAGAACTGGATATGATTCTGCAGGCAGGCATTTACGCTCCAAGCGGAATGGGAAGAAAGCCTGTCACGATCGTAGCTGTACAGGATAAAGCAACTCGCGACGAGCTGGAAAGGCTGAACAAGAAGGCTGTTGGCATGCCGGACGATGCTGCCCCATTCTATGGCGCACCGACCGTCCTGGTCGTTCTCTACGATCCGGAAGTCAGCCCGACCGCCATCTATGACGGCACCCTGGTTATGGGCAACCTCATGAATGCTGCACACGCAATCGATGTGGACTCCTGCTGGATCCACCGTGCGAAAGAAACCTTCGAGATGCCTGAAGGCAAAGAACTCCTGAAGAAATGGGGCTTGAAGGAATCTCTGGTCGGCATCGGCAACTGCATCCTTGGCTACCGCGACTGCGAGTATCCGCCACAGCCGGAACGCCACGACGACATGGTCGTTTACGTGAAGTAACACCTGTTTCATAGTCGTTTACGTGAAGTAACACCTGTTTCATGGTCGTTTACGTAAGGCAATTCACCTGCTTTTCACGTGACTTTCAAATCAAGATCCAAAAGGAGCTGCACCGCTGTTCAGCTCCTTTTTTATTCCCAAATGACCGACTTCCCGTTCTGGGTTCAAAAATACAAAGCCCAAATGACCAACATCCCGTTCTGGGTTCGTTTTTGTTTCGACCTTAAATTTGAGATTGCGAGTTTCGTGCAATCCGGAAAAACCAAATCCCTCACTGAGCCTATTTTAGAGCCAAAAAGTGCCACTTAGTCACACGAGGTGTTGATTATCTAAGGCCTTTTTTCAAGCTGGATCTCGAAAAACGCACGAAACTCGCTATCTCATAATTCTTCTCGCCAAAAAACGCACGAAACTCGCAATCTCAAAAAAACCGCTCGCTCAAAAACGAACCCAGAACGCAATCACGAGAAAATACAATCCGAAAAACGAACCCGGAACGCGATCACGAGATAATACAATCCGAAAAGCGAACCCGGAACACGATCACGCTCCTCATGCCTTCAAACGACATAAAAAAGCCCCGCGCGATCAGCGCGGGACAGGTTCCTCTACAAATCAATACTCCGTCTTATGGCGGATCTTCTTGTAAACATCACGGACCGGCGTAAACAGCCATGTGAACAGCAGCACGATCGGGAAAATCTCCAGACGCCCAAGCAACATGTCCACTATAAACACGACCCTCGACCACCAATGGAAATTGAAGTAGCCGCCAAAGTCGACCGTCTTGATCTCGATTCCGTTGTTGTTGAACGTCGTTGCCACGCAGGAGAACGTCGTGGTGAAATCCATGTTCTTCTCCGTCGATACGATAAACATCGATATGATATAAATCAAAATAAAAATGGCAAAGTAAATCAGGATGCCGCCAACGACCTCGTCCTCGACCTCTTTCTTGTTGAACTTCACCACATTCACGCTTCGCGGGTGGATCCGCTCGCGCAGATACCTCCGCACTGCCTTGATCATAATCTGCCAGCGCGATACTTTGATACCACCAGCCGTACTTCCCGCACACCCGCCAATGAACATCACCATAAGCAGCAGTGCCTTGGAGAACCACGGGAACAGATTGTAATTATACGCCGCGAATCCCGTCGACGTCAGCGCCGAGACCGCCGCAAAGCACGATTGATGGAAGGCCTCCCCAAAGGTATCGAACTGTTCACGGACCATGTACACATTCAAAGAGATCAGAATGACTACGACCGCGGTCGTGACCAGATATCCGATCAACTCGGAATCCGTGATCGCCTTGCGGAACTTCCCGGTCACCACCAGGAAGAACAGGGCAAAATTGCAGCCGGCCAGCACCATGAATACGATGACGACCACCTGCTGCGCATACGTAAACGACGCCAGCGATGAATTCAACGGGCTGAATCCGCCGGTTGCCAGCGTGCCGAACGAGATCAGGAAAGATTTATAAACATCCAGCTTGCAGATAACCAGCGCCAGCACCTCCGCCAGCGTCAGTGCCAGGTAAATGATGTAGAGCCATTTTGCGGTCTGGCTAATCTTCGGGCTGATCTTCTCAGTCGTTGGTCCAGGAGCCTCTGCGCGCATGATGTGCATCGACGCGCCGCCCGCTATAGGCGTCAGCGCCAGCATAAAGACCAGAACGCCCATGCCGCCGATCCAGTGCGTAAGGCTACGCCAAAACAGGATCGCGTGGCTGCCGACCTCGATATCCGCGATGATCGTAACTCCCGATGTCGTAAACCCGGAAACCGCCTCAAACACAGCGTTGAGGTAATTCGGGATCAGGCCGGAGAGCACATACGGGATTGCGCCGACAAGACTCATCACCAGCCAAGCCAGACCGACGATGATAAAACCTTCCTTCGCATGCATCCGCCGCTTTGACGGCTTGATCAGATACAGCAGGCCGCCAACGATCGCCGCGCCCGCGATGATCAGCAGGAAGTACTTCCAGTCCGACTCCCCATAAATAAATGCAATGATCACAGGCAGCAACATGAACGCAGCCTCGATCAGCAATATCAATCCAATTGTCTTCAGTACGATTTTACTCATCAGTTTCTATTAACAGCTTCTTGGGAAACCGTGTTAAGCTAATAGCTTCGCGCGGAAACTTCACACATCATGTCCCCGCGAGCCAACTCTTATTCGAAAATATCGCGGATGCGGTAGAGACCAGTCCTCGTCGTGACGACCAGAATCGAATCGCCCGCCTCAATGGTATCGTTGCCGCCCGGGATAAAGGACACGCCTCCACGCGTAATATCCGTCACCAGCAGGTTGTCCTTCAGCTTCAGATCCTTGATCGGCGTGCCGATAAACGGCGCATCCTTGCCGATCAGAAACTCCAGCACCTCCACCTTGTTATCGATGACATGGCAGAGCGACTGCACCTCGTTCTCCAGCACGTTCTGCATTGCGCGCACGTAGCGGAGCACGTGATCCGCCGCAATATACTTCGGATTGTATACGCTGCCGACATCCAGGTTGTACAGCATCTCCTCAAAGTCCGAGCTTTTGATCTTGGTGATCAGCTTGGCCTCCGGCGACTTGCGCTTCAAATACATCGACAGCAGGACGTTGACCGAATCAGAGCCCGTCAGCGTTGCAATCGCGGACGACTCCAGAACGCCCTCTTCCTCCAGGACATCCATGTTCGTAGCGTCACCGCAGATGATGTCAGCCGACGGCAGTGATACGTTCAACGATTTGCAGGTATCCACTTTCTTCTCAATGACCTTCAGCGGGATGCCGTTTTCCACAGCCATCCGCCCCAGATAGAATCCCAGTCTGCCGCCGCCGATGATTGTCAGGTTGCGGACGCGCCCCGTATCGCGGCCGATGCGTTTGAAAAACTTCTCCGCTTCTTTATGAGCAGCGACAAAGGACAGCGTGTCCCCTGCCTGCACTTTTGTTTCACCGTTTGGAATAAAGACTTCTTCGTCACGCTTGATGGCGCAGATAAAAACGCGTGCCTTGGTGACGGAATACAATTCCATGATTTTTGTATTACAGATCGGCATGTCCGACTCGATGTCGCATGTGAAGATCTGGCTCCGGCTTTTTGCGAAGGACTCCACCTGACCGGCCGCCTTGAAATACAGGGTATTGAACATTTCCCGTGCAGCCTCCAAATCCGGATTGACGACCATAGAAAGACCCAGCTCATCCTCGATGACCGGCATCGTGTCATGGAAAACCGGATTCCGCACACGTGCGATCGTCCGCGTCACACCAATCTTATTTGCCACAAGACAGATCACCAGGTTCACCTCATCGTCATCCGTCATCGCAAGCATAAGATCACAGTCCTCAACGCCCGCGCTCTTTAATACCGAAACAGAACGGGCATCGCCGACATAGGTCATGACATCCTGCGAGTCCGTCACATAGGCCATCCTCGATTCATCACGGTCGATGATGGTCACATCGTGGTTTTCTTTTGTCAGCTGTTCGATCAGAGCCGCTCCGACCTTTCCGCAACCGGCTATCGCGATCTTCATGCCAAGCCTCCTTCAACAAAAATTCCGAAATATTATAACACCAACGGTTTAAGGCTTCAACTGGTGCCGCAACATCCGTCACACGCCACGCACCCAGGTGCAGCAACATCTTTACCCCATTAGTTATCCAGCTTAATATCTTTCAGCAGTGCGGCGAACGGATTGTTCGGCACGTACTCACTCTTATACTCAGTAGCCTCTTCGTTCAGGGCTTCCTCTTCCGCTTCTTTCGCCGCCTTCATGGACAGGCTGATTTTGCCATTCTCGATGCGGATGATCTTGACCTTTACTTTCTGTCCAAGCTTCAGTACTGCCTTCGGATGTGTAATACGATTCTCGCTGATTTGTGATACATGAAGCAAACCGGACAGATCGCCGCCAATGTTTACAAAAGCACCATAGTCCATGATCTTCTCCACGGTGCCTTCAAACACGCTGCCGACCGACAGCTTGCCGATGTCTTCCAGCCGCTTCTCTGCTGCCTGCTCCACCAGGATCTCCTTCGCAGAGAGGATCAGCTTCTTACGGTTTCTATCAACTTCCGTGATGTTTACACGGATCTTTTTATTCAGATACGGATTGGTGTCTTCCACGTATTTCAGGTCCAGCTTGGATGCTGGGATGAATCCGCGGATGCCTTCCACATAAAGGATCGCACCGGAGTTCGTAACGCCGGAGATGGTGCCTTCGATGACGGCGTTATCTTCCATCATCTGCTCCAGCTTCTCCCAGGACAGCTCAGCATCCGCCTCTTTTTTGGAGAGGACGATATTGCCGGCGCCATCATCTGCGCTGGTAACAATAGCTTTGAATTGGTCGCCGATCTGCACATCTGTGAAAACGCTGAACAGCGGGTCAGCGCTCATATCCTCAACCGGAATCTTGCCTGGGGCGTAATAATCCAGGTCAACTGAGACCGCAGTCTCATCCACGGCTACGACCGTGCATTCCATGACATCGCCGGCGTAGATCCGTTTGAGAGATGCTTCGATTTCGTCTGTATAATCATCCATGGATTCCGTGACCGCCTCGCGAACGCGGACGCGCTTGACCGGCGCTTCAGCCGAAGCATCATCCGCAGACGCCGCATCAACAACAGTCTCCACAGGTGCTTCCTCTGCTACCTTTTCCACGGCTTTTTCCGCAGCCTCTACAACTGCTTCTGCAACTTTTTCCGCAATTGGCTCCACTGCTTCCGCAGCCTTCTCGGCCCTCTTAATAACCGGTTCCTCTTTAAATCTGAACTCTTCCATCCTCAACTCTCCCTATATACGTATTACACAAGAATCTTCGCTTTACAAATGAAGTATTTCACATTTTACAAAAACGTCCTGCCTATCCGCATCGGATCAATATCTCTTTCCTTCAGCGGCTCTTCGATGTGGCCGACCGCCAGCCCTAACAGTGGCTCAAAATCTTCCGGCAGCTGCAGAAGATCTGTATGATCCAGCTCCGGGATCCGTCGCATGGAATCCAGTGCAAACCACATATAGCAGCTCCCCAGTCCCATCTCAACTGTGGCCAGATGCATCGCCATGGTCACCGATGTCACATCGCACCACTGGATGTTCGGTTCCAGATCTTGCTTGCGATGCGAGACAAAGATCACGGCTGCTGCGTCATAGAACGGATCATACGAGTTGGCCTGCTCCAGGATCTCGTCCGCGTTACTCACGTTGTTGATGATGGCCGCCATCTCTTTGGTGTTCGACCGTCTGATTTGCGATGCCTCCGCCAGCTTCTTCAGCAGCGCCTTGTCCGTCACCACTGTCAGATGCACGTTACCGTAGCGGTTGCTGCCAACCGGTGCCAGTGCTCCCGCCTTTAATATTTGATTGATCTCCTCTTCCGTCAATGCCTCACCCGTAAACTTGCGGGACGATGTCCTTTTCTGCATGAGTTCGAAAAAATCCATAATCACTACCTCACCGTCAGATCCTCTAACGTCACATCCTGGCTCAACACATTCATATCAATATATTTCTCGCCACCAGAGTAGCCGTCCAGCTGCGTGGTGTCCGAATACTGCCACATGGTCCAATCTTTCCAGCCTTCTACGCCCGCAGGCAGATAGATGCTTCGCACCCACATTGGATAGTCATCAATCTCTCCCGCCAGATAATCCTTATACACTGCACGCGAGCAGTAGATCATCGGCTTCACGTTGTAATACGCCTCCAGCGTATTCAGGCATGCGTGCAGCTCCCGGATCAGATCCTCCTTCGCAGGCGGCTCCAACTTCATGTTCTCGTAATACTCCACATCAACGACCGGGATCAGATTGCCTTCCAAGTCTCCGACGACTTCAATAAAGTGCTTCGCCTGCTCCGCGCCGCTGCTTTCAAACGAGAAGAAATGATAAGCCCCGCGCATAAGGTTGCTCTGACTGGCCTTGATCCAGTTCTCCCGGAACCGGCTGTCCGTGTGCGCGGCTCCCTCCGTGGCCTTGATGTAAATAAACGAAACACCCTGCTTTGAAAGCTGGTCCATATTCACATCGCCCTGATACCAGGAAATATCCACGCCAACAACATCTCTCGAGGAGATGCAAAGTTCATTCACGTGTATTAGTTTATTCTTCACCAATATATAAAGGCCGGCAAAAACGAGCGCAATGATCAAAATGATCAGTCCCGCCAGCAGACCTCTGCTTTTTCTTTTTAGATTTTTCATTTGTTCAATTATATCAGCCGCGGGCAATATTTTCATTCTTTTCTTTTGTATAACTGCCGGCGATGCAACATCCCGCAAATGCACCGCATGCATCCTGCGCTGCGCCTGTTTGCGCCATCGCCCTGCTCTTGTATCCGCAACTGATTTTTGCTATATTGATTCGAGAAAATGATACTCAATTTTAATTGATTTGAGAAAACGACACTCAATTTTTTAATTGATTTGAGAAAACGACACCAACTTTTTTATACGAAAGGAAACCAACATGGGATTAAATCCAAGATGTCCGAAATGTGGAAGTGATCACGTGCAGCTGACCAGCCAGCGCTACGGCCACGGCTGTTTTATGACAGTCGTGTTCGGCGTGTTTTACCTCGCCTGGCGGTTATTCAAATATATCATCGGCATGATCCTCTTTGTCATCTATGATTGGTGGGCAGCCATCCTGCATGCCATCTTTGGCAAGGGCCACAAATGGATCTGCCGCAGCTGGTTCTCCAACCGCCGCCGCACCTACTACTGCCACGACTGCGGACATAACTTTTCTGAATAATATCAGCCAACTGCTAACAAATAGAAACTAACACTTACAAAAAGCTACCACGATCTTGTGATAGCTTTTTCTTAATCTATGTATTACGTCCAAACTAGTATTACAAACTAGCGCATCCTGTATTACTTGCCAAACAGCTCCGAGCCTTCTCCATCTTACCTTCCAAACAACGCTGCTGCTTTCTCCATGCGCTCTGTCACCTTCACGCCGAATGGGCATCGCTCCTCGCATCCGCCGCAGGCAACACATTCCGACGCCGTATGCGCCAGCGACAGATAGTGCTCGCGCACACTCTCCGGCACCTTGTCCTGCACAGCTGCCAGATCGTAAAACTTATTCACCATCGCGATATCAATATCCGACGGGCACGGCTTGCAATGCCCGCAATACGTACACTGCCCGTGATACGCATGCAGCGGCGCATTCGCGATCACCGATGCATAATCCTTTTCCTCATCCGTCGCCGTCTCGTAAGCCACGGCCGCATCGACCTGCTCGGTCGTATCGTATCCGCAGAGGATGGAACAAACGCCCGGCCGCGTCAGCGCATAGTGGATGCATTGCACCGGTGTAAACGCCGTCTTAAATGGAGAAAGTTCCGCATCGAACAAACGCCCGCCGCCAAAACCTTTCATAACTGTAATCCCAACGCCAGCCTCCTCGCACTGCCGATACAAAGCTGCACGTTCCTCATCAATACCTGCAAGCCCAGCCTCGTAATCGCCGAATAAGGTGTCGATGTCTTCGCTGGCCGGTTTCATATCAAATGCCGGATTGATGCTGAACAGAATCATCTCCACAAAGCCCGATTCCACCGCCAGCTTGGCGATGCGCGGGTTGTGCGTACTCAACCCGATGTGCCGGATGACGCCGGCCTTCTTCAGCTCAAACACATAGTCCAGATACTCGCTCTGCTGAATGCGCTCCCACTCAGCCAGCTCATCTATATAGTGGATCATACCCAGGTCGATGTAGTCGGTCTGCAGCCGCGCGAGCAGATCCTCGAACGCCGGCTTCACAAACTTCATATCACGCGTGCGCACATACTGCCCGTCCTGCCAGGTCGATCCGATGTGCCCCTGCACGATCCATTTCTCTCGCTCCGTCACAATGGCCTTGCCGATGATATCGCGCGACTTCGGGTCTGCCATCCAGCAGTCGATGATGTTGATGCCCTGCTTGCCCGCGTAGTGGATCAGCGCCACCGACTCTGCTTCCTCGTGACGCTCCAGCCACTCGCCGCCAAAGCCGACCTCACTGACCATCAATCCTGTTTTCCCTAACTGTCTGTAATTCATGTGCGTCTCCTTCTCTTAAGCAATTCACTTCCGTCTATCTGTCCTGTCGCTTGCCAAACTTCCTTCCTGTACGGACGTTTCATCCATCAAACCAACTCCGCCAGCTGACATCCAACCATCTTCATCAGATCTGCCGGCGCGATCTCTATCTGATGTCCCAGCCGTCCGGCACTGACATAAATATGCTCCAACCCCTCTGCACTTTCATGCAGGAATGTCGGAAAGGCTTTCTTCATCCCAATCGGCGAGCAGCCGCCATGCACGTAGCCGGTCAGCGGCAACAGTTCCTTCTGCTTGATCATGCTGATGGCCTTCTCGCCGGCTGCTTTCGCGGCCTTCTTTAAATCCAGCTCTGCTTCCACCGGGATGACAAATACATAGTGCTGCTTGGAGGCGCCAACTGTCACCAGCGTCTTAAACACGCAGCTTGCCTCCTCCCCCAGGATGGATGCGATCTCCGCCCCCGTCATGGAAGGATCCTGCTCATATTCATGCCCAACATACGGTATCTTCTTAGCATCCAGAAGCCGCATCACGTTTGTTTTCATTTTCAACCTCTCTGTCATGTGCACGTTCATATATGTGATATATACACGTTCATACATGTGCCATGTGCACGTTATATGTGCATCATAGCATATTATGAACTAATTATTAACTTGAAACATTTTTGTCAAAAAGGGAGTAATTTTTACGTTCAAAATTACTCCTTTTTTTCAAAAAAATCTCTCTGGGAGTAAAATGGCCATTTTTAGCCCATTTTGGTGCAAAATAATTACTCCTAAATGAAAAAAGTTTTCATATAGGAGTAATAGAAACCAAAAGTACAAAAAGGGAGTAATTTTCGCGATGAAAATTACTCCCAAATAAACTTTTTGATCATATAGGAGTAATCCCATAGGAGTAATCAAAAAAATAGACAGACGAAATCCCAAAACCGGGCAAGCATACTCCAACAAAAAAGCCGGCACACGCCGGCTTGATCATACAGTCAAAACTCCCATAACATCAACTCAACCAAACTCCCCCACCCTCAAAACAGCTCCGACACCGAGGTAAACTCATCAATGGCATCCAGGAAATCCAGCAGACCCTTTTTGGTATTGGCTGCGCTCCAGGAGGCCGTCACGCCGCTGTGGGTGTCTTTGATCTCGCGCCATTCAAAAAACGGATCTCCATACGCTGTATAAAAGCGGTCGGCCACAAACAGATCATGATCCGTCCGCAGATTCAGAAGCTGCGAACTGGCGTTGTTCGTATAGGTGGTGATATTCGGCTGAAAGCCCGCACGCGTGCAAAGGCTCTTCAGCATGTTATAGTACGCAGGCGTAAACCGTGCGGAAATGCAGACAAAATTATACGGGATCAGATCCTCCAGCGTCACTACGTCCTTCTCCACCAGCGGACATGTCTTCAGCATGCCGACTGCCAGCGGGCAGCGTCGGATGACTTTCGACATAAAATGCTGATTCCCCAGCTCCTCTATGTCATACAGAACATTGAAAGCGATATCGAACTCGCCGTTGATCATGCGCGAGCGCACTTCCTCCGACGGGCAGTCCTCCACATGTACGGTGATATTCGGGTTGATGATCTTATAGATCTGCAGGATCGGATATAGATACGCCCCCGGCTTATGCGTGCTCAGAATCCCCACGCGCAGCTCCTGCGCGTAGCCGCCCTGCAGCGATTTTGCGATGTCGATCGACTGGTCAATATGCGAAAGAACATCCAGCCACTCCATATACAGATAGCGGCCGGTCTCCGTTAATATCAGGCGTTTTTTGTCACGGATAAAAAGCTGGAATCCCAGATAGTCCTCCAGTGAAGCGATGTTCTTGCTCACAGCGGATTGTGTCATGTTGAGAAGTCTGGATGCACGCGTAAATGAGTTAGCCTCAACGACCGCAATGAAAATACGCATCTGCGTGATATTAATATTGATAGCATCGAGATTAAACATTGACTCCTACCCCACGATCAATGCCAATCAAACATCAACTATACAATCCGCCATCATTATATCGGGAGCCCCCAAAAGTGTCAAACGATGGCACGCGGATGCCACCGCCCAGTGTCAAACGCTGCCGCCTTATGACGCAGAATAACAGGAACAGCAAGCCATATCGCTCAAGACAAACGAGACGTTAAACACATCCCACAACTTATAACTCCAGACAAGAAGAATGGCGGCTTATGCCGCCATCCTTGCTAATACAGAAAGATAAGGAATCAATGAAAAAGAAAATAGGTATTTATCCTGCATTCCATTAGTTCTGTGGGAAGTAGATCGGATCAAACTCAGCGATGATCTCGGATACTCTCTCGTACAATCCTTCATAAGTAGTCTCCGGGCCGCCCATGGTCAGAGCCGGGATGATGAACTTAGGACCGCATGCCTCGATATGAGCCTTCAGGCCGGCACGAACTTTCTCGTCCGTCCAATCCGGCATATCATATTTACCATTGTCCAGACCGCCCTGGATGGTGATGGCGCCCTTATACTCAGCAACCAGTTTCGGAATATTGTTCTCAAAAACAGCACCCTGCCATACGTCGATGCCCATCTCGATCATCTCCGGCACCAGATCAGCTGCATAAGAATCAGAGTGATGTACGATGTACTTGATGCCCAGATCTTTCCAGTGGCCATAAATCTTCTTGTATGCCGGCAGGAAGAACTCGTCAAACATTTCCTTGGAAATAAAGAGGCTTCTCTGGCTGCCCCAGTCATCGTGATGGAACAGGATCTCCGGCTTCACATATTTGAAATGCTCGTCGGCGATGGTACACTCCCAGTCAGCCATGTAGTCGATCAGCTCGTGCATAGCTTCCGGCTCCTCGTAGAAGTTGATCATGGTATCTTCCATGCCCATCAGATAGTGGCATTTCTCAAACATACCGCAGAACACCTTTGCTGTCGGGAAGTACTCATTCTTATCGATTGCCTCAAAACCTTTGATGCAGTCAGCCCATGCTTCCGGACCAAGGTCCATGTTCGGTGCATGCACGGTCTCTCTCCAATTGGTGACATCCGGGCAGACCTTGTCATCGCCTTCGCACAGTGGAAATGCTCCAGGAACTCCCTCCGGAAATTTCTGTTTTACGCCCCAGCCGTTTGTCCATTCGGTTCCGCGTGTCGGGATACCAAAGTAGATTGGGAACAGCGGATCATCCAGCCATGCCTGATACTCATACTGCTTCACAAAACGATCCGGATTTCCGCCTTTTACAGTTTCAATAAAGTTCTGTTTTATTGTTAACATACACTACCTCCTTGAATGGTTTAATGTTTCATACTATAATTGTATAAAAGGGGTTTTCTTGCGGGAGCCATGGGCAATGCCCATATACGGCTCCCGCGGATTGTATAATCAATGCCGAGGCATTAACTATCTGTCACTCTGCGCTCGCAGCGTCAATTCCGGCGAAATCAGAAATCTTCACTTTCCGCTTCACGCCAAACAGGTCGAAACCTGTTTTGTTATTGATCAGGCCCATGATTCCTTTTGGTGCCACCAGGATCATCACCACGGCGATGACGCCGAGGATCAGCATACTGAATCCCGAGAAGTTGTATAACAGCTGCCGCAGGATCACAAAGATGATGGATCCGATAATCGGGCCTTCAATGGTACCCATACCGCCGATAACCGTGATAAAGACCATGGACACGGTCCAGTCAATGCCAAATCCGACCGTCGGTTTGATATAAGCCAGGTTCAGATACAGCGCTGCGCCAGCCACACCGGTGATCGCCGATGAGATCAAAAAGCAGATCAGCTTGGATTTATAAAGCTTCACACCACGGATCTCAGAAGCTGCCTCGTTGTCGCGCATTGCCATCAGACCCAGACCAAACTTGGACCTTAAAATGAACACAACCGCCAGCAGGGCGATGAGCCCCACACCAAATGCAATGAAATAGACCGACGTGGAGCTGAGCCTTCTTGCTACGGTGATGTTGTATCCCACGTTGTAATTGACAAATCCCCAGGTCTGGAAGAAAACGCACAGAGCCTCCGCCACCAGCCAGGTGCCGATCGTAAAGTACACGTCCTTCATATTGAAGATCGGGAACGATATGATCAGTGCGAACACCACACTGACAACCGCCGCCAGCAAAAATCCTAATAAGAACGGCAGTTTGAAGACCTGCGATATCATCGCCAGCGAATAGCCGCCCAGTCCGATAAATGCCTGTGCGCCCAGCGAGACCAGTCCCGCATAACCGGCCAGCAGGTTCCACATCTCACCGATCGCCATATACATCAGGATCAATGTGAAAATGTTTACGATATAATCTCCGCCCCAGAAAGGAAGAGATACCAGAACTACCACAGCAACGACCAGAGAGATCCAGCGGACCTTCGGCATTGCTTCTTTCTTCGGCTGCATTTTCTGCATCGTTTTGTTAGACATAGCCATTTCCCTCCTTTCCGATTATTTCCGCATCTTCTTCGACAGAAGGCCCTGCGGCCGCACCGTCAGAAGGATCAGCAGAATGACATAGCCTGCGAGTGTCTGATAAGCAGTTCCAAGGAAATAAGCCGCGATCATCTGAGCCATTCCTAGGATCGCGCCGCCGATCAGCGTTCCGAAAATACTTCCCATGCCGCCGATGACGACGACACCAAACGCGATGATCAGGAACTGCGTTCCCGTATAAGGGAAGAATGAATAGGTCTGGCCGACCAGCATGCCGGCTACCGCAGTAGCGCCCATGGTAATGGCCATTGCCCAGACGTACATCGATTTCGTGTTGATGCCCATCAGCTCGGCCGCCATCGTATCGGATGATGCTGCCCGGATGGAACGCCCCAGCGGCGTCTTGTCCATCAGCAGCGCAAGACCTACGATCAGTACGACCGCCACTATAAAGTTGACGGCGTACTGACCTGAAATGGACACCAATTCACTTTTTATAAAGTTGATCCCCTTTACCGGGGAAGGAAGTGCGTTGTTGCCTGCACCAAAGATCAGAGTCAGCGCATTTTTGATAGCGATCGACAATCCGAACATGACCAGCATGGCCGTCTCAGCGCCCTGGTCGATGACGGTGTTGATCAGGAACTTCTGGATCAGGAATCCGAGGATCGCCATGATGACGATCGTGATTGCCAGTGCCAGATAGATGTTGCCGACAATGTGCTGAATGATCACCATGATAAAGAACGTCGCCACGATCATCAGATCGCCATGCGCGATATTTGTCACCTTGACGATACCGAAGATCAAAGAAAGGCCGACGCCAATTAATGCGTAAAGGCCGCCAAGCAAAAGGCCTGTGATCACTGCCTGTAACATTAGACGATACCTCCTTCCTCTCTCGGCTGCTGTTCTACACCGAAGTAAACCTTTGCGATCTCCTCCTCTGTCAGAGAACTGCTTCTGCCCTCCAGCACCACGCTGCCATGCACGATCACATAAGCGTAATCAGAATGTTTCAGCGCGCGCTTTGTCTCCTGCTCAACCAGAAGGAAACTCACTCCGTTCTTGTTGATCTCATGCAGAGATGCATAAATATCTTTGATAATGACCGGCGCCAGACCAAGGGAGATCTCATCACAGATGATCAGCTCCGGACTTGCCATCATCGCCCTGGCGATGGCCAGCATCTGCCGCTGCCCGCCCGAAAGGAAGGTCGCAGTCTGTTTTTCTTTTTCTTTTAAAACCGGAAAGGTCTTATAGACCAGCGCAAGGCTCTCTGCCCTTCTGGCTTTGGCGTGCTTTGGATAAGCGCCAAGCAGAAGGTTTTCATACACGGACATGTCCTCAAAAATATGGCTGCCTTCCGGTGTCATCGCCAGCCCCATCTGCGCGATCTTGTTGGTCGCTTTGCCGGTGATGACTTCGCCCTTCCATGTCACGGTGCCTGCCTTCGGTTTGATCAGACCCATGATGGCCTGCAGAATGGTGGATTTTCCCACACCGTTCGCGCCGATCAGCGATACCATATCGCCCTTCTTCACTTCCAGGTTTACATCTTTGACTGCCTGCAGGTCGCCGTAGAAGACGTCGAGCCCGCTAACTTCAAGCAATTTTTCTTTCTCAATCATCTTCATCTGCTCCCATATAAACTTCATTCACGATACTGGATTTCATGACTTCCTGCGGCGTATCTGTGATCAGGTCCTTGCCGCCAGCCATCAGCATGATGCGGTCGGTGCCTTCCATCAGCGTCTTGATGATATGCTCGATCCAGATGATGCTCACGCCTTTTGCTTTGATCGTCTTGACGATATCCAGTATTTCTGCTACTTCTGCGCTGGTCAGACCGCCGGCTACCTCATCAAGCAGAAGCAGCTTCGGATCCGATGCCAGTGCCGCACCGATTTCAAGACGCTTCCGGTTGATCAGTCTCAATTTTCCTGCAGGTTCGTTCGCCCGGTCATCCAGCTTCACAAGTTCTAAGATCTCCAGCGCCTTTTTACGCGCCTCTTTCTCTGAAACACGCTGGCCGTAGACCACGCTTGCTAATATATTTTCATAAACGGACATATGCTCAAAAGCGCGCGGCACCTGAAAGGTCCGCCCTATTCCTTTGGCCGTCCGTTCTGTAATCTTCTCTTTTAAAATGTTTTCACCTTGAAAGATGATCTCTCCGTGGTCCGCTTTCAAGATGCCGGAAATAATATTCAGCAGCACCGTTTTTCCGGCGCCGTTCGGTCCCATGATACCGAGCACTTCGCCCTCTCCCACCGTAAAGTTGATGGAATCCAGGACCTTATTTCCGCCGAAAGCGATCCCCAGATCTTTTACTGATAAAATAGTATTCAATGGATCCTCCCTCAGCGGGTACGCCGGCTAAAAAGCCGGCATACCCATTTTGGCAATTATGTTATTTCCACTGCATTTCAACCTGTGGCTGCATGATTGCTTCTGCTTCCGGAACGGAGCTGCAGCTGGTAACCACTTTGTGAAGTCCCCACTTCTCATCCGGTACCCACTGACCGAAAGTGATAGGGGTTTCAAATACGTGCTCATCATCACAGCTCAGATTTCCATAGATGCAGTCAAATCCCTGGATTGCTTCCAGTGCTGCAACAATGTCTTCGCTGCTCAGAGACTTGGTTGTCTTAAGAGCCTGGTCGATCAGATCAAAGAAGACATAGTCCCATCCGATCGTTACGTCCGGAGCTTCTTTTACATTCTCTTCAAAGTCTGCGGAAAGTTCTTCAGCGGTCTTTCCGAGCAGTGAGGATGTAAACGGATACTCACGGGTCCACTGTGTCTCAATACATGTGTAAGCGCCTGTGCACTCGCCTGCTGCGTTCGTCAGTGTCAGAACGTCAGATGAGAAGTGCATACCTTTGGAAAGGATGACGAATTTTGGATGATATCCAAGGGAGTCAACGTTTGCCCAAAGGCCGGAAAGCTGGAAGCCAAGAAGGGATGCCAGCATAATGTCAGCGCCTTCTGCCTGGATCTTCTGAACGATTGCGGTGAAGTCGGTTGCGCCTTCCTGTGCAAGTTCATTTGCATCCGGGTTAACAATGGTGTAGCCATACTCAGCTGCCATCTGTTTCACCAGCTCAAGCATGCCGACACCGTCCATAGAAGAATCAAGTACAAGACCGATCTTCTTGTTGGTGTTCATTTTCTCGAACGCCTCAAAGTATTCTCTGACCTGCTTCTCATATCTCATAGCGCAAGCGAAAGAATAGTCATATGGGCCTGCTGCCGTCCAGCTGATGTCCGGACCGCCGTCAACGATACATGGAACCTTCAACTGCTCAGCTGCCTCGGATACCGGGTTCATCGTATCCGGTGTCCACTCACCAAGCAGGATCTGGCAACCATCGCTCTGGACCAGTTTCTTTGCAACTTCTGCTGCCTTGACCGGATCAGACTCGGAATCGCCTTTGATGATCTTGACCGAATAATGAACGCCGCCGATGTCATAGCCTTTTTCATTCATCTTTGCTTCTACGTTCTTGATGGTGTTGTCCATACCAACGCTGAAGTGAGATAAAGGACCTGTGACCGGGCTGACATAACCGATCTTGATCACAGCTTCGCCGCCAGCGCTGGATGAAGAACCGCTGCCAACCGGTGCCGGAGTATCTCCCCCTTTGTTACCGCAGGCTGCAAGCAGTCCGATCGCGAAAACAGCAGCGAGCACAAGTGCTGCAACTTTTTTCAATTTCTTCATTTCTTTCTCCTCCTGTTTGTATGATGTTCATACATTACTAACCAAGTTATCTCCCGTCAGGTTCATCCCGGCGGATGCCGACTGGCTCATGATGATTCCGACTTGCGGAAAAGTTCATGCTTTCCGACTTGCGGAATGATCCATGTTGTGACTTTCGGATTAATCATGGATTCCGGCTTGCGGAAAAGCTTTTGAAATAAATAACCAGTCTCTGCAGGAATGTATCTTTAGATGCGATTACCGTGAAAATTACAAATAATCTAAAGATTCTCCCTATGTGCTTTCATTTTATGGGAAGTTGAAAGAATAAAAAAACGATAAATCATTATGAGTTCATTCCTTGGGGGAATGGATGGTTTTTCTGCATTACAGGCCTGAGCAGCCCTTATTGTTAACAAATTATTAACTTGAAACCTATTTAACAAAAAGGGAGTATTTTTTGTGCTCAAAATTACTCCCTTTTTTCAAAAAAATCTCTATGGGAGTAAAATGGCCATTTTTAGCCTGTTTTGGGATAAAAATATTACTCCTAAATTGAAAAAGTTTTCATATAGGAGTAATAGAAACAAAATGCACAAAAAGGGAGTAATTTTCGCGATGAAAATTACTCCCAAATAAACTTTTTGATTATATAGGAGTAATCCCACAAAAAAAGGCCCGGCACTCACCGGCCGGGCCCATAATTATTAACTATCCTACTTTTAGCTTACAAGATGACCTTGATAATCGAATT
>JAFWLF010000080.1:0-10682 GCA_017511185.1 Lachnospiraceae bacterium | reverse complement strand
CTCTGATAAAACGTTGCGTCGTTGTTGTGGATCGCATGGGATGTGTAGCCGCTTGGCTCCAGATCATAAGCGATGCTCTCACAGGTCTGCTTCAGCAGGACCCCTTTATACGGAATCTCACCGGATCCGAAATTATCCAGATTCATGCCGGTCAGAACTTCAAACTCTGTATTGGATGTACCCGCACCGATCGAAGGCACTTCCAGATAGCCGCTGTTGCTGTTCTCCATCAGCTCCCGGAAATACGGGATCGGATCCCTGGAAAACGAAAGGTTGTCCATGCGGGTAATATCAAAGAAAGACTCCAGCTGCACCATAATGATGTTCGGCATATCCTCCAGCGGCTCATCCAGCTGAATCTCTTTATTTTTGGTATCATCGATCAGACCTACGATTTCCTGGTCCGAATAGTTGCTCGGCCTGTGAACACCATTGTCAAAAACAGAATTCAGAAAACAATAGGTAAAACCATACGCTTTATAGGCATTCGGCAGATTGTTGAACGTCCGCGCGATCTGATTGGTATCCAGCGCAATACTTAAAACGATCAGCGTCACGGCAAAAGTTCCGGCGATCACAACGGCGTTCCTGATCCGTCTGATTTCATCCTTGATCTTCGGCCCTTTCAGGAAAACAAATACAAGAAATGCCAGCGCAAGAACCGCAACCACAATGGTGATAATGACCGTGACCGGACTGACGTATTTATCAGCGATCCGCAAACCTGTCTTCACCATAAAGATGTCCGTTGCATTAAACGGGGTCACTCTCCGGGCCAGGAGGCTCTGATTGATGCATCCCATCACGATCCAGAATGCGGATACGATCAGATAGACAAACACCCGCCGGCGGAACAGCAGCGCGATCAGAACCGTACAGGCGATGATCAGGCAGTTAACTACAAATGCCACAGGATGCTGGAAAAGAAATTGAAATCCAGCCAGAAATGAACTGCGTGAGATCATCTCCACAGCCAGCGTCAATGCGATTGGTAACAAAACAACTGTCAGCCCCGTGTAGAGATTGCTCTTGGTGCTGAAAAAAGTGTTAAAGTAAGAATAGCCTTTTTTGATCCCAGTCCAGACCTTTCGGAAGAATCCCTTTTTCTCTTCCCCGGTTTCTTCTTTGGCCTCGGTTTCTTCTTTGGCCTCGGTTTCTTCTTTGGCCTCTTTTCCGGTTTCTTCCTTGGCCTCTTCCTCGCGGTCTTCCTCGATTATTTCTTCTGTTTTCTCTTCAATTATATCTTCTGTGTTTTCCACCGCTCTTGCCCTATGTATGATGGTCTATTATCTTATCTAAAACACAAAGGTGCCTGACTTGTGCAGCCAGGCACCCGGGTCAATAAATTATTATAACCGAAATTGTGAATTTTTGTTTAACAAACAGGACTTATTCCCTCCAGGAATTATTCCATGCTTGCCAGCTTCTTCAGGTACTCGTAACGATCTTTTGCTTCTGCCTCGGATTTTGCAAATAACTCTTTTGCTCTCTCCGGATTCTGAAGCTCCAGAGCCGTATAACGAACCTCGTTATGCAGGAAGTCTACATAATTGGTAGAAGCTTCTTTGGAATCCAGCATGAACGGATTCTTGCCTTCTTCTTTCAGTCTCGGATCGTAGCGAAGCAGGTTCCAGTATCCGCTGGTAACAGCCTTCTTCTCTTCTGCCATCGCCGTGCTCATGCCGCCCTTGATACCATGGTTGATACATGGAGCGTAAGCGATGATCAGAGATGGGCCTTCGTAGCTTTCTGCCTCTGCAAAAGCTTTCACGCACTGATTCATATCAGCACCCATAGCGATCTGTGCGACATAGACATAGCCATAACTCATAGCGATCTGTGCCAGGTCTTTCTTCTTCACATCCTTGCCGCCTGCAGCGAACTGAGCCGTTGCACCGGTCGGAGTAGCTTTGGAGGACTGGCCGCCTGTATTGGAATAAACCTCGGTATCGAATACCAGGATGTTGATATCTTTGCCGCTGGCGATGACATGATCCAGACCTCCAAAGCCGATATCATATGCCCATCCGTCTCCACCGAATACCCACTGGGATTTCTTGGAGAGATATTCTTTCTGCTGCAGGATTGCCTGCACGTTCTTGCTCGAGCAGTCAGTACCTTCCAGAGCAGCGATCAGTTTTTCCGTTGCAGGACCGTTAGCAGCACCGTTTGTAAAAGTATCAAGCCATTCTTTTGCAGCTGCAGAAACATTTTCAGTCTTTGCGTTTTCAGCAATATGCTCCACTTTCTCTTTCAGAGCACCGCGGATAGCATTGTTAGCCAGAACCATACCATATCCAAACTCAGCTGCATCCTCAAACAGGGAGTTGTTCCATGCAGGACCCTGTCCCTTCTTGTTTACAGTGTAAGGAGTGGACGGTGAGGAGTTGCCCCAGATAGAGGAACATCCGGTTGCGTTTGCAATATAAGCTCTGTCGCCAAACAGCTGTGTCATCAATTTTGCATAAGGGGTCTCACCGCAGCCTGCGCATGCACCGGAGAACTCCAACAGAGGCTGACGGAACTGGCTTCCCTTAACGGAGAATGGTTTGAATTTCTCTGCCACTTCCGGTTTCTCATCGATCGTCAGACCGTAAGCAAAGACATCCTGCTCGTTCATCTGGCTCTCCAGCGGCTGAAGCTTAAGGGTATCAGCCTTGTTGTTGCCAGGACATATATTGGTACAGGAACCGCAGCCTGTGCAGTCTAAGACGGAGATCGTCATAGCAAATTTCAATCCCGGCAGACCAGTTGCATCTTTTGCTTTCGTGCCTTCCGGTGCAGCTTTCAGTTCTTCCTCTGTCATGATGACCGGACGGATGGCTGCATGCGGGCAGACATATGCGCACTGGTTACACTGGATACAATTGTCTGCATTCCAGCAAGGAACATCGACTGCAATACCTCTCTTCTCATAAGCAGCGGCACCACTTGGTGTATAACCAGCTGCATAATCTTTGAATGCGGAAACAGGGATCGTGTTGCCTTCCTGTGCGGAAACTTTCTTCTGGATGGTGTTGACAAAGTCAAGCACTTCTTTTCTGCCCTCGGTGAATGTTACGCCAAGTTCTTCATCCTTTGCGTCTTTCCAGTCAGCAGGAACCTCAACCTTAACAACATTCTTTGCACCGGCATCGATAGCTGCATAGTTCATGTTGACGACATCCTCGCCCTTACGGCCGTATGTCTTCTTTGCAGCTTCTTTCATCAGACGGATAGCTTCTTCTTCCGGAATGATGTTTGCCAGTTTGAAGAATGCAGACTGAAGGACTGTGTTGATCCTTCCGCCCAGACCGATCTCTTTACCGATCTTAATACCGTCGATGGTATAAAGGTTGATGTTGTGCTCTGCAATATATCTCTTTGCCTGGCCAGGAAGGTTCTCGCCTAATTCTTTTTCATCCCATGGGCAGTTCAGCAGGAATGTTCCGCCGTCCTTCAGATCCTGGACCATGTTGTATTTACGGATATAAGAGGAATTGTGGCATGCCACAAAGTCCGCTTTGTCGATCAGGTAGGTGGATTTGATCTTCGTCTTGCCGAAACGCAAGTGGGAAACAGTAACGCCGCCGGATTTCTTGGAGTCATAATCAAAATATGCCTGTACGTACTGATCAGTGTTATCGCCGATGATCTTGATGGAGTTCTTGTTAGCACCAACGGTACCGTCTGCTCCCAGTCCCCAGAACTTGCAGTTGATGATGGATTCCGGAACGGTGACCGGATTGTAGGAGCTGTCCAGAGACAGGTTGGTGACATCGTCCGTGATACCAATGGTGAACTCGCTCTTTTCTGTATTCTTGAATACTGCGATGATCTGTGCAGCGCTGGTGTTCTTGGAACCTAATCCATAACGGCCGGAGAAGATCGGGGTGTTGTGGAACTTGGAACCTCTTAAAGCAGCGACGACATCCAGATATAATGGCTCGCCCAGGCTGCCCGGCTCTTTTGTTCTGTCCAGAACGCTGATCTGTTTTACAGTCTCCGGAATGACATCGATCAGATGTTTAGCGGAGAACGGTCTGTACAGACGTACTTTAACGACACCAAACTTGCCGCCCTGTGCGTTCAAAAAGTCGATCGTCTCTTCAATGGTCTCGCAGACAGAACCCATCGCGATGATCACGTGCTCGGCATCCTCTGCTCCATAATAGTTGAACAGTTTATAATCGGTGCCGATCCTTTCGTTGATCTTATTCATGTAGTCTTCCACGACTGCCGGAAGCGCATCATAATCCTGATTGCTTGCTTCACGGACCTGGAAGAAGATATCCGGATTCTGTGCGCTGCCCCACTGGCTGCCGCGCTCCGGGTTCATGGATGTAGCCTTGAACTCTTCAATGGCTTTCCAGTCAACCAGATCTGCCAGATCTTCATAATCCCAGACTTCGATCTTCTGGATCTCATGGGAGGTACGGAATCCGTCAAAGAAATTAACAAATGGAACTCTTCCTTTGATGGCGCTGCAGTGTGCGACCGGGGTCAGGTCCATGACCTCCTGTACGCTGCTTGCGCAAAGAAATGCAAAACCGGTCTGACGGCATGCATAGATATCGGAGTGGTCACCGAAGATGGATAATGCATGTGACGCAATGGCACGTGCGGATACATCGATGACTGCCGGCAGATGTTCTCCGGCGATTTTGTACATGTTCGGGATCATCAAGAGCAATCCCTGGGAAGCGGTAAAGGTGGTTGTCAGCGCGCCTGCTGCCAATGACCCGTGGACAGCACCAGCTGCACCCGCTTCGGACTGCATTTCAGTAACAGCCACTTCTCTTCCGAAGATATTTTTCAGCCCCTCTGTAGCCCACTTATCAGCAAGCTCTGCCATAACGGAAGATGGAGTGATCGGATAGATAGCAGCGACGTCAGAATACGCGTAGGAAACATGAGCTGCCGCCGTATTTCCATCCATAGTTTTCATTTTTCTGGCCATAGAAAAGTTCCTCCTGTAATGTATAAATAAAAATACAATTCACTTAGTGCATATACGTGAAAAATTATACCATTGTACATTTTCCAATACAAGAAAAAAGCTTTGGTAAAAATATCCCAATATTCTTTTGTAAATCACGAATCCTTATGCTATAATGCCACAGTACGTACCCCGCGTACCCCTTAAGCACCCATAGCTCAATGGATAGAGCGCAGGCCTCCGGAGCCTGAAATAGCGGTTCGACTCCGCTTGGGTGTATTTTTTATGCCTGTTTTGTGTTTGTTCCTGTTTTGAATATATGCCTGTTTGGTATTTGTGCCTGTTTTGCAATAGAGCCCCGGATCACCCGGCACCTGTTTGGTCCATATGATGAAAAAAAGAATTGGACCAAGACCAAATAAACAGCAATTTGGTCCAATCTGGCAAAAATCTACGATGGACCAAAAAAAGAATGCAAATAATATGGTCCAAATAAACAATAATTCAAAATGGACCAAATAACGGCTCCCTAAAAAATGGTCCAAACTAAGAAAAAACGCAGCGGACCAAATATCGACAACAAAACAGTTGGTCCAAATATAGGAAAAACATGAAATGGACCAAACAACAGCTCAACCTCATTTGGTCCACTCAAAAAAAAGACAAATCAGACCAAAAAAAGACTGCCGTTCCTCACGGCAGCCTTCTTAAATGTCCACAAAACCTACTCTATGTTCCAAAACCAGCTCCCTTTTGCCAGTTTCTCTTCTCTACTCACTGATCCCGGCGATCAGCTGCTGCAGATTCTTCTTGTTCCAGGTGACCGGCGTCGGATACAGCGGATTAGCCTCCGCCAGCGCCCATTTGATGATCTGCGGAATATCCTCCTCTTTAATACAGTCGAACCGCTCCGGAATATCCATCTGCCGCTTCATATCCTCGATCCATTTGATGAAGTTCAACGCCTTTTCTTTATCGTCATCGCCGTCCATGCAGCAGACATCAGCCAGATCCGCCAGTCTGGAATAGACCGCAGGCCCGAACTGCCGCATCACGTGTGGCAAGATCACACTCATCGCCAGACCATGCGCCACGCCGTACAGACCGCCCAGCGTATGGCCGACCGCATGCACGTATCCCACGCAGCCACGGGTGAACGCACGCCCTGCAAAGAATGCCGCAAACTGCATATCCTGACGGGCATCCAGATCGGAGCCATCCTGATAAGCCTTCAGCAGGCTCTTATGGATCAGGCGGACCGCGTCTTTTGCCAGATGATCCTCCAGCGGCGTATTGTAAGTTTTATTAGTATAAGCCTCCACCGCGTGGCAGAGCGCATCCATACCCGTCGTGGATGTCACCTTCGGCGGAAGGCCCTTGGTCAGCTCCGGATCCAGGATCGCATAGTGCGGGATCAGGTTCGGGTCATTGATCGACGCCTTATGATGCGTTTCATCATCCGTGATCACGGCTGCCACCGTTGTCTCGGAACCCGTGCCCGATGTAGTCGGGATGGCAAAAAACAGCGGAAGCCTGTGCATGACCTTCATCAGGCCCTGCATTTGCGTTGCCGTCTTCTTCGGATGGCAGCTCTTCGCGCCAATACCTTTTGCGCAGTCCATCGGCGCACCGCCGCCAAATGCCACGATACACTGACAGTTGTTCTTCTTATAGATCAGATATCCCTCTTCCACGTTCTTGGTCGTCGGGTTGACCGCCAGATCGCTGAAGACAGAATACTTCAGGCCGGCATCATCCAGCGCCTTGAGCATGTTGTCCAGAAGGCCCAGCTGCATCAGGTTGCTGTCCGTCACGACCAGCGCGTTGTTCGCGCCCTTTGCCTTCATCAGCCCCGGCAGCTTTCTGATACTGCCCGGCCCGCTGATATACTCCGGCATCCGGTAGCCCAGAAAATAATTCGCCACCTTCATGACCGCCTGGAAGATCCTGCAATAAATCTTGTTGAACATATCAACCAATCCTTTCGTGTTATTGATATACACCGGTTTCTCCCCGTCCTCTACCATGTAAATGGCGCCGATCGGGCACTCTTTCGCGCAGATGCCGCAGCCAATGCAGGCCTCCCGGTCAGTCAGATATGCGACATTGTGGATGGAGCCGTGGTGTGACGGTTCCGTGATCCGAAGGATATCCTTCGGGCAGTTGACAACGCAGACCGAACATCCGGCACAGGATGCTTTGTCAAATTCCGGATGTTTCCGCCCGGATTTCCTGACCGGTTTCGCCGCTGGCGATGATTCCGCTGGCGATGATTCAGCCGCCGATGTCACCGTTTCCGCCACTGCAGCAGCTGCTGGCGATGTCACAGCCGGGGCAGCATCCTCCGCCTCAACTGCAGCAGCTGTCTCAGACTCAACAGCATCTTCAGCCATCTCCCTGACAGGGGCCTCCTCGCCCGGGCCCAGGATGGCATCGCGCGGACAGTTGGACTTGCACAAACCGCAGTCGATGCACAGTGCCTCATCAATATTCGGTTTATCCTTAAAATCGCCGGTGATCGCATTTACCGGACAATTCGTTGCACAGAGACCGCATCCGATGCAGTCATCCGTGATCCTGTGTGCCATATCAGCCTCCGCATACCGGCGACATCAGAAACACGGTATCGCCGTCTCTCAGTTTGCTGTTCTTTTTGCTTTGCTTCCCATTGATCACAACGATGCAGCCGTCAATGTCTGCCGCTGTGATCATGGTGGTCGGGTTGACCTTCTTTGCTTCATCCAAAAGAATCGGATAAAGCTCTTTCACGGAAGATGCCTCCGCTTTTATTTCTTTCAACCCCGTATCCAGCCGGAACAGGCCGAACAATTTCACCGTAACCATTCTCTATCCTCCCGGCCTTACCCGACAATTTTCAGCTTGCGCAGTGTTTTCAGGGTCGGAACGCCGTTCTCATCCCAACCGCGCGCCTTGTAATATGTCTTTTTCATCTTATCCAGCGGCACCTTCGTCTTTGGGTTATTTGGATCCTGCGGGACATCCGTCAGCCGTTTCGGCAGCGTGTCATCCTTGGCAGAAATACCAAACTTGCAGTCCAGTGCACGCTCTAATGTATAGCCACGCTCCCCGCAGCGGATATAACTGCCAAACTTCAGCGGCATGCCGACCGCCAGCTCCATCGCCTTAGTATGATGGAAAATTGGCAGATGCAGCGCCAGCACCGTCGGGAATTTATTGATCAGCCTGAGCACTCCGCCGATAAACGGAATAGCAGCATTAAAGATGGTCGTCACAACGCCGTTCGGCCGGGTGATCAGAAATCCCGGGAAGAAGGCGTAAGAAGTAAACAGGCACTGCCCCGTTGCGCTGATCGTTTCCATCAGGTCCTGGAACAGCATGGTAAAGTCAGCCTTGGCATGCGGCGTCTGCGGATTGGTAAACAGGCCCAGTCCTTCCAGAATGACCAGATAGCCGCCGTTCAGATGACAGCCGCCACGGTTGGAAACCGCATATCCAAGTCCCTGACCAACAGCACGCCGCGGTTCATAAGCCGCCAGCTCCAGCCCCTTCGACTGGATGGCAAATTCCTTGCCGCCATATTTATCCGAGCATTTCCGGCTGCCGTTCGCAAGATCGTCCCCTATGCCGCGCCGGTATGCAATATCTTCAAAAAGCTGAGAAAGACCATCCGTCTTTCCAAACTCCAGACCATTGTCCCAAAGGCCCTTCTCATTGGCTTCCATCGCATAGGCGATCGTAGATGCGCAGGAAATGGTATCCATGCCCAGCTCATCCAGCTCGTTGTTCCAGTCGCAGATCTTCTGCAGGTCATTGTTCAGGATGCCGCCGCCCAAAAGGCCTAACGTCTCCAGCTCCGGACCCTTGACCTCTTTTCCTTTCACGTTGACCGTCCGCGCGCATTTGATCGGGCACGTCAGGCATCCCTGGTTGACGATGTTGTAATCCTCAGCCAGCGTCTCGCCGTTGACCATGTCAAAGTCTTCGTACTGACCGTAGTTGTAGTTTTTAGTGGAAAGCATGCTCCGCATCTGCATGGAAGAAACCAGCCCGGCCGTGCCCATACGCGGCAGCTGATTGCCGGTCAGCGGATGGTTCTTCAGATAGTCAAACCACTTCGCATTCCAGATCTTCACCTGTTCCGGATTCTTGATGTTGAAGGCATGGTTTCCATAGGCTACGATGCCCTTGATGTTTTTATATCCCAGATTGGCGCCCATGCCGGTACGCCCGCCTGCCCTCTCATCAGAGATCACAGCAGAATAAAGGACCAGATTTTCGCCTGCCGGTCCGATGACCAGCTGCCCGTGGCGAATATCCTTTCCGCCTTTGCTTTCCTTCATCAGTTCATGAAGGCGCTCCTGAGCTGCCGATGCCTTAAGCCCCCACAAGCCATCTTCATCTGCATCATGAAAAACAAAAGAGCCGTTATTGATCTCGATCCAGGTATGCTTATCGCATCTGCCCTTAAGGATGACCGCATCAATACCAGCCCGTTTCAGATAATAACCAAATGAACCGCCGCAGTTAGAAGTGCCGATATGCCCGGTCTGCGGTGAAATGCCGGAGATATTAAACCGGCCGGAAGACGGCGCTCCCGTTCCGGTCAAAGGTCCGGTAGAAATGACAACGATATTCTCATCCGAAAAAGCCGTTTCCGTCCCTTTCAGATTATCGTAAAGGATCTTATCCGCCATCGTCTTGCCGCCGATAAACAGTTCCCTTTCCCTGTCATTCCAGGGATATTCGGTGATCTCTTTCGTCGGCAGATCGATCTGCACCACGCGGCCCATATAGCCGCCATACATTGTTCCCATCCTGCACTCCTGATTGTACTAAAATCTGTACAATCTGATTGTATGCTATTGCTGTATAAAAAGCAATGACTGCGTACAGGTTTTTCTTTCCTTATCCCAAATCAGAATATAAAGGCATCATTATTCTGATGTAATCATTGCGTTTGAGTTGGATCCTGACCGGAAAGATGGAAATAGTCTTTTGCAAAAGCACAAAAACTTGCAGCCATCGGTGACAGGCGCCTCTCCCGCTTAAAGCAGATCTTCATTTTACGCACATATTTATCATTCGGTGCAGGGAATAAAAGGATGCTGTCGTCCTTATGTAAATCACTCATTTCTTCAGGAACAAACCCCTGCGCCAACCCGGAGGTGATCATCTGCAGATGCGCTCCGCCGCTATTAACAAAACAGAAAGAGATATCCGGATCACTGATGGAAGAAAAGAACTGATAAGCGAACTCGGTTCTTCCGTTAATATTCATAAAAACATAATGCTTCGGTGCAACCAGGTTTTTCGCTCTTGCCAGCAGCAATACTTCATCCCCAAAATCATATCCCCTAAATTTCCGGAACCGGTTCTCATCCGGATAGATAGCCACATCATATGCATTGATATCAAGATACTCCTGATACTCCGCCTGTGTATCTACATCAAACGTAGCTTCCGGATATTTTTTCTGAAACGCTACCATGCATTGAAACAATTTGTAGAGTCCTCCACAAATAGCTATACGGATCTTCTTCTCCGGATTTCCTAAAGACCTTCGCATCTCCTCTTTTGCTTCACTTACATCCTGTAGTGTCTTCCGACAGGTATCCAGAAAACGGCTGCCCTGCTCATTCAAAAACAGCTTTTTCCCATGCCTGTCAAATAAAGGAACACCAAGCTCTTCCTCCAGTCTCAATATATTTTTAGAAAGCGTCGACTGCGTCATATGCAGAGAATCTGCAGCTTTGCTTACATTTTCCATCTGTGCAACAACTGT
>JAFWLF010000009.1:0-3349 GCA_017511185.1 Lachnospiraceae bacterium | reverse complement strand
GTGCAGTTCTTTGAAAGGGCAGAGATCAAAACGGCACTGAGTTATCTGCGGATGCTGGCCTACCAGGATGATTTAAGCTTCCTTCGGATCGTCAATAATCCAAAGCGCAATATCGGCAAAAGCCGTGTTGCCTTTCTGAAGAGCAAAGCAGAGGCAGAGGGACAAACCTTATACCGCACTCTGCAGAAATATCATGATGATGAAAACCTGAAAGGGACACAGGCAGATGGGTTCATTGCGCTGATCGAAGAAATGATCACCCTGAAAGATCAGCTGACGGTCTCAGAGCTTTTGACCAAGATCCTGGATAAAAGCGGCTACGAACGGATGCTGCGGACCAAAGGAGACCAGGAGCGGCTGGATAATCTGGCAGAGCTGAAACAGTTGATATACGACTTTGAAGCAACTTGCGGAGAAGAAGCAGATCTGATGTATTTTCTGGATCACATCGCACTTTATACGAATGCGGATGAACCTGCAGCAGCGGATAAAGTTAAGATCATGACAATCCATGCGGCTAAGGGTCTGGAATTTCCATATGTTTTTCTTTGCGGCATGAACGAAGGGGTCTTCCCATCCAAAAAGGTGAAAAACCTGACAGCTATGGAAGAGGAACGCCGCCTGGCCTTTGTCGCCTTTACCCGTGCACAGAAAGGTTTGTTCTTAAGTGATGCGGAAGGTGTTGCTGGCGCAGGGTTCCGTTTCCCGTCCCGCTTTGTGCTGGAAATAGAGGACGGTATTCTGGAATATGATGTGCCGTTGGAAGAAGACCTGCTGGCAGACGCAAAGGCCAATATCCTGTGTACAGAACGTCTTTTGACAGAAGACGATGTGGAAAAAGCGATTCCGGCCGGGACCAGAGTCTTTCATAAAGTGTTTGGGGAAGGCACGGTACTGGGTTACGATGATCTTCTGGATGGAAACGAAGTTATGTTTGATAAACTGGATACCCCAAGGACGATCGGCGCGTCGAAGCTGACCGTGTTGTAAGTGAAATTGAGAAGGGGAGTTTTTGAAAGAGCAGGCAGCTCTCATAGCGCCTGCTCTTATTAATTGGTTTTTTAAAACGAAATAAATTTGGAAACAAGCGGATCCCAAAGTAACCATAATGATTCCTAAACGCACTTGACGCCCTACAATGTAGGGCATATTATTGAAAGGAGATATTAATAAATATTGATAAGAACATTTATTGAAGTCCCTTTATTTACTAAACGATGGAAAGAAATTGGATTAGGCGATGAAGAGCTTCGCTCATTGCAAATAATCCTCCTTAAAGATCCAGAGTCAGGACCAGTGATTGAAGGAACAGGAGGAATTCGAAAAGTCAGGTTTCCATTGGATAACAGAGGGAAACGCGGAAGTGTACGTGTATGTTATACAGATTTCGCAGAATATGAGGTAACGTATTTAATAACTGCTTTTACTAAAAATGAAAAAGAAAGTCTTACAAATGAGGAAAAGGGAGTACTTAAAAAGCTGGTAAAAGCATTAAAAGACGAAGCATCTAAAAACCGAAAGGGTATTAATCATGAGCAAATTATTTGATGATCTTAGCCAGGGACTGGAAGAAGCGATAGCATTTGAAAAGGGAACGGGAACAGCACGCGCCACGACGTATGTTATTGAGCCTGTGACAGAATACAATAACCAAGAAATTCGTGAAATACGAAACAGAGCCGGAATGACTCAAATTGTTTTTGCAAACTATTTGGGGGTTTCCAAGAAAACCGTAGAGGCATGGGAACGTGGCCGGACCCATCCAACCGGGCCGGCATACAGATTGATAAGCATCTTGGCAGAAGGAAAAGAAAATGATCTGATGTTTATCAGCAAAAGATAAAACCTAGAACAATCCGGCAGGATATGTTATTTTTACAATATGGTTTATGACGAGATTGTACAATTTTTAGGACAGCAGAACTTTGCGCTGACAAATGTATCTGGTGCAAACTTTAAAGTATTGGCAAACCAGGCAGAAGGGGAGCCGATTTTCTGTGTGCCGATGAGAAACGGTGCAGGACAGTATATTTCCGAATCCCTGCTGGAGAATCTTTGCTTTCAGGTGCTTAGGAATTACCCGTCCCGAAACATTTTGTTTATACTTGTCACCGATGATGTGGAAAGAGATAAGCATTATTCGCAGATGGTGGGGATAAACCTGTGGATCGTGGATGAGCAGAACCGGGAGATCCGTATTTATGAGAATCAGCCGGACGATTTCTACGGCCTGAAATACGGGATCAGAATGTCGATCAGTCAGTCCAGAGACGCAAAGATGCAGCAGATGTTTGGGATCAAGAATATTCCGATCATTACCATCATCCTGATCGCCCTGAATCTGATTTATTTCATTATCCTGGCATTAAAAGGTGACGTAAACAATGCCGGATATATGGCATCCATGGGCGCCAGCTACGGCCCGTATGTGTTCCAGAAGTATCAGTTCTGGCGGCTCATCACGAACATGTTTATGCATTTCGGCGTGATGCATCTTTTAAGCAATATGATCTATCTGTTTCTGGTAGGATTGAACATGGAGCGGATGATCGGACGCTGGAAATTTTTAGCATTGTATTTTATGACCGGCTTTGGTGCGAGCCTGATTTCCACCGCATTTTATTATATAAGAGGAGATGATGTGGTATCAGCAGGTGCCAGCGGAGCTGTTTACGGATTGATCGGAGCCCTGGTTGTCCTGACGTATAAGACCCGGGGACGGACCGGGCGCGGCATGATGTGGCTGCGGATCGGGTTTGTGATCATCTTTCTCTTCTATTCTAATTTTATGAGTACCAGAGTGGACGTGGTGGCACATATAGCCGGATTTGTACTAGGCATTATTCTTGCAATCGCATTTAATATATTAGGAACTACAAGAAAGGAGAAAAAAGCATGAAAGATCCTGAGTGTATTTTTTGTAAATTAGCAAACGGGGATATCCCAACCATGAAGTTATATGAAGACGATGATTTTGCAGTCATCTTTGATGCCGGCCCGGCAACGCTTGGCCATGCGCTGATCCTGCCCAAAGAGCATTATGCCAATATCTATGAGATTGATGAAGAGATCCTGGCAAAAGCCTATAAGCTGGCAAAGAAACTGGCGATCGTTATGACAGAGGTCTTTCAGGCAGACGGCTTCAACCTGCTGCAGAATAACAATGAAGCAGCCGGACAGAGTGTGTTCCATTTCCATATTCATCTGATCCCGCGTTATAAAGGAGACAATGCGATCCTTCCTTGGAAAACAGGTGAGCAGGATACAGAAAAACTTCAGGCAGCACTGGAAAAGATCAAAGCTGTTTTATAAACAAATACTTAAACAGTAAAATAAAAAGGCAGAAGCT
>JAFWLF010000008.1:0-2648 GCA_017511185.1 Lachnospiraceae bacterium | reverse complement strand
TTCAGAAAGGAAAGTCTTTACCATTGCACCGAACATCTGCTGTGGAGATTTGCAGGAAGATAAGTTATCCAGAAAATCCGGCTGGAAAGTTTCGCAATAATTGATCCATCCCGGGCAGCAGGAAGTGAACATTGGAAGTTTGCCTCCGCTTTTGATTCTTTCAACAAGCTCGTTTGCTTCTTCCATAATTGTCAGGTCTGCAGAGAATACGGTATCAAATACTCTGTCAAATCCAACTTTTCTGAGTGCTGCTGCTAATTTTCCTTTTGTTCCTGATCCGATTGGATAACCAAATGCTTCGGAAATGCCAGCGCGAACAGACGGTGCTGCCTGAATCACAACATACTTATCCGGATCTTTAACAAGACTTAACACTTCTGCCACATCATCACGCTCATGAAGGGCCCCGACCGGACATACTGTAATACACTGACCGCAGCCAACACAGCCGCTTTCGATCAGTGTTGCACCTTTGGAAGGAACGACTTTTCCGCTCATTCCTTCACCTTCCATTTTGATAGCTCCGATTCCCTGATATTTTTCACATGCAGCAACACAACGGCCGCAGCGGATACACTTATTGTTATCACGGACGATGATTCCATCAGTGATAACCGGCGCTATAGGTTCTTTGTCTGGTTTCTTTGTCATACGGAGAGAGTACTGAACATCCTGCAGTTCACAGTTGCCTGTACGGCTGCAGTTTCTGCAGTCTCTGTCGTGATGATCCAAGATTTCCTGCAGAGCTTTTGCCTGTCTTTCTCTTACTTCGGCAGATTTTGTTAAAATTGCCATCCCATCTTCGACTGTCGTATCCAGAGCGTTCACGATCCCTTTTCCCGGAACTTCCACGATACACAGTCCGCTGTCATCTTTTTCCTGTAATCCTTTGAAATACTGCAAGGATAAGATATCTGTGTCGAACTGTGTTCTGGCATACTTATCCTCGAAAGCAGCTTCGTAAATCGTTGCTCCTTCCCGTGCAGTAATCGGATTTCCATTGATTGTAATCTGCAACATACTTCCTCCTTACTTTTTGCGGGCATTCCCAGGAGTTTCCTGGAGGCGCCCTCGCTGTCTCTTGTGCTTGTTTGTTCTTCTCCTTTTTTAGGTAATATCATTGTATGAGGAAGCAAAATGGTTTTGATTATTGAATGTTTATAGAAATGTATATGGCAATTGTGCAAGTCTGCACAATAAAAAAAGCCCCCTGTAAAACAGGGGGCTGCAGAATCTGCAATTATTATGACGCCTTAAAAACGGAACTGACAAGCATCCCCAGCAGATTGTTGTCATAGATCAGCTTGAGGACCGGACTCTCATTGATCACCTTCAGAACACTTTCTCCAAAAGCAGTTCCGGAAAGAGCTGTGATCAGGAAGCAGAGACACCAGAGGATCAGCAGTCCTTCAACCAGGCAAAGGATGCCTCCAAGCAGCCGGTTGATCCCGCCAATAATAGGGATCTTTCCGATCACTCCAACTATCTTAAGTATGATCCGCAGCACTGCATAGATCACGATCAGAAGAATAATATAGGAGATTGCCTGCAGTATAATATTGCTGAGCCGTTTGCTGATATACTCTTTAAACGTGCTTACGTCCAGCAGCTTATACTGTGACGCTTCATTCTTTTTGCTGATATCTTTCTTTAAAAACTTTGGAAGAGGCAGTTTATCGATCACAGTTTCCTGCATCTCCTTTGTCTTGTTCACCAGCGCTTCCGACTGCTTATCGATCTTTTTATCCATATAGGAATCAATGGATTTTTCAATGCCGGTGCCGATAAATGTCGTGCCAAGCCACTTGGAAAGATGCGGTGCCAGAAGGCCTGCTGCCACGATCGTTACAATCAATGCAAGGGTTGTCAGGACGATCTTTAAAAATCCTCTCCTTAATCCGTAGAAGAAGAAAAGAACCAGTATTATGATAACGACTACTGTAGCGATCCATGCCGCCGTGCTCATTGTTTTTTCCTTTCCGTGCTTATTTCAGTCTGATAAACTCTGTATCCACGGAAGAACCATAAACCAGATCCCGCTCATTGCCGCAGGTACAGATTGCCATGATCCGCTCGTCCAGCGTAAGCGAGCACTTCTGCACGCCGGTATAGCTGAACATTTCCAGATCATTGGCGGAATATACCACAACTCCGCCGCCGGTAAAAGTGGCTTTATTAAATGCAAAGTCAAAACCGCGGTTCAATATTTCCTTACCCTGCAGGTTATAGATCTTCAGCACATAACTGTGTTCGCTCATTTCATCTTCTGCGATCATGCCGATGTGTCTTTCATCAAAAAACAGATTCTGGATCTGGACATCCAGACTCAGATTCTCCGCTACAATAGAAGGTGTCCCCTGGAAGTTATAAATTGTAAGGGCGTTATCCCCTACCACGCAGACTTTTCCACCGGACATAAATTTCGCGGTCGTTAAAATGGTTCCCTGGTACTGATTGAATCCGCCAACCACCATATCTTCTCCACCGTTTCCGTGAGAGAAATCATAGAAGACTGCTTTGGATTCCAGCGTTCCTTCACTGACATAAACATAGAGTGCAACCAGCTTGGAGCCGTCATTGGATAGCGCGATATCGGTCAAATATCCGCTGGAGGAAAAGACGCTCTTTGCTGTGACCAGTTCGTTTCC
>JAFWLF010000079.1:0-2691 GCA_017511185.1 Lachnospiraceae bacterium | reverse complement strand
TAACGCGTGCATAGCTTGCCAGAGAGTTGATCAGTCCGATGTTTGGACCTTCAGGTGTCTCGATCGGGCACATACGACCGTAGTGCGTGTAATGAACGTCACGGACTTCGAATCCGGCACGATCTCTGGAAAGACCGCCAGGACCCAGTGCAGAAAGACGTCTCTTATGTGTCAGCTCACCAAGAGGATTACACTGATCCATGAACTGTGACAGCTGAGAGGATCCGAAGAACTCACGAACAGCAGCGGTGACCGGCTTGATGTTGATCAGGGACTGCGGTGTGATCGTATCGATATCCTGTGTCTGCATTCTTTCATGAACAACTCTCTCCATTCTGGACAGACCAACACGATACTGATTCTGCAGAAGCTCACCAACGCTGCGGATCCTTCTGTTGCCCAGATGGTCGATATCATCAAAGTTTCCAAGGCCGGAATCCAGATTCAGTCCATAGGAAATGCAGGCGAAAATATCTTCTTTTGTAATATGCTTTGGAATCAGGTTATGCACATCTTTGCGGATCGCTTCTTTGAGATCTGCTTTCTTTGTGTTTTCTTCCATCAGGCGGGCAAGTTCCGGATAGTATACTCTCTCGGTAATGCCCATCTCTTCCATTTCCTTATTAGAAAGATTGACGTACTCCTGAATATCAACCACCATATTGGAAAGGACTTTAACGGCTCTTCCTTCTCCCTGAACCAGGACAGATGGAACTGCACCGTTCTGGATGCGCTCTGCAAGCTCTTCATCTACAACGGTTCCTGCTTCAGCGATCACTTCGCCTGTGCCGCGATGGATCACATCCTCAGCCAGCGTAGCGCCAACCAGACGATTCTTATAAGCTAATTTCTTATTAAATTTATAGCGGCCGACTTTAGCCAGATCATAACGCTTCGGATCAAAGAACATGGAAGTGATCAGGTTCTCTGCATTTTCCACCTGCAGCGGCTCTCCCGGACGAAGCTTATTATAAAGCTCCAGGATACCACCTTCGTAGTTGTGGGAATTATCCTTCTCAAAGCAGGCAAGGATCTTTGGCTCCTCGCCAAACATTTCCAGGATTTCCTCGTTGGTTCCAACGCCAAGCGCACGGATCAGAACTGTGACCGGAACTTTTCTTGCCTTGTCTGCATGCACATAGTACACGTCGTTGGAGTCTGTTTCATATTCAAACCAGGCTCCTCTGTTCGGGATCACATTGCATGCATATAATTCTTTTCCTAATTTATCATGGCTGAGTGTGAAATAGATGCCCGGGGAACGAACCAGCTGGGAAACGATAACACGCTCCGCGCCGTTGATCACAAAGGTGCCTGTCTCTGTCATAAGAGGCATGTCGCCCATGAAGATCTCATGCTCGCTGATCTCTCCGGTTTCCTTGTTGTTCAGACGGACTTTTACTTTTAAAGGAGCCGCATAAGTTGCATCCCGCTCTTTGCACTCTTCAATGGTGTATTTAATGTCATCGCGGGCAATCTGAAAATCAACAAACTCTAAGCTCAGAGATTGATTGAAATCCTCGATTGGAGATATGTCGTCGAATACTTCTTTTAAACCATCTGTAATAAACCACTGATACGAAGATTTTTGGATCTCGATCAGGTTTGGCATTTCCAGAACTTCTTCCTGATTGGAATAACTCATTCGGATTCCCTTGCCATATTTTACGGGACGAATTCTGTTTTTCTCCATGAAAGCAATCTCTCCTTTGTTTAAATATTCGCGGCCGCCTTGAAACGTTGATTTTTAAGGATTTTTCGTTGTAATTTCTGCGGTTTTCCGTCTTGCCTCTGTTTCCTTCTGCCTGGCGGTTTCCGAAAAAATGCGCGCACAAAAAGGCCACTTTTCCACAATAGTGCAGGATATAGTGTACTACAAGCGATTTTCCGTGTCAAACAATTTTTTCATTATTTTATAAAAAGCTTTTTATCAACAGAAAGACCCTTTCTATTGACTATTTCTATAAAAAGTTTTAACATTCTTAAAATATTGTGGCAGGTTTACGGAGTGGGGATTCCGATAAACAGACATCTGCCACCGGAGGTGAGAAATGAATAACAACAGAGAACGTCTGGGAAGCCGTCTCGGCTTCATCTTACTCAGCGCAGGTTGCGCGATCGGATGCGGCAATGTGTGGAAGTTCCCGTATCTGACTGGACAGAACGGCGGTGGTGCGTTTGTTCTTCTTTATATTATCTTCCTGATCATCCTCGGCATTCCGGTCATGACCATGGAGTTTTCCATCGGCCGCGGCAGCCAGAAGAGTCCTTTGAAGATGCTTACGACCCTGCAGGGCAAAAAGCAGCACTGGGGCTGGTCTTCTCCATTACCTTTTATCGGCAACGTCGTCCTGATGATGTTTTATACCTGCGTAGCAGGCTGGTTTCTGAAATACTTTGTCGGGTTTGTTTCCGGTGAATATGCCGGTTTGAGCGCAGAACAGTCTGGAGAGGCATTCGGGGCTATGATCTCCAACCCTGGCCAGCAGATCCTGTTTACCGCTATCATCTGCGTGATTGGATTTTTGATCTGTTCCTTCAGTTTAAATAAAGGTCTGGAGCAGGTAACAAAATATATGATGCTGATCCTGTTCCTGTTACTGATCGTCCTTGTCATTCACTCCTGCACTCTGTCTGGCGCAAAAGAAGGTCTTACCTTCTATCTGCTTCCTGACTTTACCAAGATCACCT
>JAFWLF010000078.1:0-13225 GCA_017511185.1 Lachnospiraceae bacterium | reverse complement strand
GAAGTTATTTACTTTTATTCCTTCCGGCGTTTCCGGCCATTTTCCTTCCCGGTACAGATCAACACATTTCCTTTTAAACTCGTATGAATATCGCATAGAAAAACCCCCTTCCTGGTTGTCCAGGAAAGGGGGTACATATCAGAATACGGGAGGTTTTGTTATTACTATTAGAATTATTATTAGACAAATAAGCATAGGATCGCGAAGATCAAAAAGCAGAGATTAGATCCTAAGTCGCAGTATTTGGAACGTCTGTTTCCCAGTGTTGGTTCTTCATTTCTCTGCAGCAGCCAGGCATTTACCAGTCTTAAGATCCAAAAGACAACAAACAGTAGAAAGAAGATAATGCGTGGAGGTTTTCCAACTACGTCAAAAATGAGCGAATGGTCAGTGAAGATCTTCCAGAAAATACCTGCAGCAAAGGCGAACAGACCCGGCCCCAGAATTAACTGGAACGCATCATCCATGCTTTTGTTGTTTTTCCCATTACTTAAACGGTAGAAGGAAAGAGCAATCTTGATAACTGTTGCGATCAGCAAAATACCAAGAGCTATAAGATAAGCGATATTATCGATGTGCTTTCTAAAAAGCACAGCCCCAATAAAAAACAAAATTACCGGCACCGCATCAAAAAAGATAAATGATCTTGAACCATAATCAAGATTCGGCTCCGGACTCCTTGTTTTAAAATCCATAATCAGCAATTTCTCCTCTTTTTTATTCCATAATAATCTAACATTTAATTGACAAAATAACAAGCCAAAGAGTAAATTAGACATGCCCTTCAAGAAATGAAGAAGGAAGCATAATTCAGGACCTTTGAGAAATTGAGGAGGTGTCTGTGAGTAAATATACCATTGATCATTTAGATGGCCATGCCAAAGCGGCCACGTTTGAAACGGTGCATGGGACCATCCATACCCCTGTGTTTATGAATGTTGCCACGGTTGCGGCAATTAAAGGGGCTGTATCGACCATGGACCTGAAAGACCTGAACACGCAGGTCATGCTCTGCAATACCTATCATTTGCATGTCAGACCAGGAGATGAGATCGTTGCAAAGTTTGGAGGGCTTAGAAAGTTCACAAACTGGGATCGGCCGATCCTGACTGACAGCGGAGGATTTCAGGTTTTTTCGCTGGCAAGCCTGCGAAAGATCAAAGAAGAAGGCGTGTCCTTCCAATCTCATATTGATGGAAGACGGATCTTTATGGGACCGGAGGAAAGCATGCAGATCCAGTCTCATCTGGCAAGCACCATAGCAATGGCATTTGATGAGTGCCCATCCAGTAAAGCGGAAAGACGTTATGTTGAGGAGAGCGTGGCCAGAACAGAAAGATGGCTGATCCGATGCAAACAGGAGATGGAACGGCTGAATTCTCTTCCAGAGACCATCAACCGGGAGCAGCTTTTATTTGGTATTAATCAGGGAGCCTGCTTTGATGACATCCGGATGGACAATGCGGACAGGATCAGTGAACTGGATCTTCCGGGATATGCGATCGGAGGATTGGCTGTTGGAGAGAGCCACGAGGAAATGTACCACATCCTGGATGTAACCGTGCCGCATCTTCCGCAGAATAAACCAGTCTATCTGATGGGTGTCGGGACACCTGCTAATATATTGGAGGGAATTGAAAGAGGCGTCGATTTCTTTGACTGCGTGTATCCAAGCCGGAATGGTCGTCATGGACATGTTTATACGGATCACGGAAAGATCAATCTTTTTAATGCCAAGTATGAGCTGGATGATCGTCCGATCCAAGAAGGATGCCAATGCCCTGCCTGCAGGAACTATTCCCGGGGTTATATCAGACATTTGCTGAAGGCAAAAGAAATGTTGGGAATGCGCCTTTGCGTCTTGCATAATTTATTCTTTTATAATAAAATGGTCAATAATGCGCGGGAAGCTATCCTGCAAGATCGCTTTGCAGAATTCAAAAAAGAAAAACTGGAAGGATTTCAGGAAGAGCGCTGACAAAAAAGCTAAGAAACCTGTAATGGAGGAACGAATATGACTTTTTTACAAAATCTTTTACTGTTTGGTTCATGTATGGGACAGCAGGCCGCTGCTGATGGAACAGAGACCAAAGGCACCAGCTGGTGGGTTATCGTAATCTACCTGGTTATTTTCGGTGCTATCGTTTATTTCCTGATGATCCGTCCGCAGAGAAAGCAGAAGAAACAGCAGGAAGAAAAAATGACAAACATCGAGCCTGGCGACAGCGTACTGACGACCAGCGGTTTTTATGGAACGATCGTTGCTATCAATGGAGATACTGTTATTGTAGAGTTTGGCAATAATAAAAACTGTCGTATCCCTATGTCAAAGCAGGCTATCTCACAGATTGAGAAAGCAAATGCTGCTTCCGTTCCGTCAGCTCCTTCACAGTCCGAGAAGAAATTCTTTGGCAGAAAGAAAGCTGCACAGGCAGAGGAAGCCATGAAAGAAACAGAAGCTCCGGAACCGATCGAGCAAGCTGCTGAGGCAGCTCCGGAACCTGCAGAACCGGAAGAAACAAAACCGGAAGAGTAGATTCAAAAATGATTGAAGGCGGGGGAGCATCCCCCGCTTTTTTATATTCAAAAAAAGAACTAAGATTTTATCGTGGCAGAGAACGAAAGTGCTTGATTAATATATCAAATTAGAGTAAACTAAAACACAAATTTTTGAAAAAAGAGGGCAAACAAATGGCAAGAGTATATAATTTTGCAGCTGGTCCGGCAGTCCTTCCGGAAGAAGTTTTACAGGAAGCAGCAGATGAGATGCTTGATTACCGTGGATGCGGTTTAGGCGTCATGGAAATGTCGCACAGAAGTTCCGAGTTTGCACAGATCATTGGCGATGCAAAGCAGGATCTGATCGATCTGATGGGTATCCCGGAAGAGTATGAAGTTCTGTTTGTACAGGGTGGTGCTTCCCAGCAGTTTGCAGCAGTTCCTATGAACCTGATGAAGAACCGTGTTGCTGATTATATCGTGACCGGTCAGTGGGCAAAGAAAGCCTTTTCAGAAGGCAAGATCTTTGGCGAGGCAAATAAGATCGCAAGCAGCGAAGATAAGACATTCTCTTATATTCCGGATTGTTCTGATCTTCCGGTCAGCGAGAATGCAGACTACGTTTATATCTGTGAGAACAATACTATTTACGGTACCAAATTCCCGGTACTTCCGAATACAAAAGGAAAACTTTTGGTAGCAGATCAGAGCTCCATGTTCCTTTCCCAGCCATGTGATGTGAGAAATTACGGACTCATTTTTGCAGGCGCACAGAAAAACATCGGACCGGCAGGCGTTGTCGTTGTTATCATTCGTAAGGATCTGATCACAGAGGATGTTCTTCCGGGAACACCAACCATGCTGAAATATAAAACGCAGGCAGATAATGATTCTCTCTACAATACGCCTCCTGCATATGGTATTTACATCTGCGGTAAAGTATTCAAATGGCTGAAGAAAATGGGCGGTCTGGAAGCAATGCAGGAAAGAAATGAAAAGAAAGCAAAACTGCTTTATGATTTCCTGGATGCCAGCGAATTGTTCAAAGGAACAGTGGAAAAAGGCAGCCGCTCCATCATGAACGTTCCGTTTGTAACAGGTGATGATGACCTGAATGCTAAGTTTATAAAAGAAGCAACTGCAAACGGACTGGTGCAGCTGAAAGGCCACCGTACAGTCGGCGGTATGCGTGCTTCCATTTACAATGCTATGCCTTACGAAGGCGTAGAAGCATTAGTCAAGTTCATGGAAGGCTTTGAAAAAGCAAATAAATAAGCAGAAAGAAGAAAAACTATGTACAAGTATAAATGTTTAAATCCAATTGCAGCCTGCGGTCTGGAGAATTTCTCTGATCAGTATGTAAAGGTAGAAGAAGCAGAACCGGCGGATATGATCCTGGTTCGCAGTGCTAAGATGCATGACATGGAATTTGAACCGGAACTGAAGGCTATCGCAAGAGCAGGTGCCGGCGTCAATAATATTCCGCTGGACCGCTGCGCAGAGCAGGGCATCGTCGTTTTCAATACTCCGGGAGCAAATGCAAACGGTGTGAAAGAGCTGTTTATCTTTGCAGCTATCGCCGGACTTCGTGATATCATGGGTGGTGTTGCATGGACCAAGTCTGAAGCAGGCAATCCGGATATTGCAGCACTGACAGAAAAAGAAAAGAAGAAATTTGTTGGTCACGAGATTCTGGGAAAAACGCTCGGCGTAATTGGTCTTGGAGCAATTGGTGTTAAGGTTGCAAATGTTGCTGTGGAACTGGGAATGAAAGTCATTGGTTATGATCCATATTTGAGCGATGCAGCAAAGCTGGCTCTGAACAGTGCAGTGAAAACAACCGATGATCTGGATGAAGTGGCAAAAGCTGCCGACCTGATTACCATCCATGTTCCTGCAATGGATTCCACAAACGGAATGATCAATGCTGCTTACATTGAAAAAATGAAAGACGGCGTCATCGTGATCAATCTGGCTAGAGATACACTGGTCAATGAACCTGATATGGCAGCTGCCCTGGAAGCAGGCAAGGTTGCAAAATATGTCTGTGACTTCCCAACAGAAGGTGCTTCTAAGATGAAGAATACGATCCTCATCCCTCATCTTGGCGCATCAACGGAAGAGAGCGAAGACAACTGCGCGATCATGGCTGTACAGGAACTGACAGATTTTATGGAGAACGGAAATATCAAAAATTCCGTTAACTACCCGAATGCAGATCTTGGTCCAGTGAAAGGATGCCGCTTGACAGTCGCACATAAGGCATCTGTCAGCGCAGCAGATATTCAGGAACTGCTGAAACCATTTGGCGCTGTTGTTGTAGATATGATCAGTAAAACACGTGGTGATTATGCTTATTCCATGTTTGAGATCGGGGGCTGTTCATGCTCATCTTCATCCTGTTCTGAATTAGAAGAGAAGATCACAGCAGACGGCATTTTGAAAGTAAGAGTCATCAGCAAATAAAAAGGTAACAATCATCAAAGGCGGTCTGGACAAACAGACCGCCTTTTAAAATGAGGATCAAGGGAGAAGAACAAATGGCAGTTATTAAACCATTTAAGGCAGTCAGACCAAAACCAAGATTCGTAGAAAGAGTATCTACGCTTCCTTATGATGTTTTTACAAATAAAGAAGCAAGAGATACCGTGGTAAGGAACCCGATGAGCTTTCTCAAGATCGTCAGACCGGAGACAACCTTCCCGCGAAATGTGGACATGTACAGCGACAAAGTATATGAGCGGGCAAGAGCCCTGATCCGGGATAATATCAACAAAGGAATCTTTGTCGAAGAAGAAAGAGAAACCTACTATATCTATCGTGAGATCATGAACGGCCGTACACAGACTGGTCTGGTTGCATCGTTCTCTGTGGATGATTACAAAAACAATGTGATCAAGAAACATGAGTTTACTCGTCCGGAAAAAGAAAATGACCGGACGCGTCATATCGATATCTGCTCGGCACAGACAGGCCTCGTGTTTTTAGCTTTCCAAGCAACTTTGCAGACAAAGCAGCTCCTGGAAAAAGCGACTCATCAAGAGCCTCTGTACGATTTTGTTTCCGCAGATAATGTACACCAGCTGGTATGGAAAATCGATGAGCCGGAAAAAGTTGCCAAGATCACAGAAGTTTTTGCCCAGATCGACAGCTTGTATATTGCGGATGGGCATCATCGCTGTGCCAGCGCTGCTTCCGTATGCGACAAAAGAAGAAGGAAGAATCCGGATTATACCGGAAAGGAAGAATTCAATTATTTCATGGCAGTGGCATTCCCGCATGACCAGCTGCTGATCATGCCTTATAACCGGACGGTGAAAGATCTGAATGGACTGACTCCAAGAAAGCTTCTCCAGGAGATCGAGCAGGCAGGATTTGAGGTGTCGAGGATCCGAAAGATCATGAAGCAGAGGACAAGAGCGCATGGTGGATATCAGCCAAGGCGCAAAAACGAGATCACGATGTTTCTGGCTGGCAAATGGTATCGGCTGATCGCCAAGCCATCTATTATCAAGACAGATGCACTTGGTTGTCTGGATGTCAACCTGCTTCAGGATAACATTCTTGGTCCGATCCTGGGGATCAATGATCCGCGGACGGATAAGCGGATCGATTTTGTCGGCGGGATCCGTGGAATCGCAGAACTCGAAAAACGCTGCAGGGAAGATATGAAAGTGGCATTTGCCCTTTACCCGACCACGATGGACGAACTGATCCGCGTTACAGACGAAGGCAAAGTGATGCCGCCAAAATCCACCTGGTTTGAGCCAAAACTGCAGAGCGGCCTTTTTATTCATCGGATTTAATATTAGTACTGCCATTTATCACAGCAGACCTCTGAAATACGGATTCTCGGCTTGAAATAATAATGGTAAAGTGTTATAACAAGATGTGGAAGTTTCTGTGCGAATTTTCCAAATTTTAGCTAAAATTTTTTATTTATGGAGGGTACTAACTAATGGCAGATTTAAAAGCATTAAAGAACAAGACAATCATCACCGTTGCTCCGACAGGCGCATGGCCGAAGAAAAAGGACAACCCGAATGTTCCTATGACTCCGGAAGAGATTGCTGAAGACGTTTACGAGTGCTGGAAAGCTGGCGCTGCTGTTGCTCATCTTCATATGAGAGATGATGAAGGCAACGGAATCATGGATCCTGTAAGATTCAAAAAGACTGTTGAACTGATCAAAGCACACAAAGACTGCGATATCGTTCTGAACCTTACAACATCCGGCGATATCCACGCTGATGACGATATCCGTATTGCACACGTAGAAGAACTGAAACCGGATATGGCATCCTATGACTGCGGTTCCATGAACTGGCTGAACAGCGGCTTATTCATCAACAGCCCTGCATTCCTTGAGAGATGCGGTCTCTCCTTCCAGGAGTGGGGTGTTAAACCGGAAATCGAAGCATTTGATCCTGGTATGATCGCTAACGCTGCATACTACATCAAAAAAGGCGTTCTGAAAACACCTGTACACTTCCAGTTCTGCATGGGCTGCGCAAATGGTATCACCGGTACGATGAAGAACCTGGTATTCATGAAGGAAGAAGCTGAAAAATTAGTCGGCGCTCAGAACTTCACATGGTCCTGCTTCGGCGTTGGACATTCCGCAATGGAAATGCTCTACGGCGCAATCGCACTTGGCGGACATATCCGTGTTGGTATGGAAGACAACGTATTATTCTCCAAGGGCGTTCTGGCTGACAGCAATGCTCAGTTCGTTAAGAGAGCTGTTGAAGCTGTTAAGTTATTTGGTCGTGAGGTTGCAACTCCTGACGAAGCTCGTCAGCTGCTGAACCTGCCTCCTTACAACACAGCAGAATAATCTGAACGATTAATTTGACAAACCATTTTGGGGCCGGATCATGTTCCGGCCCCGATTTCTAGACAGAGAAAGGAATCAAGCTTATGACGTGGGGCGCTCAGTATATGTGCTATACCTGCAAAAAATGCGGGAAGAAATACAAATATGCAATTGACCTGATCGGAGACTTTGGCGCAGATTTTGGCAAATGCCCAGTCTGTGGATCGGATGGAGATCTGACTTATGAAGGTCCGGTATCACCAGAGACCTCTCAGTATGAAGAAGTAGATTGATAAGGACGAACTATGCGGGCAATAGAGATTGACAATCTGAAACAGTTTACGACTGCCTTATTTGCAAGAGACACCTTTGATGGATTTCTGGTAACGGAAGCTTCGTTCAGTACGATCACAAATATTACGATCGACGGACACATTAACCAGGAGTTCATGGGAGAAGCTGATCTGGCATTACCGGAAAACAAGGAAAAAGCAGTTTACTGGAAAAAACTGCGGCCGCTTTGCTATGAGATCGTAAAAGGTCAAAAGGTTCCTTTGCGGTTCAAAATCGTTTTTATGATGCCGTCGGATGTCGTCCTGAAATTCTTGGATCACGCCGGACTGGATTTTGAGCCGGTCGAAGTGAATGCCCTGTTTCTGAATGTGAATTTCCAGGAAGGGAAGCTGACCTGTACGACCGGAACATCAATGAAGGCTTTTTCCCTGGATAAAAGCCTGGAAGATGCCTGGGATTCACAAATGGTAAGATTTTTGAACACAATTCAATAAGAATTCATCATACAAATGACCTGTAAAGGGCTGCAGAAGCAGTCCTTTTTCTTTTGGGTAGTTATTCTTTTAATAGGAACATCCAAAAAAAACTAAATATTATTTCTTTAACGGGAGTTTTTAATGTGCTATCATTCCTCAAAATGAGTCATGGTGAATCACTGATAAATAGGCTAACAGGAAAGGGCAGGAATAATGAAAGAAGCATTTCAAATCGGACAGCTGAAAGCAGAGCAGGGAGAAAAGGTTTCCGGGTTTTTACCAATTGCAGGAACAAATCTGGAAATCCCAATTACCTTGATCAATGGAACACAGGAAGGAAAAACGATCCTGATCTGCGGAGGACTGCATAATGCAGAATACGTGGGGATCCAGGCAGCCATGGAACTGGCTGATGAACTGGAACCGGAAAACGTATTCGGAAATATCATTATTATCAGACTATTAAATCGGTCAGGTTTTGAACACCGCACGATGAGCCTTGTCTATGAGGATGGAAAAAATATCAACCGTGTTTTCCCGGGAAGTGCTTCCGGAACAGTAGCGGATAAGATTGCCTATATGATGGAAACGGTCATTTATCCTCATCTTGATTACTTTATCGATCTCCATTCCGGAGATGGATTTGAGGGGCTGGAATCCTTTGTTTATTGTCTGGGAAATGCTAATGATTATGTTGTAGAGACCAGCCGTAAAATGGCTGAGATCGCACATGTGAATTATCTGGTCGTTTCGGAGTCCAATTCCGGCGGCGCATACAATTATGCAGGAAAACTGGGGATCCCGGCAATCTTGCTGGAACGTGGAGGAAATTCCACCTGGTGCAAGACACTTGTAGACGAAGATAAGCATGATGTTAAAAACATGCTGCGGTTCCTGGGCATCCTGAAAGGGAATGCGCACCGGCATGGAATGGCTCCAAAACAGGTAAGTCCTGTCACTTATGAGGACGCACCTGTTTCCGGATGCTGGTATCCGGTCTATCAGCCGGGAGAGACCTTCCGTGAAGGAGATGTCCTGGGTGTGATCAAAGACTATTTTGGAAAAGAACTATTTACCTGCCATGCAAAACATGGCGGAATTATGATGTATGAAACGATCAGTTTATGTATTATGAAAGACTCACCGATGGTCGCATATGGCGTCTGGGATGAAGAGAAAGACGGCAAGATCACCAAAGAATGCAGTGTCTGCGGAGAGGATGAAAAACATTTCGGAGCAGACCATGAAGCCCGTCATGCACATAGGAAATAACCCCCTATTTTCAAGGAAACAACTGATACAGCTTTTATGGCCGCTGATCGTAGAACAGTTCCTGTCAGTTCTGATCGGAATGGTAGATGTCCTGATGGTGGCCTCCGTTGGAGAAACTACTGTCTCCGGCGTTTCCCTGGTTGATTCCATCAATCATTTAGTCATCCAGGTCCTCTTTGCGATGACAGCAGGGGGGACTGTTGTCTGCGCACAATTTATCGGAGGTAAAGATAAAAAGAATGCAGCAAAAAAAGGCAGTAACGAATATTTCATTTTGAGCGGCGGTGCTGCATATGGCAACGCAATGCATCAAAGACGGACACAGGGTATTCTGGATACGCTGGCATCGGCTTATAACGTGACATTTGAAAAATCAACGGAAGAGCTTTCTATGACCGAGGAGCCGGTACATATTCAGGAAGGTGATCTGAAGATATGCATTTGTCCTGGTTATATCAGCAGGGATCAGTTCTTTGAGCAGATCAAAGGGGAATATGAGAGTGACCAGTATGATACGGTGCTTTCTGTTTTAGGTATTTCCCGTATGGCGGATATGGTAAAAGGCACCAGACTGGGAGTCATCGACTGTTACAGTGAAACCAACCTGCAAATGTTTGCATCGGAAGATCTGCAGTATTTAGTCGGAAAGTACAGTTCTATTATCGGACCATCTTTTGCCGTGATGTATAACGCCATTACAGGTCATGCGGAAGAATTCCGACCAAGAGGAAAGTCCTTCCATATCACGCAGGGGTTCTGGTCTTCTGACAGCAGAGAAGACTTTGAAGAAAAATATACACTGGCAAGCAGTGTAGAGATCAATGCGTATAACTATGAAGATCTGCAAAAGGTGATCAGGGAATTCAACCCAGATGCATCCTATGATGATCTGAAGGCATTGGCAGAAGCCGACACCTTTAAAAATGCGTTGGAAAGAAGAGCCAGATAATTATTTCAATGATCTGACTCCGATAATATGTTTTCAAAAGTAATCCGAAGGAGTTTTTGGAGAAGAAGACTTTCTTCAGTATCGGAAGCCTTATAATACACTTCCTTGCCGGACCGGCGGCTCACAATAAGTTGTCTGTCCTTCAGCAAACGTAAGTGATGCGATGCAGCAGGGCTGGAGATACCTAAAATTGCGGAAATGTTAATAACACATTCCTCGCAATTGCATAACAGGTAAAAGATCCGGATCCTGTTTGCATCATCAAGGTGTTTGAAGATTTCAGCGATTGCCTGATATTTATCTATTTCCGAAAGTTGTTCGATCAGTTCCTTTACTTGATCACTTTCTCCATGCTCATGTGGTAAGCGTAGGCTATCCATGATAAACCCCCGTTTTTCAAGGTTTTTTCTTTCCAAAAAGAAAGAAAAAAAGATTGACGGATTACTGTAAAACAAGTATACTACGGATAGAACAATTAAACAACCACTTAATCGTTTAATCAAATAAACCAGAAAGGAATCAAAACAATGAAAAAAACGTACAAGATCGATGTCGACTGCGCAGCATGCGCAAACAACATGGAAGAAGCAGCAAAGAAAACAGAAGGTGTGAAAGATGTTGTTGTCAATTTCATGACCTTAAAAATGAAAGTGGAATTTGAAGAAGGCGCAGATGTGGATACGGTTATGAAGAACGTACGCGCTGCTTGCAAGAAAGTAGAGGATGACTGCGAAGTTTATATCTAAATCTAAGGAGACACCATGAACAAAAAGCAGAAGAGTTTATTGATCCGAATCATCATTGCTGCGGTCTTCTTTGTACCGCTTTATCTGATCTCGGAAGAGTATGTAAAAGTTGATCTGCCAAAGTGGGTGATCATAGTACTATTCCTGATCCCTTACCTGACAGTCGGATATGATATTCTGCGGAAAGCCGCATTAGGTATTAAGAATAAACAGGTTTTTGATGAAAACTTCCTGATGGCGATCGCTACGATCGGTGCCATCGTATTAGGTGAGTACGGCGAAGGTGTTGCCGTTATGCTTCTTTATCAGATCGGAGAACTTTTCCAAAGCTATGCTGTTGGAAAGAGCAGACGTAATATTTCTGATCTGATGGATATCCGTCCGGATTATGCCAATATTGAAGTGGATGGTAATCTGGAACAGGTCGATCCGGATGAAGTGGAAGTCGGCAGTATCATTGTGGTTCAGCCGGGTGAAAAAGTTCCTCTGGATGGTGTGGTCGTAGAAGGAAAGTCTGCACTGAATACCAGTGCTCTTACCGGTGAAAGCAAGCCGGTTGATGTGGAAGAGGGAGAGAATGTCCTTTCCGGAAGCATCAATATGACTGGTGTTCTGAAGATCCGTACGACTACCGAATTTGATGAATCCACTGCATCCAAGATTTTGGACCTTGTAGAGAATGCTTCTTCACGGAAATCCAAATCTGAGAACTTTATTTCGAAATTTGCACGTGTTTACACACCTATTGTTGTGTACTGCGCACTGGCATTAGCAATTCTGCCGCCGCTGTTCATTATGATCACAAAGATCGGTATGGGACACTATGCGACGATCGGAGCCATCTGGATGGATTGGGTGCTGCGTGCATGTACATTCCTGGTCATCAGCTGTCCATGTGCTGTCGTTATCAGTATCCCGCTCAGCTTCTTTGCCAGTATCGGCGGAGCCAGCAAGCAGGGTATCCTGGTCAAAGGTTCCAACTATCTGGAAACATTATCAGAAGTCCGCGTCGTTGCTTTTGATAAGACCGGAACGATCACAAAAGGAAACTTTGAAGTAACAGCGATCCATCATTCTCCTCTGGAAGGAAAGAAAATGCTGGAGTACGCTGCACTTGCTGAGTGCCATTCCTCTCATCCGATCAGTATTAGTCTGCAGCAGGCTTATGCTGGCAAGCTGGATCAGTCCCGCGTGACGGACGTGCAGGAAATTTCCGGACACGGCATCACAGCAAAAGTGGATGGCCACGATGTTGCGATCGGTAATGAGAAGATGATGACGAAAGTCGGTGTGGAGTATAAACCATGTCATCACACTGGTACGATCATCCATATGGCACTGGATGGTGAATATGTCGGACATATCGTTATCTCTGATGAACTGAAGCCTACCACGAAAGAGGCTATGCAGGCACTTCGTAAAGTTGGCGTAGAGAAGACGGTTATGCTGACTGGAGATGCTAAGGCCGTAGCGGAGAAAGTTGCAGAAGAAGTGGGATTGACTGACTTTAGAGCAGAGCTTCTTCCGGCAGATAAAGTCAACGCTGTGGAAGAGCTGCTTGCAGAATGCACCGGAAAGAAACGTCTGGCATTTGTCGGAGATGGTATCAACGATGCACCGGTTCTTTCCCGTGCTGATATTGGTATTGCGATGGGAGCTTTAGGATCAGATGCGGCAATTGAAGCTGCAGATATTGTCCTGATAGATGATGATCCGATCAAGATTCCAAAAGCAATCAAGATCTCAAGAAAATGCCTTGGCATTGTAAAACAGAACATCGTGTTTGCAATCGGTGTCAAAGTGATCTGTCTGATCCTGGCTGCTCTTGGTATTGCAAACATGTGGGTTGCCATTATTGCTGATGTCGGCGTTATGATCCTCGCTGTACTGAATGCGATCAGATGTCTTTTTGTAAGTAAGGTCTGAAAACATACCAGATAAGATTTGACAGAAAGGCCTGGCTGAAAAATGAAAAAAAAGGCAAAAACAATTGATATGACCAACGGCCCGATTTTCGGGCCGCTGGTTTTGTTTGTTAGGCAAGGCCTGACAATAAACCACCTGCTATGCAGGTGGAATCAGCCAGCTTCAGCTACAAGCAAAAACCTCCAATGGTACAATAGGTGCAGGTTCGCCAACCGCACTCAATTGAATCAAAGGAGGTGCCCAGATG
>JAFWLF010000077.1:0-10922 GCA_017511185.1 Lachnospiraceae bacterium | reverse complement strand
AGGCGTGTTCTCTTCCTTGATCTTTCCTTCATCAAAGAAAATAACTCTGGACCCAACTTCTTTTGCAAAGCCCATCTCATGTGTAACGACGACCATCGTCATTCCTTCTTTTGCAAGTTCTTTCATGATATCCAGAACTTCCCCGACCATTTCCGGGTCAAGTGCGGATGTCGGTTCATCAAACAGCATGACTTCCGGATCCATGGCAAGCGCCCTGGCGATGGCAACACGCTGCTTTTGTCCGCCCGAAAGCTGCGCCGGATACTCCCCCGCCTTATCCTGCAGATGGATCATGGTTAAAAGCTCCATGGCCTTTTTTTCTGCTTCTGCCTTTTTCATTTTCTTTAACTTCATCGGCGCAAGTGTGATATTAGAAAGGACCGTTTTATGAGGGAAAAGATTGAAGTGCTGAAAAACCATTCCCATCTTCTGTCTGTGCAGATTGATATTCGCATCCTTGCTGTTGATGTCTTCTCCGTCAAAGAAAATCTGTCCCTCTGTCGGCATCTCCAAAAGATTCAGGCTTCTTAAGAACGTGGATTTACCGCTGCCTGAAGGACCGACAACAACGACCACTTCTCCTTTTTTAATATCGATGTCGACTCCGTCGATGGCTTTCACTTTGCCGTTATTGTAATATTTTTTCAGTCCTCTGACTTTAATCAGAACATTATCGTTCACTCTTCCTCAGCCTCCTTTCGATCACTTTAAGAATCTGTGTAAGGATGATGACAATGCAAAGATAAACAATTGCGACAGCAAGAAGCGGCATAAAAGCCTCGAATGTTCTTCCCCTGATCCTGTCACCTGCCTTGGTAAGATCCACGACGCCGACATAGCCGGCGACAGAGGTTTCTTTTACGAGGACGATAAACTCATTCCACAAAGTCGGGAGGATGACCTTGACCGCCTGCGGAATGACGATATGCATCATCGTCTGGATATAATTAAATCCGAGCGAACGCCCTGCCTCAAACTGTCCCGGATCGATTGACATGATTCCGCTTCGGAAGATTTCTGCAACGTAAGCACCCGAGTTGATACCAAATGCGATGATTGCAACAATGACGCCATTCTGCTCATTAACCAGAATAACAAAGTACATGATCATCAGCTGGACGACCACTGGCGTTCCCCTTATGACGGTAAGGTAAAGATTACAGATTGCATTGGCTATCTTTAACACAACATAGCCGGCACCGCCCTTTTTCTTCATGGCCTCACCGTTTTTATCGTAAGTAGAGCGGACCGTTGCAATGATAATGCCTATGATAACACCAATGATCAGGGCGAATACCGTAATGATCATCGTGTTCTTCAAGCCATCTACCAGCCATGTCCACCTGGCATCGTCTATAAAGCAAAGATAAAACTTATCTGCAAGCTTTTGAAACCATTCTCCCATTTTTATTCATCCGTTTCTTTTTATAATTGACAACTGCTATACACAAACTCTGCAGAGCATACCCGGATGCTCTGCAGAGCGAAAACGCAACAATGAATTGAAGATTAGTTAATGTATTTGCTGATGATCTCATCCAGCTTTCCGGAAGCTTTCAGGTCTTTCAATGCTGCATTGACCGTATTCAGAAGATCTTCGTTGTCTTTTGCAATACAGATTGCGTAGTCTTCTACGGTATATGCGGTATCTAAAATCTTAAGACCTTCATTTGCTGCAACGAATGATTTTGCCGGCTCGTTATCAATAACGACACAGTCGACCTTATCGGTAATCAGTGCCTGTACAGCATCTGCTCCGGTCTTGAATTCAGTAACATGATCATCGCCAAAATCACCACAGCAGTAGATGTCGCCTGTCGTATCCATCTGCACACCGATCTTTGCATCTGCAAGATCCTCTACCGAAGCGATAGTAGAACCCTCTTTCACGATAATAACCTGAACGCCAGTAGAATAAGTATCTGAGAAATTAACACTCTGCAGACGTTCTTCTGTCACTGTCATTCCGGCAATACCCATATCATATTTTCCGGACTGGACACCACCAATGATCGAACCAAATTCCACGTCATTGATCACCAGCTCCGCTCCCATGTAATCTGCAATCGCCTTTGCGATCTCAATATCGATCCCGGCGTATTCATTACCTTCCATATACTCATACGGAGGGAATGCTGCATTTGTAGCCATACTTAAAGTCTTAGCTTCTCCGGAATCGGCACCGGACCCAGCTGGTGCAGGAGTATCTCCACCGCCTGATTTTCCGCCGCATGCTGTCAGGGCAACTGCCATAGCTGCAATCATTAAAACGCTGCAAAGGACTAATAATTTCTTTTTCATTTTCTTCATCTCCTACTCTCTAATATGCAAATACATGCATAAATGTTACATATTTATGTGTATTTTTTGCATATTATACATCGAATCATTAATATGTCAATAGGTTTTTAATAATTTTTTTTGTTTATTTTTCAACTTATTTTTTGTTTCGTGAATTATATGCGCGCTGTTTTCTATTTGCATATTCTATGCAAGAAGGGATTTGCAGTTGCATGGGCAGAAAAAAGGTTTTACTATTATTCCATAAATCTATAAAGGAGCCTGATTATGAGTGTTTTAAAATTTCCGCATCTTTTTGAACCGTTGATCATCAATCGCACAGTTTTTCGGAATCGTATCTTTGCGTCCCCGCAGGGATCATCCTACTTGGATAAAGATGAATTTCCTACCCCGGAAGTAACCGTCTATTACGAACGAAAAGCAATTGGCGGTGCCGCAACCACCTGCATGGGAGTGCGCAATGTGGATCCCGTATCCAGTCTGAACTTTGGAGATAACGTGATTAATTTGAGAGACCATCGCGGTATTTCCTGGTTCAATTATTATACGAATGCCATCAGCCGTCATGGCGCTGTTCCTTCTATTGAATTACAGCACAGCGGGGCATTTGCACAGCAGTCTGCAAAAGCTGGACATCCGATCTATGGACCAGTCGAAGGCGATTATGATGGCTACCATGTCCTGGCAATGACAGATGAACAGATTGCAGCAACGATCGATGCTTTCATTGCACATGCAAAATGGGCTAAATTATGCGGTTTCGGTATGGTGACCATCCATGGTGGACACGGCTGGCTTCTGAGTGAATTCCTGAATCCGTTCTTCAATACGCGAACCGATCAATGGGGTGGCAGTCAGGAGAATCGCGCACGCATCGTCCGGGAGATCTGTAAAGGTATCCACGAACAGGTTCCGGGACTTGTTGTTGAGATCCGAATTTCCGGAGGCGAGGGTTCCAAAGATGGGTACGGCGTGGAGACCGGCATTGAGATTGCAAAATCGATTGATGGCTATCCTGACATCATTCACGTATCGGTAGGGCATGCGACATTTGATGAGGCATTTACTGTTATGTGTCCGAGCATGTTCCTGGAAGATGGCGTCAATGTTAAGTACGCTGCTGCCATCAAACCTCATATTCAATATAGTAAAGTCGGTACCGTAGGTGCACTCTCTGATCCGGCTCTGATGGAAGAGATCATCGCCAGCGGAAAAGCAGACATTGTTAACGTGGCACGCGGACTGATTGCCGATCCGGATCTTCCGCTGAAAGCGCGGACAGGAAATGATAAGGATATCAATAAGTGTCTCCGCTGCAGCTATTGTTTCTCACACATAATGTCCACTGGTCAGTACTGCTGTGCAATTAATCCTGAGATTGGCCGCGAGCATGAATATACAACAGAACCGTTAAAGGTAATTCATCCGAAAGATGTTTTGGTACTCGGCGGAGGAATCGCTGGTATGCAGGCAGCTCTGACAGCTGCAAAACGTGGTCACACGGTAACCCTTGCAGAGAAATCCAGTCAGCTTGGCGGAGTTCTGCTTTGCGAGGAAAACGTGCCTTTCAAAGTCCATCTTCACGAATATATTGAAAACCAGATCCGCCGTGTGAAAGAAGCCGGCATCAAGGTTCTTCTTGATACAGAACTGACTCCACAGCAGGCAGAAGAGATGAAGCCTGATGTGATCATTGCCGCAATCGGCTCTACAGCTATTATTCCTCCAATCCCTGGTGTGGATCATGATAACGTCATCGCAGCAGAGTATGCTTATACGCACGCAGAGGAACTGACCGGAAAAACCGTGATCCTCGGGGGCGGTCTTGTTGGCATCGAGCTGGGCATCTATCTGAAAAACTTAGGGAAAGATGTTGAGATCGTTGAGATGGCAGATAAACTGAACTGCGGCGACAACATGGTACATGAGATGGGCGTAAATGTTGAGATTGACCGCATCGGACTGCAGGTGCATACCTCCACGAAAGCATTGAAAATCGATGAGAATGGTGTTGCCTGCCAGAACGCTGATGGCGAGATCTTCTTCCCGGCAGATCACGTAGTCATTGCTGCAGGAATGAAAGGCCGTCAGGAAGAGGCTGCTGCGTTCGCACAGTCTGCTCCGCTCTTCTACCAGATCGGTGACTGTCTGGCTGTCAAGAATATTTATGAAGCCAACCGTCTCGGATATAATGCCGCAATGGAACTTGGAACACGTTGGTGATTCCATCGCAGATCATTAGAATAAAAAAGGGGCTCTGTATATCAGAGCCCCTTTCCTGTTTCATTCTTTTGCTTTATCAGTGAATCGTTACATGCAGTCCGTATCCACTCATAATGTCTTTCAGCTTCTCCATGTATGCATCACTCGGCGGAGTTGCCTCTGCAACAGGTTCATCACTGATACGCAGATACTTCATAACGCCTAAGTTGTGATATGGCAGTAACTGGATCATGGTGACGGCATCTCCCAGCTTGGTACAGAATTCTGCCGTCTTTCTGATATTTTCTTCATCATGATTAAACAGCGGGATGACAGGAATCCTGATCTGCAGTTTTTTCCCTTTTGCTGCAAGTTTCTGCACGTTTTCCAGGATTGGCTCATTCGGAACTTTAACGACAGCCTCATGCTTTTTGCTGTCCATATGTTTCAGATCGTAAAGATACAGATCTGTATACGGTGTAGTCCGTTCGAGTACTTCCCATTTTGCATAGCCAGTCGTATCCAATGCTGTGTGGACACCGTTATCTTTCAGATTTTTCAAAACCTGCTCAACAAAATCAATCTGCATCAGAGGTTCACCACCGGAGATGGTGACGCCGCCTCCGGAAGTATCATAGAAATTCTTATCCTGCATGAGCCGTTCTGTCAGTTCGCTTGCAGTATAATCTTTGCCACAAAGATACAGAGCTTCCGCATAGCATTTTTCTGCGCAGTCACCGCAGTCATCGCAGATATCTCTTTTGACATGAATCATTTGGATATCTGAACCGTCTGCAATATTTTGTCTGGTCTGCCCCAATTCAATAGCACCTTTCGTGCAGGCATTGATGCAGCGTGATTTGCAGGCTTCTACTCCAAGACAGCGCATGGACATCCAGCTCAACTGTTTTTTATACAGCTGCGACTCAGGGCTGTGGCACCAAGGACAGCGAAGCGGACAGCCTTTCAGGAATGCTGTCGTCCGGATTCCCGGACCATCCTGAACGGAAAATCCCTGAATGTCATAAAGACGGCCAACTGGTTCTTGTACATTTCCTGTTCCCATTTCAAATAATTCCTTCCTGATGATTCTTTTTATAATCTTAAATAGCTAATTCTGTACGACGGATCAGATCGTCCTGTGCTTCTTTATAAACCTCTACGAAGTATGCGGAGAATCCGGCGACACGAACAACCAGATCCTGATAATCTTCCGGTTTCTCCTGTGCTTTTCGCAGCGTTTCAGCCGAAACAACATTCAACTGAAGCTCCATTCCACCGTTCTTGAAATATGTTTCCATAACAGCACGAAGCTTTTTATTTCCTCCCTCGCCCTGGAGAGCTGTCGGATGGAATTTCATATTGCAAAGAGTTCCATTCGCATAGTTGCTCTGGTCAAATTTAAGGATGGAGTTGATCGTTGCAAACGGACCGCTCTTATCCATTGACTGAACTGGAGAAATACCATCAGACATCGGCTGACCAGCCTTTCTTCCGTCTGGTGTAGCACAGACAGTTGCACCAAGTGCAATGTTCAATGTCACCGGCCAGCATCCTGCTGTCCAGGAACAGTTTCTGCTGCTCCAGCCTCTGGTGATTCCTTCTGAATAGGTATCAGCAACAAACTTCAGATATTTATCTGCTTCCGGATCGTTATTTCCAAAATGTTTGCAGCGTCCCATAATATACTGATGCAGGTCTTCATAACCTTCCCAGTTTGCCATAAGGGCATCGTACAGTTCCCTTGTTGTAGCAATCTTGTCGCGGAAGCATACCTGATCGATAATGTTCAGGCTGTCTGCGACATTACCATGACCGATGCTGGAGTTGCCGGCGCCGTTATATTTTGCACCTCCCCACATAACATCAAGACCCTGTTCCATGCAGCCTTCCATCGTAGCGGAAAGAAGCGGAAGCGGTGTCATAATGCCATAAACATACTCATAGCAGCTGACCATGGAGACTTGCCACTTGGTAAAGAAATCAATCTGTGTTTTATACGCTGCAAGGACTTCGTCCATGCTCTTCATCTCATAAAGGTATCCTGTCTTAGGACCCGTCGACTTTGGTTCCGGTCCTCCCGGGAACGTGAACGGATTGCAGCCATTGTTGATCGCGCACCACAGTGCGTTAGGCAGGATCGTATAGGAGTTGTTTCCGTCACCGCCCGAGTTAGAGAATTCACTGCCACAAATGCAAGGCTCCACGCAGCCGATCAGGCAGTAGTTTCTTGCATCCTCCAGCGGAATGCCCCTCTTCAGGAAACTCTCAATAGCAACGTTATCATACTCAAAGCAAGGAACGCCTCCGACCTGCTTTGTCGTTTCCAGACCTGCCTCCCAGAGTTCTTCCGGCGTATTGTCATGAATACGCAGAGCCAGCGGCGGGTTATGCAGTTTTAATCTGGCGGATGACTGCAGGACCATATAGGTTACAATATTTGACGCATCATTGCCGTCTTTATCTACGCCGCCCAGGGTGATCAGCTGTCCTGATGTATATCCCGGGCCGGTTCTCGTTGCGCGCTCAGACCAGACTTTGTTGCACTCAGCAATCTTCAGAATGAACATATCGGTCAGTTCCTGTGCCTCTTCTTGGGTCAGACGCCCTTCAGCGATATCTCTTTCTGCATACTTGCCAACATACTGATCCAGACGGCCGTAGCTGATTCCGTGAAGCTGTGCGTCCAGGATCATTCCCATCTGATACAGATAGCATGCCTGAAGTGCTTCATAATAAGTTCTGCATGGATTCTCCATGATCCAGTTCAGACTGTCAGCCATGGAAAGAAGTTCTTCTTTCCGTTTTGGATCTTCACAGGTTTCTGCCTGACGCAGGCACTCTGCCGCATACCGTTTGGTGTAAATAATAATGCCTTCTGTGACAGTCTCGACCGCACGGTAAAACTCAAACCTTCTGCCGTCATGACCCTGGATTCCTTTTTCCAGAAGCTCTGCTTTTTTAGCCCGTGCTTCTTCCAGTACACTGCCTAATCCTCTGTCAACCACTGTCCAGAAATTGCCGCAATAGTGGCCGATCGGATTCTGGCAGTTCTCATGATCACGGTAATTCAGGACGCCGTTCCCGAGGATGTCATCGTAATACTCATCCGGATAGATTGCGTCGATCGCTGCACTCATACAGTTCTTTACCCAGAACTGTCCCGTTTGTTTAATGTATTCTTTATCTTCTTCATCCAGATCGTACTGGTCGACAGAACGAGTTCCGAGTGTGTCGATCTCATTCAAAAACCAGGCAAAAGAGTTCTCCGGGAACAATGGGCTGCATCTGTATTCTACGCCCGGATAACCGACGATGATCTCATGATCTCTCACCGGTGTCGGCATTTTTTCAAACAGATTTCTTAAGTTCTTTGACCGTTTCAGGATACCGACAAGCTGCGGATTTTCCTGATAGAATTCCGTGATCAGACGATAACGGCTGATATCGATTTTCGGTCTCGTTGTCCGATACAGATTCCTGACGTATTTTACCCGGTCTGAAATTGGTGCATTCTGATACATTTTTTTCCCCTTTTTTCAATAATATTTTAAACAGATTGTTTCAAAATATTATCCTATCACGCCAGAATATTATATAATAAGGAATGTTTAAACTCAACCTAAAACGGTTCCGAAATTCCTGTTGTGCATAACTTGCCTGGCAAATCCAAGGTGTGCTACTATTAGGAAAATGATCAAATATCACTTTGATAAGGAGGAATAAAAAAGTGGCTGCATTATATCAACAGTTATGTCCGGTTCTTTTCGGAGATAATGCCGTCGGAGAAATGGCAAAACAGATTGCAGAAAAAGGATATAAGCATGTATTTATCTGCTGTGACGCTGGTGTCCGAAAAGCAGGAATTGTAGAATTGGTCGAGAATGCGTTGAAAGAAGAAGGACTTGCATACAGCATGTACGACGAGATCCTTCCGGATACACCAGATACCGTCGTCGATGAACTTGCTGCAAAGATCGCACAGACTGGTGCAGATATTATATTGGCTGTGGGCGGCGGTTCCACGATGGATGCTGCAAAAGCAGCCGGCGTCGTTCTTGATAACGGAGACTCGATCCGCAAATATATGGAAGAAAATGGAAACCCGGGATTCGTAGTTAAGACTCCGGTCTATGCGATTCCAACCAATGCCGGAACCGGAAGTGAGAACACGCCAATGTGTGTGATCCATGAACTGTCTACCGATACAAAGAAGGTTGTTTTACGGCCGGCAGAGCTTGCAGTTCTCGATCCTAAGCTTACCGTAAGCTGCCCGAAGTCCGTAACGGTCTATTCCGGCTTTGATGCATTAAGCCATGCGGTTGAGGCCAGCACATCCGTAGCTCCAAATCCGAGAGATATGCTTCTTGCGTTGCATGCGATCCGTCTGATCGTAAACAATCTTCCGATTGCAATGAACGAGCCGGAGAACCTGGAAGCCAGAACAAACCTTCTGTTCGCATCAAATATCGCAGGTATTGCGTTTGCAACAATGAGTGTGCATATCGGACATTGCTTTGACCATGAGGCAGGTGTTAAATTCCACATGGAACATGGTCATTGCTGTGCTCTTTCTATCCCGGAAACGCTCCGCATTGTTGCAGAAGATAAACCGGCAGAGATCCTTCAGATCGCAGATGCCATGGGTGTAGCAATTCCGGAAGGAACGGGTGCCAAAGAAGCAGCAGATCTCGTAGCAGATAGAGTCCGGAGCCTGATGCGTGAATGCGGCATTAAACCGCTGAAGGAATGCGGCGTCTCTAAAGAGGATGCCATCGCCATTGCACAGGATGCACTTGATCACAACTGGTTCCACGTCATGTGTCCGGGCGATGTCTCCCGCGAAAAGATGGAACGGTATATTGCTAATATTTATGACAATTATCAATAAATACTATCTATAAAAAAGGCTCCCTGATGAAGGGAGCCTTTTTTTATAAGCAATTTGTGATCAGCACGGATATCCGCGGTCGCCATACTGGATGGTGATCCATTTCTTTTCTGTGAATTCATCAACAGAGAAAGCACTGTCTTCTCTGCCCATTCCGCTCTGTTTCACACCTCCGAACGGTGCTCTTCTGGAACCCATAACGGTCGAATCATTCACATGAACCATACCAGATTCCATCTGCGGCGCAAGCGTCAAAGCAGTTGAAATATCATTTGTCAAAAGAGCTGAGGAAAGACCGTATGCATTATCGTTGCAAAGCCGCAATGCATCCTCTGCATCATTTGCTTTGGTGATATGAATGATCGGGCCAAAGCACTCCTCGTAAAAGATACGCATGTCAGTTGTCACATCTGCTACAACGGTTGGTGCATAATATGGTCCCTCATGCGTTCCGCCGGCTAAAACTTTTGCGCCTTTGCCGACTGCATCTGCGATCAGTTCATCAATAAATGCACATTTTTCTTCGTGGATCAATGGTCCAACGATCGTCGTCACTTCTTCCGGAGGTCCTACCTTGATACCTTCTGCTTTCGTCTTCATAGCCTCACAGAACGCATCATAGATTGGTGCTTCTACAATAACTCTTGCACCAGCCATACAGATCTGGCCCTGATGGAAGTATGCACTGAATGCGCAGATATCAACGGCTTTTGCAATATCAAAGTCTTTTAACACGATGATCGGGTTCTTACCGCCCATTTCAAGCGCACATTTTGTCAGGTTTTCTGCTGCTTTCACGGCAATCTTTTTACCTGCTGCTGTGGACCCGGTAAATGCAACCATTTTCACTCTTGGATCCGCGATCACCGTTTCTGCCAGATCTGCGCTCATCGGAAGTACACTAAAGACGCCCTTTGGAAGTCCGGCTGCCTCCAGACACTCAGCGATCATCAATCCGGTAACCGGAGTATCGCTTGATGGTTTTAAGATAAAGGAATTTCCGACTGCTATTGCCGGAGCCACTTTATTTAAGCAAAGGAGCACCGGATAATTAAACGGACCAATTCCAAGTACGACGCCCAAAGGCTGTGGAACAAAGGCCGATACTTGTCCCGGCATATCTGCCGGATACAACTGGCCGTCGACTCTTCTGCACTCTCCTGCAGCTGCCCGGAAGATATTGACACACTCTTCCAGTTCTCCCATGGTCTTCATGAATGCTGAGCCGCTTTCTGCGATCAGCCGTCCTGCAAAAGATTCCATATTTGCAGCCAGATAATCTGCAGCCTTCAGTAAAACTGCCTCTCTTGCTTCCGGAAGCAGGGCTCCCCATTCTTTTTGAGCTTCTACTGCTTTGCTGATTGCTGTTTCAATCTCGGCCGGTCCTGCAAAATGCACGTTTGCAAACACGCTCCCGTCCGCCGGATTTAAATCTTCCTTAACTGTTCCGCTTTCTGTTGCGGTCCATTCCCCCGCCAGAAAAAGTTTATATTCCTGCATGTTCCTTCTCCTTTAAATATTTATTTTT
>JAFWLF010000076.1:0-13121 GCA_017511185.1 Lachnospiraceae bacterium | reverse complement strand
TTAAGAAACTGGCAAACGAGCTGTAAGATATTTGTAAGGACGGGCCTTTTGGAGGCCCAAGTAACCGGTAAATGAAAAAAAGCCTCGAGAAAAAGATCAAACAGGAAGAGAACCGAAAGCGGGCGGCTGCAAAGCCGGTGAAGGGCAGCATCGACTGGGTGCTGGTCATGATCGTGCTCGCGCTTCTGGTGTTTGGTCTTGTCATGCTGTACAGTGCCAGTTCTTACGAGGCTTCGATCAAGTTCCAAAACCCGTCTTATTACGTGGTCAAACAGCTGATCTCCACGGTCATCGGCTTGGTGGTGATGGCGGTTGTGGCACTGATCCCGCATAAATTTTTTGAAAAGATCGCAATCCTGGTCTATCTGGTGGCTGTGGCTGCGATGATCCTGGTCAAGACGCCGTTAGGACTTGAGGCGAACGGTGCTTACCGGTGGATCGATCTGAAGTTTATCACCGTGCAGCCTTCGGAGATCATGAAGGTGGCGCTGGTTCTGGTCCTGGCAATGCTGCTGTCCCGCTACGTGAACTATCTTGGCGATATCAAGATGTACCTCATTGTGATGGGACTCTGCGTGGTGGCGGTGGCTCTGACGGTGTTTATCACGGACGACCTGGGCACCGGCATCATCATGTTTGCGATGGGCTTTATTATGATTTTTGTGGCAAGCAAGAAGATCCGTTACCTGATCATTACTCTGGTGGTATTTCTTGCCGGCGGCGTGAGTTATGTGCTGCTGCGGTCGACCAAACGGGTGCGTGTGCAGGCATGGCTGAATCTGGAAAAATATGCGGATGACATCGGTTACCAGATCACACAGGCATTATATGCGATCGGCTCGGGCGGACTGCTGGGCAAGGGGCTTGGAAAAAGTACACAGAAACTGGGCTTCGTACCGGAGTCTGAGAACGATATGATCTTTTCCATTATCTGTGAGGAGCTGGGCATCATCGGCGGCATCATCCTGATCGCGCTGGTGGCTCTTCTGCTCTGGAGAATGAAGAAGATCTTTGACAGTGCCGCAGATCTGTACGGCAAGGTCGTGGTAGCGGGTGTGGCTGCCCATATCGCGATCCAGACGTTTTTAAATATTGCAGTTGTAACCAATCTGCTCCCGAATACGGGTGTGCCGCTTCCGTTCATCAGTTACGGAGGCACGGCCGTCATCTTCCTTCTGATCGAGATCGGGCTGGTGTTATCTGTCAGCCGGGTACATGCGCCGACCGTGGAAGAGAAGAGAATGTCCTATTATGAACAGGATCGGGAGAGAGAGGCCAGTTATTATCAATGAAAAAGAAGTTAGTGATCATCATAGCTGCGATCGCGGTGCTCGTCATTGCTGCCTGTGTGCTGGTATTGACGGGCGTTATTCGTTTTCCTAAGAAGCAGCCGGAAGAGGCGTCATCGCAGCCGGTGGCTTATCTGGAGTATATGAATTCCTACATGCTGATCGACCGGAATATGAAGGTGACGGGCAGCGAGCAGGAGGTGCCGGCGGGGCTTCCTAAGGTCACAGGCCTTAGCTTTGAGAAGATCATCGTGGGGAGTGAGCTGGAAGTGACTAACAAGGATGCGGCTAAATACGCGATGAAGCTGGTGGACTGCATTCATAAGAACGCCCTGGATATTTCGGAAGTCTATGTTTCCCTGGATCTGAACGCCACGATGTATGTGGGGAATATTAAGATCCTGATGGGGCAGGATGTGTCCACGGAGGAGAAACTGCACGACCTGCGGGATTTCTATGATGATGTGAAAGGGCTTTCCGGCGTGCTGGATATGCAGGAGCTCAGTAAGAATAACCTGGGTTATTCTTTTAAAACAAATTAGTTGAAATTTCCAGCGGATTTCAGTATTATGTATTAGTAAAAAATTGTTCAGAAGAATAAAATTATTCAGAGAGGATGCATACTGATGACAGATTTTGATTATGGCGAATCACTGCGCGGCGCCAGAATAGTTGTGGTGGGCGTTGGCGGAGCCGGTAATAATGCAGTAAACAGAATGGTTGATGACGGGATGTCGCTGGTAGAGTTTGTCGGTGTCAATACGGACCGGCAGGTTTTATCACTCTGCAAGGCTCCTGTTACGATACAGATTGGCGAAAAAATTACGAAAGGACTGGGTGCCGGAGCACAGCCTGAGATTGGCCAGAAGGCAGCTGAGGAGAGCATGGAGATGATCCAGAAAGCTCTTGCCGGAGCTGATATGGTCTTCCTGACCTGTGGTATGGGCGGCGGAACCGGTACAGGTGCAGCTCCTGTTATCGCTAAGATCGCTAAGGATATGGATATCCTGACGATCGGTATCGTTACCAAACCTTTTAAATTTGAAAATAAGACTCGTATGAACAACGCGATCATGGGTATCGAGCGTCTGAAAGAAGTCGTGGATACGCTGATCGTTATCCCGAATGATAAGCTGCTGGAGATCGTTGACAGACGGACCTCTATTACGGACGCTTTCAAGAAGGCAGACGAAGTGCTGCAGCAGTCCGTCAGAGGTATCACCGACCTGATCAATATCCCGGCTCTGATCAACCTGGATTTCGCAGATGTTCGTACGGTTATGCTGAATAAGGGCATCGCTCATATCGGTATCGGTACCGGCACTGGCGATGACAAGGCTGAAGAAGCTGTCAAGGGTGCAGTTACTTCCCCATTGCTGGAGACCAATATCCGTGGTGCTTCCCACGTTATCATCAACATCTCCGGCGATATCTCCCTTATCGAGGCAAACGATGCAGCTTCTTATGTTCAGGATCTGGCGGGCGATGGCGCCAACATCATCTTTGGTGCGCGCTATGAGGCTGAGCCGGCTGATACCTGCACGATCACTGTGATTGCAACTGGCATCAACGACAGCACCATCCGCATGGCTTCCCCGAACATCCAGATCAACCGGAACAGACCGCAGCAGCAGGCAGCTCAGCAGGCTTACCAGCAGCCGCAGCAGCAGGCAACCGCACCGGCTCCTCAGCCGGCAGCACAGCAGCCGCAGCCGGAGACCGAGCGTCCATTCGTCGTGAAGGGCGAGCAGGAGACTGAGAGATCGCAGCAGGCGAAACCGGTCCTGAATTTCCAGGTTCCGCGTCAGCCGAGACAGACGGTGCAGGGACAGGATATTACTATTCCGGATTTCTTGAAGAGAAGATAAGCTGAGTATTGATACAAACAAAAGGCCGGTTTCACACCGGCCTTTCTTTTCGGAATTTTTTTCGAAAAAAGGGTTGCAAATCAGAGGTTGATAGGGTATTATTACAATAGTTTAGCACTCATATGAAACGAGTGCTAATAATTCGAAGGAGGACAGGAAAATGAAATTAGTTCCATTAGGAGACAGAGTTGTTCTTAAACAATTTGAAGCAGAAGAGACCACTGCATCCGGCATCGTATTACCGGGACAGGCGCAGGAGAAACCACAGCAGGCTAAAGTCATCGCTGTCGGCCCTGGCACGGACGATGTAAAAATGCAGGTAAAAGTAGGAGACGCAGTCATCTACTCTAAATATGCAGGAACAGACGTGAAACTGGATGACGAAGAGTTTGTTATTGTTCGTCAGGATGATATTCTCGCAATCGTAAAATAAGGCGATCGTTATCGCAATGTGATAGGAGGCAATTGAAATGGCAAGACAAATCAAATTCGGAGCTGATGCCAGAGAAGCGCTGGGTAGAGGTGCTGATCTTCTGGCTGATACCGTAAAAGTTACATTAGGACCTAAGGGCAGAAACGTTGTCCTTTACAAACCATATGGCAATCCGTTGATCACAAACGACGGTGTTACCATTGCAAAAGAAATTGAATTCGAAGATTCTTTCGAGAACATGGGTGCTCAGCTGGTTCGTGAGGTCGCTTCCAAGACCAACGATGTGGCCGGCGATGGTACCACAACAGCTACTGTCCTGGCTCAGACCATGATCGACGAGGGCGGCAAGAACCTGGCTGCAGGTGCTAACCCGATCATCCTGAGAAAGGGTATGGCAAAAGCTTGTGACGCAGCTGTTGAAGCACTTGTTAAAATGAGCAGCAAGGTCAAAGGCAAAGAGCAGATCGCTCGTGTTGCTGCTATTTCCGCAGGCGATGATTCCATCGGCGAGATGGTTGCAGACGCTATGGAAAAAGTTACTAACGACGGCGTCATCACCATCGAGGAATCCAAGACCATGCAGACAGAGCTTGAGCTGGTCGAAGGTATGCAGTTTGACAGAGGATACATTTCTCCGTATCTTTGCACAGACCTTGAGAAGATGGAAGCTAACCTGGATGATCCGTACATCCTTCTGACTGACAGAAAGATCTCCGTGATCCAGGACATCCTTCCGCTGCTGGAGCAGGTTGTCAAGACTGGCGCTAAATTGCTCATCATTGCTGAGGATATTGAAGGCGAGGCTCTGACCACTTTGATCGTCAACAAACTGCGTGGTACTTTCAACGTTGTTGCTGTTAAGGCTCCTGGCTATGGCGACAGAAGAAAAGAAATGCTGAAAGATATCGCTGTTCTGACTGGCGGTCAGCTGATTTCCGAAGAACTGGGTCTGGAACTGAAAGACACTACTCTGGAGATGCTGGGACGTGCTAAGACAGTCCGTGTTGATAAAGAGAATACGATCATCGTTGACGGTGCTGGCAGCAAGAAAGATATTGCTGGCCGTATCGCCCTGATCAAATCCCAGATCGAGACGACTTCCTCTGATTATGACAGAGAGAAGATGCAGGAAAGACTGGCTAAACTCTCCGGCGGTGTTGCAGTCATCAGAGTTGGTGCTGCTACTGAGACTGAGATGAGAGAGAAGAAACTTCGTATGGAAGATGCTCTGGCTGCTACTAAGGCTGCTGTTGAGGAAGGCATCATCGCTGGCGGCGGAAGTGCTTACATCCACGCTATCCCGAAGGTTGCTAAGGCTGTTGCTGATCTGACTGGTGACGAGAAGACCGGCGCAAACATCGTACTGAAGGCTCTGGAGTCTCCGCTCTTTGTTATCGCTGAGAATGCTGGTCTGGAAGGCAGCGTCATCGTCAATAAGGTTAAAGAAGCGAAAGACGGCGTAGGTTTTGATGCTCTGAACGAAGAGTATGTTGAGATGGTCAAAGCCGGAATCCTGGATCCTGTTAAGGTTACCCGGTCCGCACTGCAGAACGCAATTAGTGTTGCTTCTACTTATCTGACAACGGAAGCTGTTGTTGCTAACATCCCTGAACCTCCAGCTCCGATGCCGGCAGGCGGCGGCGGAATGGGCGGCATGGGCGGCATGATGTAATCCGCTCCCGCAATTAACGCGAATGAATCTATTTGATATACAGGCAGGTGCCGGCAGAGATGCCGGCACCTGTTTTTTTGCCCGAGATTGCGTTCCGGGTTCGTTTTGGATAGACAGTTCTGCCCGAGATCGCGTTCTGGGTTCGTTTTGGGTTAAAGGTTTCGCCCGAGATGGCGTTCTGGGTTCGTTTTGGGTTAAAGGTTTCGCCCGAAATCACGTTCTGGGTTCATTTTTACGAAATAGAGGTGCAACAGAACGAACCCGGAACGCAAAGTCGAGGATTGTGCGGGAAACAAAACGAACCCGGAATGCGAAGACGAGAATTCTGTTGGTAAAAAACGAACCCGGAACGCAAAGACGAGAATTCTGTTGGTAAAAAACGAACCCGGAACGCAAAGTCGAGGATTCCGTCAGATAAAAATAAACAACATAATATATGACTAAATTGGCTATTTTTGCGTCCTATGGCGCTAAATGAAATAACTCGTTTGCGGAAAAGGCACGAAACTCGCAATCTCATGATGACTAACCTTTACAAAATGCACGAAACTCGCGATTCCATATCAATTTAAAACTATCCAAAAAAAAATAGGCAAATCCGGAAAAATGTTGTACAATTTTTAGTTACAGAGGCGGGGCCTCTGCTTTTGTGCATGCAATATTTCAAATGAAACACAGGAGATTTTGTAATGAGTAGAGAATGGACTGCAAAATGGATCGGCAGGCAAGATGGCGATACGTTCAATCCAGTATTTTTCAAAGATTTTACCGTAGACTTCCCAATCAGCCGGGCGATGTTTTATATCACTGCTTTGGGGGTCTTCGAAGCATATATCAATGGACAAAGAGTCGGCGATGCTTATCTGACGCCTTATCAGACAGGCGACAAAGACGGCGTTCCTTATTATGCATATGACATTACGGATCTCTTGTATGCCGGGCAGGAATCGCCATCGAACTCCATTGATGTCTTCCTTGGACAAGGGTGGAATGATGATGACAAACGGATCGCACTGCGCGCGGAAGTTGTTCTGGAACGCAGCGGAGAACCTGCAGAAGAAGCTCTGGCAATGGAATTTGATGAACTTGAGGCTGAGCCAGGAGATTATGCTGATGAAGATGACTACGAGTTGTTTGATGAGCATGAGATCGAATCTTTCATTAAAGAGGATGATCCGTTTGAAGCCTCCGACGATCTATTAAATGAATTGATCGGCGATGATGCGCCTGCATTATATGACGCGCCTGCATTTGATGATGCACTATCATTTGACGACGCACCGGAATTACCGGAACTGCCGGAGACTATGGACATGCCGGATACACTTGCAGGCAGAGAGTATCGTTCGCGTACAAGACGTATGCACAGATGGAATCTGGAGCTTGTGCAGGATCCTGAGCAGGAAGCTGCAAAAGAACTGCTTGCTGATATCGAGCCGGATTTTGAAATCATTTCAGAACCAGAAGATGTTCCAGTTGTTTCAAAAGAAACAAAGCCGGATGAAGTTATTTCGGAGGATGATCTGTTCAGCGAGGATGATCTTCAGGGGCTGATGGATGACAGCGCTTTCATGGATGAAATCCCGGAAGATCTGGATGAGATGCCACTTGATGTGCTGGAAGAATTGGAAGGTATGTCGCAGGAAACACCATCTGCATTTGTTCCAAAAGAAGATTCATTGGAATTTGTTCCGCAGGAAGAAGCGCCGGTTGAAAAAGAAGAAAGAGGCTTTTCTGATTCGATGCCGGAGATGGATATGACAGAGGATGAAATCCAATCCATCCTGGCAGAGCAGGAAAAGGAACTTTCTGCAGCCATTCCGACGTATTCCGAATCCATTCCGGAGAAAATTGTAGTGCCGGATCTTTTTGCGGAGGATGATTTGGAAGAGGCTCTTGGGGATGCTGGGGATCTGATGTTTGACGAAGCAGCTCCAGAAGAAGTGGATTCACTGGTCGATGAACTGACAGCGGAGTTTGGCGAGGAACCGGCCGTGACAGTGCAGGAACCAGTAGAAGCGATAGAAGCGATAGAAGAACTGTCTGAGACGGCGGAAGCATCGTCTGAATTGACACCGGAAGAAGCATCCTGGAACGACGATGTGGAAGGCCAGGTCTCCTTCGATTTCATCGGAAAAATCCAGGCAATCATGGATGAGGAAAAGGCGGCGAAAGCTGCAGCGGAGGCTATGCAGGAAAGCGAGGCTGAAGAAGCTGTTGAAGAGGCAATACCAGCAGAGGCTGAACAGGAAGAAGCTGTGCCTGAAGCAGTTGTACAGGAAGAAGCAGCGCCAGTAGAAGCTCCGCCAGCGGAAGCAGCGCCAGTAGAAGCTATGCCAGTAGAAGCTGCGCCGGTAGAAGATGTACCAGTAGAAACGGTACCGGTGACAGTAGAAGCTGTGAAGGCGGCTGAAGAGACAGTTGGCGTCGAGGATTCTGATTTTACCGAAGAATTGTTTGATGAATCAATCCTGGAGGAATTCCCGGAAGAAGAATTGACCGAAGATATCTTTGATGAGATTTCGGATGAGATCTTTGAAGAGGCATCCGATGAGATACCTGTTGAGGCGGCAGTGGACGCAGCGGAAGAGGTCATCGAGGATGCCGAGGATGAGATTCCTTTTGAGATAGAAGAAATTGTTGTTGAGTCAGAAGAGCCGGTTAATAAGGCAGTTGAAGAAGTTCCAGAAGCTGCGGAAGAAGTAATAGAGGAAGTCTTTGAAGAGCCGGCTGAAGAAATAGTATTAGAAGAAGCAGTTGAAGAGGCCGTTGAGGCTCCTGTGGAAGAGGCGGTCGAGGAACCAGTCAAGAAGCAGGGATTCTTTAAGAAGCATTTCAAGGCGTTTGATCTGGCCAAGAAGATCGGGCTCACTTTAGATGATGAGGAAGAACCGGAACCGGAAGAACCTGACGCAGTTGATCTGCCGGAAGAAGTCGACGAGTACGATGAGTATGATGACATGGATCTCAGCAAACTGGATGAGCTGGGTGAATTGTTTACGGATACCTCACAGCTGGCGGACATGGAGGCTGTGCTGGCAGGACTGGATTCAGTGCCGGGAGCATCAAAAGCATCTGCAGCATCCGGCCCGATGGGCGACATGGAGCTGCCTGCATTTGAAGATCTTTTTGCAGAAGCAGATAGTCTGGCCGTTGATAAGGCAATGTCGCTTGAGGAACCATTTTTCGCTGATGATGCAGTAGGCACTAATGATGCAGTAGATGCTGATGAGGTATTAGATGCTGATCTTGATGCCGCCCTGGAAGAAGCATTGTCTGATGAATTGCCGGAAGAATTATTGTCAGAAGAGGCTTTGCCTGAAGAGGCATCATTGGAAGAAACCATAGAAGCGGAGTCGGAAGCTGAGGCTCCAGAAGAAGCGATTGCTGAAGAGGAGCTGGAAGCTGAGCCCCAAGAAGATGTTCCGGAAGAGGAAACAGCAGAAATTGAACCTGAAGCTGAAATAGAGGCTGAAGGCGCAGAAGGTGTGATCTCGGTACCAGTTATTCTGCCGGGTGCAGAGGAAGAGGCTGGTGCAGAGGAAGAGACAGCGGAAGAGACTGTCACAGAAGAGGCTGTCGAAGAAGCGCAGGAGCAGGAAGAAGAGGCTGTTGAGGAAGCGCAGAAGCAGGAAGAAGCAGCAGAGGAACCGATTGTTGTGATCGGCACGGATGAAACGTGGGGCTACTATGGCTCTGATATAGAAGAAAACAGAATTCACGGGCGTGAGGTCTTTAACCGTCTCCTTTGGGAGGGGAAAGATAACCCGGATAAAGATGCCGTCGTCCTGGAGTGCGATATCCCACTGACGGAAGCAGAGGAAGAGCAGCTGAGGGTACTGGAGGAACTGAAGGTACAGACGGTGATCCCGGCTGAAAAAGGCGGCAGTGAGTGGACGCTTGATTTTGGCAAGCTGTTCAAAGGCCTTGTGTCCTTCCAGTCTGACTTTGCGGCAGGAACAAAGATCACGCTCACCTTTATGGATGCGCTGACGGATGATGCGCAGGATCAGCAGTTCATATATGTATCGGACGGCATTCAGGAAACGGTTTGCCCGCACTTTACATTCTTCCATGGCAGATATGTGAAAGTGACTGGCTGGGGTGAAATGGATGCAGCCAGCTTCACAGGTTATCGTCTGTTTGAAGAAGAGGAAGAACCGGAAGCAGAAGCGGTTGGTGTGATTGCGGAAGAACCGGAAGCTGCTGAAGAATCTCCGACTGAAGAAGCGGACGCAGTTGAAGAGCCAGTTGAAGAATCAGTCGAAGAAGCGGTTGAAGAATCAGGCGAAGAACCGGTTGATGAGGCGGTTGAAGAATCGATCGAGGAGCCAATCGAAGAGTCAATAGAAAAATCAATCGAAGAGAAGATTGAAGAACCAATCGACGCAGCAGAAGAAGCTGCGCTGGATGAAGCATTAGCGGATGTCCTGGATGAAGAATTTGGCGATGAGCTTACGGAAGATCTTGCCGAAGAAGCCGCCGAAGAGGTTTGCTTCGTTTCGACATCGGAAGCCCAGCTGAATCAGGCTGTGCAGGATGAGCTGGATAAACAAAAAGCAATGTTTGCGGCGCTGGCGGCATCGGAAACCGGAACGGACGTTGAGAAGATCGCAACCGGTGATTTCTGCGGATCGTTGGCAGCCGCTGCTTTGAACGGCAATATTAAAGAAGCTGCTATGCAGTACTTTGGCAGATTGCGGAAGGCACAGCTGGCAAACGGTAAGGTGATTCCGGCATCGCTTGCTTGCAATGCGGATGAAGCGTCGGATGAAGCAGAGGTTTCCGCGGAAGGCTCCATTGCGGACGGCGCAGAAGCTGTTAAAGCTGTCTGGTCGCTGTATGAGACATACGGGGACAAAGCTATCCTGGAAGAGAACTATGATCTGATCCGGGATGCGCTTGATGCTGCAGCAGAACAGGATCCGGATAAAGCATTCATTTTGCAGGCACCTAAGATGGATGACGATGACACCGACCCGTCCTTCGTGGCAACTGTTTCTTACTATGAGATGGCCCAGGCTGCGGAAAAAGCAGCGAAAGTCCTTGGAAAAGAAGAGGATGAGAAACAGTTTGCAGATCTGGCCGGCAATATCAAAGAAGCGTTCCTGGATGAGTTCTTTACGCGTTCCGGCAGACTGGCGGAGGATACGCAGACTGCTTATATTCTTGCTTTAAAGAGCGGGCTTTACGATCAGAAAGATAAACTGAAAGAGGACTTTCTGAAGCAGTTAAAGAAAGACCAGTATCAGATGAAATGCGGCAAAGCAGGACGCACCCAGCTGCCGTTTGCGCTGGCTGAATGCGGACAGAGCGACCTGGCTTACCGGTATCTGATGAACGACTGGATGAGCGATAACGCGGATGATCTGTCTGCCGCTGATAACGAAAAAACAGCAGAATTTCTGACTAGATATGTTAATGGCATCACGGCACTGGAGCCGGGATTTACCAAAGTTAAGATCGCACCGATGCCGAATTTCCGGCTGATCGATGCGGCCGGAACATGCGCAACACCTAATGGAAACATCGTATCCAACTGGGATGTGAATGAGGATGGGCAGATCCATTTCCACTTTGAGATCCCGGAAGGCTGTGAAGCATTAGTTGTGCTTCCGGACTGCGAGGATGAGGCTTTAAAAGAGCAGACCCTGACAGCCGGCACCTATGATTTTGACTATATGCCGCAGAAGGATTATCTGCATTTGTTCAATGAGAACAGTGTGATCGGTGATATCCTGAAATATGATGAATCGGTCGCTGTTCTGGAAGAGGCAGATGCATCTCTGGCAGAGCAGATCCAGAGCGCCGGGGCAGACCTTCTGACCCGACCGCTGGATGAGCTTCCTGTGGATGCACAGACGATCTCTGCGATCAAAGAAAAGCTGTTTGAACTGAAATAAGCAACTTTTTCACCCTGTTTTGTGGTTTCTGTTTGCTAATACACACTAGATGTGGTACAATCACTTCAAATGTGAGGAGTGGAGGCTTTTTCCATGAAATGCCCGTTTTGCGGATGCGTTGATACAAAAGTTCTGGATTCCCGTCCAAATGAAGACCGGACGGCGATCAGACGCCGCCGTGAATGCGACCGCTGCCAAAGGCGGTTTACGACGTATGAAAAAATAGAAACCATTCCGCTGATCGTCATCAAAAAGGACAACAACCGCGAGGCGTATGACAGGACCAAGATCGAAAAAGGTGTTCTGCGAGCGTGCTACAAGCGGCCGGTATCCGCTTCCCGGCTGGAACAGCTGGTCGATGACATCGAGACCAAGATTTATTCCCTGGGGAGTGCAGAAGTCAGAAGCAGTCAGATCGGCGAGATCGTTATGGATTCGCTGAAAGAAGTGGATCAGGTCGCTTACGTTCGGTTCGCTTCTGTTTACCGGGAATTCAAAGACGTTAACACATTTATCGACGAGATCAAAAAACTCAGCAAGTAACGAAAGGATCATCCGGAATCTTTTGCAGGAAGGTTCCGGATCATTTTCATCCAAATGTTTCGACGCTTTTATCCAACTGTGTATGTGTCAAGCGCATACGCAGTTGATTTTTCAAAACTATATCAAAAAGGTTACCGGGCGCTGGTCCTGGATATCGACAACACGCTGGTAAAGCACGGTGCTCCGCCAAATAAAGAAGCAGTGGCTTTTTTTGAGGAGCTGCGTGCGATCGGCTTTTCTACCTGCATCATCTCCAACAATCATGAACCGAGGGTCAAAAGCTTTGCGGATGTCGTGAAGAGCGACTATATTTTCGACGCAGGGAAGCCGTCCCGCAAGCCGTATCTGGAAGCAATGAGACGCTGCGGGGGTTCAAAGCTGACCACTCTGTTTATGGGGGATCAGCTGTTTACGGATATTTACGGAGCAAACCGGGCAGGCCTGAAATCTATTCTGGTGAAGCCAATCTTTCTGGATCCGGAGTTCCAGATCCGCCTGAAACGGTTTGGGGAGCGGATCATAATGCCATTCTATTTCCGTTATCGCAGGAACCATCCGGCATCGCTTTAATCTGCGACACTGATGTGATTGCAAAATTGCTGAAGTTTACATAATTACTGTAATCGGCGGCATCGCAGTAAGCGGAGCCTGGCGGCGATGTTTTTGAAAGGAATATCTCATGTCCAAATTATTTCCAACTATAAAAGAATCTGAGGCAAGACATCTGACCGGACTGATTGGCAGTCCGATCGCGCACAGTCTTTCTCCGATGATCCATAAGCAGGCATTTGCCCAGTTCTCCATGGATACTTACGATTACATTCTGATCGAGGCAAAAGAGGACGAACTGAATGAGGCTGTGGATGCGATCAAAGAGGACGGCCGTTTTGCGGGCTTTAATATCACGATGCCGGGGAAAACAAAGATTCTGGATTACTGTGATGCGCTGACGGAACGGGTCAGAAAGATCGGCTGCGCCAACACGGTCAAGATCGTGGACGGAAAACTGATCGCGTTCAATACGGATGGCGATGGCTTTATGAATGCGCTGAAAGATATGCAGGTGGAAACTGCAGGGAAGAAGATGATCATCTTTGGCGCAGGCGGAGCGGCGCGTGCCATCTGCGAAAGCGCGCTTGCCGGAGGCGCTGATGCGCAGATGCTGCATCGGCCATCGGAAGAAGAAACCCGCAGGGCGGTTGCATCGGCAGACATTCTGGTGAATGCAACTCCGCTTGGAATGGGCGGTGCAGGCTGCATTGTCCCGGACCTGGAAGATGCAAAAGAAGACCTGTTTGTGGCGGATGCTGTATACGGGGATTTCACAACGGATCTTATCAAAATGGCGCAGGAGAAGGGTTTGCGGAATATGAATGGATTGGGTATGTTATACCATCAGGCGTTCCTTTCTTT
>JAFWLF010000075.1:0-4856 GCA_017511185.1 Lachnospiraceae bacterium | reverse complement strand
ATTGACCTGTGTTGCATTACCGATACCAAAAGCTGCAAGTCCGCCGAAGATACAGAATAAAACGGCCAGCCATGTCCATTTCTTTCCGATACCGTTACGGATATAGTACATCGGTCCTCCGACCCATTCGCCTTTTTTATTCTTCTCACGATACTTAACGGCAAGAACGACCTCGCAGAACTTGGTGCACATACCAAGAAGTGCACTGATCCACATCCAGAAAACAGCACCAGGACCGCCAACGACCACAGCGCCTGTAACACCAACAATATTACCGGTACCTACCGTAGCAGCCAACGCTGTGGTAAGTGCCTGGAATGGTGTCACTTCACCTTTACCGGCTTTTTTCTTTTCAAACATCTTGCCGGCAGTGTTCTTAATGGAGTAGCCGAATTTGCGGAACTGTACGAATGCAAGCCGGATACTTAAGAACAATCCAGTACCGACAAGCAGAATAAGAAGCGGATAACTCCATGCCCAATCATCGATTACACCGATAATATCACTAAAACTCATTGTCTCATCCTCCCTGAATTAACAATACTATGATATTTCTTTTAATACTGTCATGATCCCCGAAAATGAAAATGAGGATGCCTGAAAAAGCGCGTCCCCACAAACAAAACATGACCCTAAAAAAGGGATTTGATCTGTCCTTTTGCCTGAGAGATTAAACGGGGAGCCCGTTTTTGCACCTTCGGCCTTCGCAATGCGAATGTCTCCAGATTTTCATCCATCTGCAGTCTTGATTCCTGAGAGTTTTACTCCTTCGGCAGGCATATGCCACTTTCCTGCAAACTTCATCTGACATTATTAATTTTAGGTATTTTACACAATAATATTTGTGAATGCAATAGCGTTTTGTCTAATTGGTCAGTCTGTATATTTCCGTGTATTTTTTCTCTAAATAATCGGCAAAATTACCTGCATCGAACGGTTCTTCCAGAACTCTTTCCAATACCTCTTCCGGGGTGTACAGCGATCCATATCTCCAGATCTTCTCCTTATTCCAGGCATTGATCCGGCTGAAATCGCCTTTGCTCAGATCACCGTCTACATCTACAGTCTCTTTCATTTTCTTCAGGAACTGTGCACCATAAGCGCTTCCCAGTGCATAAGAAGGGAAATAGCCGATGCTGCCGCCGGACCAGTGGGAATCCTGCAGCACACCATGTTTGTCGTCCGGTACATCGATGCCAAGATATTCTTTATACAAACGATTCCATTCTGCCGGGAAGTCTTTGACTGCCAGCTCACCTGCCATTGCTTTCTTTTCCAGTTCGTAGCGGATCATGACGTGAAGTGCATAAGTCACCTCATCGGCTTCCGTCCGGATCAGGGATGGCTCCACTTTGTTGATAGCTTTATAGAAATCTTCTGCAGATGCGTTTGCAAGAGCAGGATTTCCCTCTCCCAGCAATTCCTTGACTGTAGGAAGAATAAAAGCGGTAAATGCTTTGCTTCTGGCCAGCAGGTTCTCATAGAAACGGCTCTGGCTTTCATGAATGCCCATAGATACACCGCCATCCAGTGTTGTATAAGCCAGATCTTCATCGGATGCCATATCATAAAGCGCATGTCCGCCTTCATGGATCACACTGAACATGGAAAATGAAAAGTTACTTTCATCATAACGGGTGGTGATCCGGACATCTTCATGGGAACCGATAGAAGTAGTAAACGGATGCTCGGTCGTCCCAAGGACGCAGTGTCCAGGATCGATCCCCATCTGATTCATCAGGAAAGAAGAAAGCTTCGCCTGCTTATCTTCCGGGAAATTGCCGAATAAACAGCTGTCATCCACCTGCGGAGCAGCTTTGATCTTTTCCAGCAGCGGCACGATCCGCGCGCGCAAAGTGGCAAAGAAAGCATCACAGATTTCTTTATTCAAGCCGTCTTCATACTGATCCAGCCAGTAATCATATGGGTCCTTTTCCGGCGCACAATAGCCGGCAAAACGGATATTGGTTTCAAAGATCTTCTCCAGGGTCGGACGAAATGCTTCAAAATCATTGTTCTCTTTCGCACTGCGCCACAGATCATAAGCGCCAGCCAGAAGACTACGGTAAGCTATATACTCATCCATCGGGATCTTCTGCATCTGACGGATATCTTTTAAAAGCAGAAAGACCATCCGCTTTTCTTTCTGGTTCAACTCCTCTTTTCTATCATCCAGGAACTCCAGCATTTCGATGGTTTCTTTTCCGGTCGACAGCTGATAAAACTCGCTGCTCAAAATAGCCAGCGCATGTTCTCTGTTCTTTGCGGTTTTCTTTGGTGCACTGGTTGCCTCATCATAATAAATGAGCTCCATGGCATGCATATAGGCGCTCATCTTGCTCTGCAGTTCCATCAATTGTTTTTTTGCTTCGTTAAAGACCATTATCTCCTCCATCTCCGGGAAGGATATTCCCTTCCGCTACATTTTCTGTAATGATCTGACTGCACAGATCAAACAGCGCTTCACTGCCGGCCTTCACTCTTGCCACACGGTCACGCGCCTGATTTTCTGTCACATCGTGATCCACCCATGCCAGTCCATTTCCCAGGTCGTTCATCAGGATCGGATGCAGAATATCCAGACTCAGGGCAAATTTCGCTTCCTTCGTCTCGCCCGCTTCATATTCATCCCAAAGCGCACGGATCCAATCGGCCTGATCATCCGGAAGAATATGAAAGATCCGCTCAGCGGCTTTCAGTTCTCTCTCCCGTTTTGTTTTATTTGCCTCCGGGTCATAGGCATAGGTATCTCCGGCATCGATCTCAACCATGTCATGGATCAGGACCAGCTGCATGACATGCAGCAGATCCACATCTTCATTGGCATATTCTTTCAGGACCATGGCCATGAGTGCCAGATGCCAGGAATGCTCTGCATCGTTTTCCTGCCGGGAAAGATTACTGACATAAGTCTGGCGGAATATATTCTTGATCTTATCGATCTCACTGATAAAGTCGATCTGCTGTTTCAGCCGGCTGTCGGCAATGGTGTTCTCGTTCACTTCAATACCCCCGCATACTTAGTCGGCCAGTAGCAGTACACCGCTTTTCCTATAATCGCTTTTTTGGAAACAAAGTGATTGTCCCAAAAACGGCTGTCGTGAGAGTTGCCCCGGTTATCGCCCATAACAAAATAATGTCCTTCCGGCACCGTGAACGGACCACAGTTGTAATTCTTTCCTTCGATTTGCCTCTCCCAGTAATCCGGATTGATATATTCCTCTTCCATTGCTACGCCATCAATGTAAGTAATGCCGTCGATCATTTCAACAGTTTCTCCCGGAAGACCAATGATACGTTTTACAAAGATCTGTTTCGGATCATCCGGATAATGGAATACGATGATGTCGCCCCGGTCCGGTTTTTCAAACCAATAGGAAAAACGAAGTCCGATCATCCTGGAATTGGTCATGATCGTCCTTTCCATGGAACCGGACGGAACCGTGGAATTAACGATCGCAAAAAAGTTGATGCATAATGCTGCTGCAAGAGCAATCAAAATGACTACGACCCAATCCAGAACTACAAATAGTTTCGGATTCTTTGCTCTTTGCGCTTCTTTCCATTTTTTCCGTCGTTCTTTCGGGCTCAGAAGCTCTTCATCTTCCATTATGGTATTGTAACCTTCCTTATTTTCCTGATTCATGCAACCTCAATTTTTAATTCTTTATTATTTTTTCTTAGGGAAAATTAATATAAATTTAACATTTATCCCCATCATATTTATAGAAATTGTGGATAACTCCGTTTTTCTGCACACACCATATGTGGTTTGTTGCTTATTTTTCGGGCACAAGATTTGTCATTTCTTACTCTTTGACCATGATCTTAACAGCTTTCGGGTGGATCCGGATATCCACATCCTGGTGTTTTCCACCATCTTCGCCATCAAGCACCCACTGTACATCCGCATCTGAGGTGAAACGGATGTGCTTCGCCTTGAACTTGAAGACCACTTCGTTGGATTGATCCTTATCCGGGCTCAGGAACATATTGATCACCTGCTTATTAAAATCCAGGATATTTTCCGGACGTTTCAGCAGGGCTACTTCAAATAATCCATCCTGCAGATCAACTGTGTTTCCGGTTATGCCGCTGAACCCTCCCACGCTTAATGTATTAGTGACCATTCCCAGGTAATAGTCCCCTTCTACCGTATGGCTCTGTCCGTTCTCGTCTTGATACTCGATCTTAAGAAGATAGGATTCCATCTCGACCAGAGCCTTGATTCCCTCTCCAAGATAAGCACCATATCCGAAGATCCTTTTTGCCTCCTGCGGTGTAAAAGCGGACACGGCAGATAGTTTACCGAAAGACGCCACATAAGTAAAGAATGATTCATTCATACTGCCGATATCGGTTTCGAACGGAATCCCTTTGGCGGCTACTTTCATAGCTTCTGTCACCTGACCCGGAATATGATAACTCTTTCCGGTATCGTTGGTCGATCCAGTTGGGATAAATCCGATCGGTTTTCTTTTTTCTTCCGGAAGCTCCATCATGGCAGATACGATCTCACTCAGCGTTCCATCTCCGCCGGCGCAGACGATACGGTCGAACACATCAATGTTCTCCTGCACTTCCCGTTTTCCATCCAGCGGTCCTTTGGTCCGATATAATGCGACCTGGAAACCTTCCTGCTCGAAAATATTTACAACCTCATCCAAATGATGCAGGATCCTGCCTTTTCCGGCATTCGGATTATAAACAAATAAGACTTTTCTCATTTCTTTAAATCTCTCTTATGTACTCTTTCAACCAGTCTTTTAAATCCTCATCTACATATGATTCGATCGTATCATAAACCAGCTTATGATATGCATTCAGAAGTTTCACATCTTCTTCGGTCAGATACT
>JAFWLF010000074.1:0-11663 GCA_017511185.1 Lachnospiraceae bacterium | reverse complement strand
TGTTTTTTTCATCCTGGTCATAAAGCCATTCTTCTTTGTATGACCAAGTATCTGTTTTTTTCATCTTGGTCATAAAGCCATTCTTCTTTGTATGACCAAGTATCTGTTTTTTTTCATCCTGGTCATAATCCCATTTTTATTTTTATGACCAAATATCTGTTTTCTTCATCTTGGTCACAAAACTACTGATGATTTTATGACCAAAACCAGCTAATCGCCTTCCAAGGTCATTTTTTCAGACCATTTTATATGACCAAGATTCCTGTTCTCTTTGTCTTGGTCATAAAACCGAAAATGGCTATATGACCAAGAACAGATTTTCTCAATGTTGGTCAAAAAAAGAGGCCGTCCAATAAGCAGCCTCTTTTCATCTTCTGACGGAATATTTCCCGTACTAGTCTTTTGATTTTTATTTCCCAAACACTTCCTTGGAATAATTATCAATCTCCTGGCTGACACGCTGGTATACACCAGGGTAAATGGAAGCTGGTCCGCCCTGTGACGTGCAAGGAATAAAATAGAGCTTTCCAAATTCATCGCAGGCATAACGGACTTCGCGGATAATCTCTTCCTCTGTCCAGTCTTCATGGTCAACCAGCGCGCTGTCGATGCCGCCCATGAAAGAAATCTGTTTGCCGTATTTCTCAATACATTCTTTGATGTTATTCGACCGCATAACACCCTGCCATACCGTGATCCCCAGATCGATCATATCCGGGACCAGCGTTGCAGCATAAGAATCGGAGTGATGCACGATAACCTCTACGCCGTGATCTTTATAATAGCCATACACCTTTTCATAGCATGGTTTGATGAACTCACGGAACATAGCTGGTGAAATAAACGTGGACTGCTGGCTGCCCCAGTCATCATGATGGAAAATAGCATCCGGTTTCAGGTATTTGCAGACCTGCTCTGCCATAATAAACTCATACTCGGTTATCACATTCAGGATTCCCTTCAGTTCATCCGGATTTGAATAAAAATAGATCAGCGTGTTCTGGATCTCGCACAGATTGTGGCTCTGCTCAAAGATACCAGGTGCTTCCATAACGGTCAGTAATTTTTCCTTGCGGTCAACCTTTTTGGCCATATCCTGGAACTGCCACCAGTCTTCTTCTTTATAATCAGTACGTGGCATTTTTACATAATCCTGCCACTCATCGATATCCTGCACAACAATCTTCTCCGGTGAATGATCCGGAAACGGCCCCGGTGTATTCTCCGGGAATAAACGAGTAACACCCCAGGCATCAACGACCGGAGGGCCACCTTTTACAGGTCTCGGCAGATTGGCCGAAAACGGCGTCGATATCATGCCCAGATATTCATACTGATTGACGAAACGATCCGGATTACCGCCTTTTATAGTTTCCCAAAAATTGTCTCTAATGGATAACATATGTTTCCTCTTTCCGTTCTCCAATTCTTTGGATGATCTGCTTTTTCATGAATCAGGGTCCGGCATCACCGGACCCTGCGTCAAACTCATATATCAATACAGTCCGAAGATCTCTTCCGAGCACTTTCCGATTTCATCATCTATGATGGCATCCCTCTCTGGATGGAAGCAGCCCGGACCGCCATAGGTAATGCATGGAATAAAGCTTCCGTGCTGTCCGTATTCAAAGCAGGCTCTGCGGACATCCGCGCGAATCTGCTCTTCCGTTGACTCTTCTCCGTCAAAGATTGAACTTTCAAGTCCGCCCTGGAACGTGATCTTATCGCCGTATTTTTCGATCAGTCCTGCAATATCGTTTGTAGGAAGGGTTCCCTGCCATACATCTATGTACATGTCGATCATATCAGAAACAATGTTCTCATTAAAGGAATCAGAATGATGAATGACAATAATGCCCTGATCATGAACGTATTTGTATCCTTCTGTAAATGGCTTTTTAAGGATTTCCTGGAATTGTTCCTGCTTCATGAAAGGCTGTGTCTTAGCGCCCCAGTCGTCATGGAAAAGAATTGCATCCGGGTGCACGTATTTTATCATCAGCTTGTAACCGTTGAGACGGTATTCTCCAAGGGCTTCTGCTAAATCGGCCAGCAGCTCCGGTTCCATAATGACATTCATGAGCGTATCCTCAAAGCCCATAAGGAAATGCATGCGTTCAAAGATTCCGGTAGGAGCAAACATGGTAAGCAGTGTTTCATTCCGGTCTACCTGAGCTGCTCTTTCAAGATAAGGACCCCAAAGTTCTTCCTGATCGCAGTTGCCAAGAAGGTCTGGAATCTTTACTACATCTTTCCATTCTTCAATATCCTGAAGCACCTTGACATGCGGATCCGGGATAGCGCCCTGTTCACCTGCCGGCCAGAGGATCCTTGTGCCGAATCTGTCAATCAGGGGTTCCATGCCAGGATACCTGTTCCCTCTTACATAAAAGTTTACCGGATCTCCAGGCAGCATCGTCATATACTCATACTGTTTTACAAACCTGTCAGGTTTTCCGTGATGGATTGTTTCAAGAAAATTGTCTTTTTTGGATAGCATATTCTTATTCCCCCCTGTATTTGTTTTTTGATTTGTTTTGAAATATTATCTATCCTGATCAGCTAGGTTTATTTACGCCTAAAAAAGTATAACATAAAACCTGATCTTATAAAAACCCCCGTGGGTCGTTTTTTATGAAATATAATAATATTTTTTTATTTGAGAAGATCTTCCCGGATAAAGTTAGTCATATGGAATCCTTCCTTCTCCGGCAGTCCGTATTTTTCTTTTCCTAAAGCGATGCTCCGGCACAGAAAGACAATATTCCTTGCCAGGGTCCGCATAACGGATAATCCTTCTTCATCAGCAGCAGCCTCGCCTTTCGCACGGCCGTGGATGCTGTTCCAGTAACGGCTGGATGCCACAGGCATGTTGCTGATCGTAAAGTACTTGTTCAGCTCATCAAAGGTAGCGGAAAGACCGCCGCGTCTCGCCACGACCACGCTGGCACCCACTTTGCCTGCCTTATCAAACGGAGTGGAATAAAACAGACGGTCCAGCAAAGAGATGATCGTACCATTTGCAGATGCAAAATAGACCGGGCTGGCAATAACCAGAGCATCAGCCTCCTCAAACTTTGGAGCGATCTCGTTGACGATGTCATCAAACACACATTTCTTATTCTGAAAACAGGAACCGCAGCCGATGCAGCCGCGGACATCCTTTGTCCCGATCTGCACGATCTCATAATCGACCTGTTCTGCCTCAAATATTTTAGTCATCTCAGCCAGCGCGATTGCGGTATTGCCATCCTCATGCGGAGAGCCGTTGATCATTAAAACCTTCATTTGAATTCTCCTTTCTTATTTGTCAGCTGAGGGCAGAACATCCCCTCGAGCGAATCTGCGAAGCATTCTGAGCGCAGAGGGTATGTTCTGCCCTCAACTGTCCATCATCTGGACTATTGAATAGTATGGTTCTTGTATTTCAACCGCGCCATAGCCCTGGAGAGCTCGTTCTGCGCGATCATATATTCTCTGAAGCCTTGTTTCTGCCGCAGCTCCATCGCCGCTTTCTCTGCCGCTCTTCTCGCACGCATCTCATCGATCTCGGTAGGAAGTTCCGCTGTATCAACAAGCACCAGGACCTCGCCTTTTTCAATTTTGACCAGGCCTCTGCCAACGATCACCTGCACCAGCGTGTCACCGTTAAACTTCTCGCCGGAAGGAATGCGCAGGATCGCCTCCCCCGCAATGATCGCTCCCATCATATCCGTATGATCCGCCTGTACGCCATATAAGCCGTCAGTCAGAGGGACCATCAGACTTTCGCATGGTCCTTCATAAAAAACTCTGTCAGCTGCCAGAAAACGAAGGGGAAACTGTTTCATCAGATCTGCTCTTTCCTCATCTGCTCTGCTTTTGCTACTACATCTTCCAGGGTGCCTACGTTATAGAAGGCAGCCTCCGGATACTCATCCATTTCACCATTAGCGATTGCGGAAAAACCTCTGATCGTCTCACTGAGCGGCACATACACGCCCTTTAATCCGGAGAACTTCTCTGCCACATGAAAAGGCTGTGCCAGAAAACGCTGGATCCGGCGGGCACGTCCGACGATCACCTTATCCTCATCGCCCAGTTCATCCATACCTAAAATAGCGATGATGTCCTGCAGCTCACTGTACTTCTGCAGGATCTCCTGTACCAGACGAGCCGTCTCATAATGCTCCTGCCCAACAATATCAGCCTCCAGGATACGAGAACTGGATTCCAGCGGATCCACAGCAGGATAAATACCCTGTTCTGCGATCTTACGGCTTAAGACTGTGGTCGCATCCAGGTGCGAGAACGTGGTTGCCGGAGCCGGGTCTGTCAGGTCATCTGCAGGCACATAAACAGCCTGTACCGATGTAACAGAACCATTCTTCGTAGAAGTGATCCGCTCCTGCAGGGCACCCATCTCCGCGGCCAGAGTCGGCTGATAACCAACAGCAGAAGGCATACGGCCAAGCAGTGTGGAAACTTCCGATCCTGCCTGCACAAAACGGAAAATATTATCGATAAACAGAAGGATATCTTTTTTCTCGTGATCACGGAAATACTCCGCCATCGTAAGACCGGTCAGCGCCACTCGCATACGAACACCAGGCGCCTCATTCATCTGTCCGAAAACAAGTGCAGTTTTATCAAAGACGCCGCTCTCGCGCATCTCATTCCAAAGGTCGTTTCCTTCTCTGCTTCGCTCACCAACACCTGTAAAGATAGAATAACCGCCGTGTTCCATGGCGACATTGTGGATCAGCTCCTGGATCAGGACCGTCTTGCCAACACCGGCACCGCCAAACAGACCGATCTTGCCGCCCTTCGGGTAAGGTTCCAGCAGGTCGATGACTTTAATGCCGGTTTCCAGAAGTTCCACAGATGGAAGCTGCTCTGCAAAAGCCGGCGCTTTACGGTGGATCGGCCAGCGTTCTGCATCCGCCGGGATAGGTTCACCGCCGTCGATCGTATCGCCCAGCACGTTAAAAAGACGGCCTAATGTACAGGTTCCGACCGGGACTTTTACACCACTTCCGGTGGAGATGACTTCCAGTCCTCTTTTTAATCCTTCGCTTTCCGAAAGCATGATGCAGCGAACCTTGTGGCCGCCTACATGCGCTGCCACTTCCATGACTTTCTTTTCGCCATTTAATTCTACGGTCAGTGCCTCTTTGATCCTTGGCAGCTGCCCTTCAAATGTAACATCCACTACAGAACCTGCCACATCCGTGATCCTGCCTGTCATAGATTTTCCTCCTGCTTAAAATGTGCTTTATTCTTTTTCAGGCTCTTAGCGCCGGCAGAGACCTCTATGATCTCCTGCGTGATCGCACTTTGCCTTACATGATTATATTCCAGATTCAGTTTGTCCAGGATGTCCTGTGCATTATCCGTTGCCCGCTCCATAGCCATCATACGTGCATTCTGCTCACTGCAGTAGCTGTCGACCAGTGCAGAATAGATGTACCCGATCAGATAGTTTGGAAGGACATTGTCCAGCACTTCTTCCATGGACGGGAAGTACTCAATATCATCTCCATCCGCCGTCCGCTGTTCCTCCTGTCCCCTGAAATAACTCCGATGGACCGGAAGCAGCCGGAAAGAAAGCGTTTTCGGTTCAAACCCGTTACCGAAATCGGTATAGATGATGTAAACCTTTTTGATCTCGTTATTTAAGAAGCTGTCGATCAGAACTGCGCCGATCTCCCTTGCAACATCCATGGTCGGGCTCTGTGCGGCGTAATGGAAAGACTCATCCACCGGATAATTGTGCTTGAGAAAATAAGCCCTGCCGTATTCCCCGACCACATAGATCACATTCTCTTTCCGCTTGTCGATGATCCGTGAAGCCTCTTTGACGATATTCTGATTGTAAGCACCTGCCAGTCCCTTGTCTGCCGTAATGATCAGATAAGCATACTTTCCTTCAATGACCAGGTCATCGTCATCATCTTCCACACCCTCCGGCAGGAAGTACTGGCTGTTGACATGGTCGATCGTACGGAAAATACGCTCTAATTCCCCTTTTAAGGCCTCAAAGTAAGGCTGGGTGTTATTCAGGTCGTTCCGGGCTTTCCGCAGCTTTGTAGAGGCGATCAGATACATTGCGTTTGTGATCTTCTGCGTATCGGTGACCGAATCGATCCTTCTTTTAATATCCTTTGCGCTAGACATAGAACTTCTCGGCAAACTCCTTTGCAAAGCGGACGATGGTATCTTTGTCCGCATCCGAAAAATCGCCTTCTGCGTCGATCTTCCGGCAGATTTCCTCATGCATATTCTCAAAATCCGCAGTCAGTTCTGTCAGGAAACGATGGATGTCGTCCGGCCGGATCTTCTGCATCGCATGGGAAAGTGCAGAAACAAGCATCACGACCATCTGATGCTGACTGTAAGGATTATATTGCGGCTGGATCAGCATATGCATCAGACCCTGTCCGTATTCCAGCTGATCTCTCGTCGCATCGTCCAGATCACTGGAGAACTGCGTGAACACTTCCATCTCACGGAACTGAGCCAGATCCAGTCTTAAGGTGCCGACTGCTTTTTTCATGGCTTTCGTCTGCGCGTCACCGCCGACACGGGAAACAGAAAGTCCCACGTTCACGGCCGGACGCTGCCCGGAGAAGAAAAGATCACTTTCCAGATAGATCTGTCCGTCTGTAATAGAAATAATGTTAGTCGGAACATAGGCAGAAACATCACTGTCTTGTGTTTCGACGATAGGAAGCGCAGTAATACTGCCTCCGCCTTTTTCATCGCTCAACCGTGCAGAACGCTCCAGCAGACGAGAATGCAGATAAAAAACATCGCCCGGATATGCTTCCCGGCCAGGTGACCGGTCCAGAAGAAGGCTGATCGCACGGTAGGCAACAGCATGCTTGGAAAGATCGTCATAAACGATCAGAACATCCTTCCCCTGTTCCATAAAATATTCGCCCAGTGCGCAGCCCGCATAAGGGGCAATATACTGGAGCGGTCCGGCGTCGGATGCGTTTGCCGCAACGACGATCGTATACTCCATCGCACCGTGTTTTCTTAACGTCTCCACCAGCTGGGCCACACTGCTCGCCTTCTGTCCGATCGCGACATAAATGCAGATGCAGTTTTTCCCGTTCTGGTTGATGATGGCGTCGACCGCAATAGCCGTTTTACCAGTCTGGCGGTCGCCAATGATCAGCTCTCTCTGTCCCCTTCCGATCGGGAACATGGAGTCGATGGATAAAATACCGGTCTCTAAAGGATCCCGGACCGACTGCCTGTCGATGATGCCCGGTGCCTTTGCTTCGATCGGTTTATATGTTCTTGCACGGATATTGCCTTTTCCGTCAATTGGAAGACCCAGCGCGTCAACGACACGCCCCAGGAAAGCTTCTCCAGCCGGAATGCTGGCTGTTCTGCCGGTCCTTCTGACACTGCTTCCAGCAAGGATCTCTTCATCATCGCCAAAAATAATGCAGCCGATCAAAGACTCGGTCAAATCCAGTACCATTCCGCGGATGCCGCTTTCAAAGACCAGGATCTCGCCGTACTCTGCGTTTTCCAGACCTTTAATATGCGCGATGCCGTCACCGACTGTTATAACCGTTCCCTTTTCCGCCGGAAGTGCCTCTGCCTCCCAGTCTGTCAAAGCATTCTTGATCAGCGGGATCAGCTCTTTGCCGGCATATTTCCGCTTATCCACAGAACGGGACAGCTGTTCATAAAGGCCTTCTCTGGTCCAGTCATAGATCTTCTCGCCTACCTTCAGCTGAAAGCCGTTAACGATAGAATTATCCTGGATCCATTCCAGTGATACATCCGGGCCGTACTCTCTATGAATAAATTCTGTAAATCTCTGTTCCTGCTCAAAAGATGGCGCTGAGGCAGAAAGAAGGACCGCTTTCATCTCACTCATTGTTCTTTCCCTCAGCTGCATCTAAGAAGCTGTCGAACGCATCCGAAGTGCTCTCAAAAATAGCCCTCTTCGCTGCATCTTTCGCCAGTCTCTCAATCTCTTCGCCCGTTTCCGCAACAATGCGGTTCCGTTCATCTTCCGCCTGCTGCTGTGCTCTGGCAATGATCTGCCCGGCCTCTGCCTGTGCCTGATCCAGACGTTCTTTGACCTGCACGGAAGCCTCTTCCAAAGCCTGTCTGCGGATGTCCTCCGCCTCCTGATGCGCCTCCTGCAGTTTTGCTTCGTATTCCGCTTTTTTCTGCTCGGAAGCATCCAGATTGGCTTTTGTCTTTTCTTCCATTTCCACATAACCGGCTTTCCGTTTATCCATAAACTTCTTGACCGGTTTATAGAGGAGCAGATACAGAACAAAGAACAGGATGGCAAAGTTCAGCAAGTGAAGCAGGATCTGTTGCCAGTCTATATTTAATGGAACTCCTGTCATGATTCTTCAACCACCTTTACAAAACGAATATGATCAAAATAGCAACGATCAAAGCATAAATAATTGCCGTCTCGATAAAGACCAGACCAAGCATCAGCGTGGTACGGATCTTACCTTCTGCTTCCGGCTGACGGGCAATGCCGTCTGCGGATTTACTGATCGCAAGTGCCATGGCAACTGCACCAGCTGCAGCAGCAAGACCCATTACAATTGCAGCTGCAATAGCCTTTGTACTCTTCAGGCTGTCAGCAGAATTAGCCACCACTTCTCCGGCAGCTGCAGCTGCTTCCTCAGCATGAGTCGTGATGGAAAGCACGACCAGGCACAAGGCCAGCATAGCGGCAATGATACCTAAAACCGTAATTGTTTTTTTGCCTACCTTCGTCATTTCTTATAACCTCCTAAGCATTCGCTTTTTTCTTCTTTTCTTTTTTGACTTTTTCCGTCTTCTCCGTGACTTCACCGAAATACGTAGATGCCAGTGTCGTCAGAACGTAAGCCTGGATCAGGGCGTGCAGCAAAGTGAAAAGCACACCGACCAATACAGGGATCACAAAACTCATCGCCATATAGTGATAAACAAGCTCCGTGACCAGCGCGCCGGAAAGCAGTGCACCGAACAGACGGAAACTCATGGAGATTGGAAGCGAAAACTCTTTCAATCCCTTTAATAAACCCTTAAGACCGTTTCTTGCGATGCCGCCGCCCAGGATGACCAGGAACGTCAGAACACCCATGCAGATAGCGCCGTTGATATCCGAAAGCGGAGCCGGCAGAGAGATACTCGTTCCCAGCGTAGTCGAGGCCTGAAGCCCAAACAGCTCAAACAGCGTACCGATGCAGATATACGTACCTGCTACAAAGATATAGCCTCCGATAAACCCGCTGCAGTGCGGAGAGTTCTCTTTCGCCATGTTGGCAAACAGCTCCACCGCCTGTTCCAGAAGCATCTGGAATTTGCCCGGGACCACCTTGAATTTCGGGATCACAAAGATCCGGACAATAATGGCAAAAACGATCAGCACGCCCGAAACAATAAAGGCAGAGATCACCGCAGGATTGACTTCGATCAGCCCGAACAAATTGATCTTGTAACGTTCATGAAGAACGCTGTCCTTCATGACCACGCCAATCTCCTCATGTCCGCCGCTCTTTGTCATCCCTGTGAGAATGATCCCGACGATCAGCGCCACAAAGATCACGGCAAAAATGATAATGAACCGTGTTAGTTTCTTCTTTTCCATTACTTTTCCTGTTCTCTCATGCATTTCTCAACGGCATACCTTATTCTGGTTAATTCGTTGAGAAAGCACTCATTTTTTCTCTAAAAAACTTAAAAAGCGTTTCCTTTCCAGACAGTTTTGAGTCAATTCTCAACGACGCGCCTATTCCTGCTTAATACGTTGAGAAATCTATTCGATTTTTCTCAACGAAGGTGGACGCATTGCTCCTGCCGTTGAGAATTGTTTCATAAGCTGCCTTTCAGCTCCCCAAAAAAGCCCAAACAAACAGGGTTTTTCAGGGTTTTCTCAACAGAGATGGCCTCAATAGCCCTGCCGTTGAGAAAGGGAAAACAATTATTTCAAAAAAACTATTATGAACAAAATATCTTGCAAGAGATCTTGCAAGATATTTCGTCTTGTAGGATTTCGATATTATACTACTATTTCAAAAAAAAGTCAGCCTAATGATAGTTCAGACTATTTCTGCAGTTTGTTATAGACCATGCCAAAAATATCATCAGCCTTATTGCCTGCTTCATGGATCATCGTGAGCGTTTTCTCATTCAGCTGCTGCGCATATTCACGATCTTCCATACCCTTGGTGTTGATAAAAATGTTCAGGCTGGCTGCGAACATTGCGCCTTTGCAGATGGCAGCGCCGCATCCTGCATCACTGACTGCAAGTGCGGAACCCTTAGCAGCAAACTCGGCGATGATGTCGATAGCCTGTGCGCAGCACTCGATGATCTCCATCGGAACCTTGCATGCATCTTTGGAGCACTGCTCCAGCACCAGTTTCTTATGCGCCTTCTCTTCATCTGTCTCGCTAGGAAGACCATAAGCCTTGGACAGCGGCTCAAAACCAGCAGCATCCTCATCGATCAGCTCGAGGAAGCGTTTCTGCAGAGCATCCGATTTTGCCTTCAGTTCAATGATCTCATTCTCTACATCTGCATATTTTTTCTTCCCGACCGTTAAAGATCCAACCATATTACCAAGCGCAATACCAATAGCGCCGCAAAGCGCAGCAGCACCGCCGCCGCCCGGAACCGCTTCTTTGGAAGCTAAGACCTCAACAAAATCAGGTAACGTTTTTTGACTGATCATACTGTATCCCCTTTCAAATTCTGCATTTATTTTTTAGTTAATTCTTCTGCTTGATTCAGGTGCAAAAATCTGCCCTTTTTATTCAGCCGGAAGTTGGTACATGGTTTTTATGACTTCGGAGTGCGCCGTCTTTTTTCTTAGGGCTTTCGAGTTTTTTCAAGGGATCAGCTCCGGACCACAAGTCCGAAGAGCTGATAGGAGTAAGGAGAAAAAAATCCATCAGGGATTTTTTTCGACTGCTCCGACCGCAGAAAAAAACAAGGAAGCCATTAGAAAAACAGGCGCACGGAGCGGAATAAAAAACATGTATCAACTTCCCGCAAAGAAAAAGATTCGATTTATTATTTGGCAAAAATGCAGGTGGCAGGCTCTAAAAAGAGCCCTGCCACCTTATCATCACAAAATAATCGAATTAGAACAATCCGGAAATCTTACCAGTGTTGTCAACATCGATCTTCTCAGCAGCCGGAACCTTAGGCAGGCCAGGCATCTTCATGATCTCACCAGTCAGAGCAACAACGAATCCAGCACCAGCGGAAACAGTGACCTGACGGATCGTGATACGGAATCCTGTCGGACGTCCCAGTTTGGTCTGATCATCAGTCAGGGAGTACTGGGTCTTAGCCATACATACCGGAATGTTGCCATAACCGAATTTCTCAAGTTCTTCGATCTCTTTAGCAGCCTTCGGAGCAAAATCAACACCATCAGCACCATAAACTTTGGTAGCGATAGCTTCGATCTTCTCTTTGATGCCAAGGTTCTCATCATAAGCAAACTTGAATTCGTTCGGCTGCTCGCACAGACGGATAACTTCTTCAGCCAGCTCGATACCGCCGTCGCCGCCTTTGCCCCAGACTTCGCTCATCTTAACGTTAACGCCAAGCTCTGCACATTTCTTTGTAACAAGCTCGATCTCAGCGTCTGTATCGTTGACGAATCTGTTCAGAGCAACAACTGCCGGAAGGCC
>JAFWLF010000073.1:0-7280 GCA_017511185.1 Lachnospiraceae bacterium | reverse complement strand
GTTTTTTGGGCAGGACGCCAGATATTCAGATACAGGGAATCTTCGCTGACAGGTTCCCGGTAATTGTCTTTCAAAGAAATTTGGTAATCATGATAACCGATGATCTGAGCCAGGGAATTATATATTGGCAGATTCTGCACCTGCATGGACATTGGGGCAAAATGATCTGCTTCCAGAATTCCTTCCCATGCATCTGCAGGCTGCGGTTCTTTCCAACGCAGATCACCGACCGGAGGCTTGGCATATGGAATACCGGCAAAGACCTCTACCTCTTTGTCTTCTGTAACGACGCCCGTCAAATCTCCCTGTGCTACGTGGATCAGATCTGTTTTCACAGGGTTTTTCGCCTGCACAGCTGGGATCAAACGGACAGGAGGCCAGGAGATCCAAAGCACAATGCCGCAAAGGATCAGAAGAGCGATCCATGAAAGGAAACGGATGCCTTTATTCTTTTCTTTTAATTTTGTAGAGCGAAGTACATAAAATGCGGCAAATACCAGAACCAGCAAGATCCATCCGAGGATCGTATGCTTGCCAAGTTCCAAAACGGCGAACAGGATCAACAATAAAAGGAAAAAAAGAATACGCCAGAGAATGCCGCGGGATCGTTTTTTTTCAGAGTTCGTTTTCATATAACATTATCCATTTCTCTTTTTCGTTACTATAGCATATTCCTCTTGAGAATACAGTAAAAAGAGCGGTGCAAAAAAGGAGAAAGAATGTATAATATAATTGGGAGGGAATATGATATCCTGCAGAATGGTCACAGATCTGGATGATCCGGAACTACTGGTCTATCATGGTCTGAATGAAGTACAACTGAAACACTACTATGAGCCGCATGGAGGGCTTTTTATTTGTGAGAGCCCAAAAGTCATCCGACGGGCTTTGAAGGCAGGATTTGAACCGGCATCTCTCCTTGTGGAAAATACACAAAAGACAAAAGAAAACCAGGACATTTTTACTAAATGCAAAGAGGTTCCGGTTTTTGAAGCTCCTAAGAAAATTCTGGAGAAGATAACGGGCTATTATTTGACAGACGGCATGCTTTGTGCCATGAAGAGAAAAGATCTTCTACCGGCAAAAATACTCTGTGAAAATGCATCCCGCATTGCGGTGCTGATGGACATTGAAAACCCAACGAATATCGGGTCTATTTTCCGTAACGCAGCGGCATTAAAACTGGATGCTGTTCTGTTGTCATCCGGCTGCAGTGACCCGTTATACCGCAGAGCTGCCCGCGTCAGTGTTGGTACTGTATTTCAGATTCCGTGGACGTTCTTAAAGGAAGAGGAAAAGGTGCCGGCGGTTTTGACAGACATGGGGTATCGGACAGCTGCGCTTGCGCTATCTCCGTCAGCGGAAGAAATTGAGAATTCTTCTGCCCGGAAGGAAGAAAAACTGGCGATCCTTTTGGGGAATGAAGAACACGGATTGGCGCCGGATGTGATAAAAAACAGCGATCATACAGTCATCATTCCGATGACAGAAGGAGTGGATTCTTTAAATGTTGCGGCTGCAAGTGCGATCGCATTTTGGGAATTAAGAAAAAGATGAAAGATTTTCCTGCAAAAATTGATTTACATATGCATACAGTAATCTCGGACGGGACTGACCGACCGGAGGAAATTCTGGAAAAAGTGAAAGCGGAAGGAATTGGATTCTTTTCTGTTACAGATCATGATGCCTTGAAAGGCGGGGCCGAAATATTAAAAAAGAGACAGGCTGATGATCCGTCCTTTATCACCGGGGTTGAGTTCTCCTGCCGTGATGAAGAAGGAAAATATCACATTCTGGGCTATCATTATGACCTGGACGGGGAGGCTATTAATTCGCTGATAGAAAGAGGGCACGGCTATCGTCTCGCAAAGACCAGAGGAAGAGTACAGCTTTTGGGCGAGATGTTTGGATTTTATTTTCCAGAAGAAGAGGTGGAGGCACTTCTTTCTTTGGAAAATCCAGGGAAACCTCACATCGGAAATCTGATGGTCAAATATGGATTTGCAGAGTCGAAGGAACAGGCCATTAAGGAGTTTATTAACAAGGCCCGTATCAAAACGACCTATATCCGGCCGGAAGAAGCAATTGAGGGAATTCTGGCAAGCGGAGGGATCCCTGTCCTGGCGCATCCGTCGTTCGGTGATGGGGAGCAGCTGATCCTTGGAGAAGAAATGGAAGAACGCCTGCGGAAGCTGATCGGATACGGTCTGGAGGGACTGGAAGCATTTTATTCCGGATTTACCCCAAAGCTTTCCGGAGAATTGCTGTCCTATGCAGATAAATATGACCTGCTTGTCACAGCCGGAAGTGATTATCACGGCAGTAATAAACTGGTCCGATTAGGAGATACCGGACTGGAGAATACGAAGGACGGACCGAAAGGACTTCTGCGTTTCCTGGAACGGTGTATATAAATGCGGAATATTTGGAGGATGAATCAGATATGAAAAAATGGTATGCAGTGAAAAAAGACAGAGACGATACAGATATCAGCAAAGGAAGCCGTAACCGGGCTGAGGCTGAAAAAATGGCCAGGAGCCTCGGGAAAGACGCCTTTATTGCTGTAATGGACGATAATGATCCACCGGTTTGTGTGGAGGAAATTACGCAGGACAAATTTGAGACGGAATAAAAGGGAAGTATGAACAAAAGATATCTTGGGATGTTCTTTCTGGCTGCTGCTGTTTTCCTGGCGGGCTGCTCAAAAGGACAGGTCATGGATGGGCCGGATATGGTAGGAACACCGGAATACATACAGATCGATCAGGAGACCGCCAAAGAGATGATGGGGCGGGATGATGGCCACATTATAATTGATGTCAGACGACAGGATGAATTTGACAGCGGCCATATTCCTGGAGCTGTTTGTATTCCAAATGAAAGTATCGGAACAACTCCGCCTTTACAGCTGAGTAATCTGGATCAGGTGATCCTTGTTTACTGCCGGAGCGGACGAAGAAGCAAAGAGGCTGCTCAAAAGCTTGCGGATTTGGGTTACCGGAATGTCTACGAGTTTGGCGGGATCATTGATTGGAGTGGAGAGATCGTTACAGAAAAACAGGCAATACCTGTGTTAGTTATCACTGCAGAAGATAAAACATTCTATGCAGATCTGGAAGACAATTCTTCAGCCGAAGCACTGATAGAGAAACTAAGCAGCGGGGAAGTCGTAATAGATCTGCATGATTATGGAAACTTTGAGAAAGTCGGACCGCTCCCTTGGGATCTTCCGAGAAATGATGAGACCATTACGACTCAGCCGGGAGATGTTATTCTGTATCAAGGCAGCCAGATAACGATCTACTATGATGAAAACACATGGGATTTCACCAGGCTTGCAAAGATTCCTGATATTACAAAAGACGATCTTCTGGAAGCATTTGGAGACGGCAATGTTTCTGTGACATTTTCAATTGAGTGGAGAGAATAGTAATTATGGACTTGAATGAATTACTACAGCATTTTAATCAAGGGGATACAGTTGGCGAAGATCCGGAAGTGATCGAACTGATGCGTTATTACAGCCGGCAGGCACAAAAGATCACGATGGAGATCAATACAAAATATCACGAGCCGGAAGAACTGGCAGAGTTGTTCTCCCAATTGATCGGCAAACCGGTTGGAGAAATGTTCGGACTGTTTCCGCCTTTCTATACGGATTTTGGAAAGAATATCACAATTGGCAATCATGTATTCATTAATTCTGACTGTAAGTTTCAGGATCAGGGAGGAATATCGATTGATGACGGTGCGCTGATCGGACATGGCGTTGTACTTGCGACGTTAAATCATGACATGGATCCTGCAAAAAGGCAGCAGCTGCATCCTGCACCGATTCATATAGGAAAGTGCGTCTGGATCGGCGCGAATGCAACTGTTACCGGGGGCGTGACTATCGGAGATAATTCCATAGTGGCTGCAGGGGCAGTTGTTACTAAAGATGTGCCTGCTAATGTAGTTGTTGGCGGGGTACCGGCAAAGTTCATAAAAAAGATTGAAAGCGATTGAGATAAAGAGACAGGAAACAAGCGTATGAACAAGAAGATCAAAAATATCATTGTGATACTTTTAATTGCAGAATTGATCATTGTGGCCGCATTTGGTGCTGCTGTCTATCTGCTGCAATCGAGAATCATCGCAAACAAGAAGGCGGAAGAACTCAGGTTTGCATTGGCTTGTTTTGATGAGAATGTTGCTGAAAGAAACGAGGATCTGGAGTATTTCGAATCCGAATATGACGCTATGTTTCTTTCTAAGGCAAAGCAGGCTGCTTTTTATATGGATCATCTGGGCGAAGAAGAATCTGAAACAGCTGCACTGCAAAATCTGGCCAATGTCATGGAAGCAGATGAACTTCATGTCATATCAGCAGACGGAACGATCATAGCAAGCAGTTGTTCTCCAGCCATTCCACTTACAGCAGAGCACATTCATGCAGCTGGAAACAATTGCAAAGAGACGGTCGGAGATAAGAGCTTCAGATCTTATGCTGCGTCGCTGAAAGATGGTAATTACATCTTGCTGCGTTCGAATGCAGATGAGTTTGATGAAGAAATGAATGAGCTTTCAAGTGACATGCTGTTATATACGTCCTCGCGGCTGGGCTTTAATGGTACGATTGCCGTTTTTGATGAAGAAGGCAGAATTATTTATTCCAGCAGGCTGGATTATGTTTATGAGGGAGATAATATTTTTGAAAAAGGTCTCTCCAAAGATCATCTCACGGAAAATACTCTTAAAAAAATAACAATTGAAGGAAGCCACTACTTCATAAGCTTTAAATGGATTGAAAATGAAAAAGCATGGCTGGCGTTTGCCATTCCGCAAAGCCAGATAAACAATCAGGTGACAGCGACAGTTATCATGCTTGTTTTTTGCTTCTTCTGCATTCTTTCTATTTTCAATATTTATCTTATCTTCCAATATAGTCAGAGCTTAAAAGACATCAACAGGGAGATCTCCCATGCTGCACAGAAGAAAGAAAAGGTCGATATTAATTCTCTGCTGCACAGCCACGCAAAGAAACTTGGGAGAAAAGCAGGCGTTGTCGTTCTTATCGGGACAGTTATTGCATTTCTGCTGGCAGTTTATCTGCAGAATATGAGCATGATTTCTATTGTTACCAGTGAGAATAATGACCATCTGCTCGAAATTGATCTCCGCCTCGAATTCAGCGGGATGAATCATAAAAAATTGACGGCATCTGCAAAGAAACTTTTGATCAACAAAGCCTTAACGGCAGCCTATATTATTGGAGAAGAACCGGTCATCAGAAATACAGAAGACCTTGACGAACTGAATGCGGCTCTGGATAGTGAGTACATTGTTATTTTTGATCAAAGTGGAAAGGAAGTAGTTTCCAACGGACGATTTGTTGGAATTGAAATCAGTGAAGAGCCCGATGATCCAAGCTATCAGCTCAGGAACCTGATGTACGGTAATACATATGTCTATACGGAACCTGTGACAGGGGAGTATTCCGGGGAAGTTCATCAGGATATTGGTGCAGCGATCAAGGCAGATGGGGAGGCAGACGGATTTGTTGTTATTTCTAATAATTACGAACGTCTTGATAAACTAAACGCAATTACCAATCCACGTAGTGTATATGAATCCATTAACCTGTTTACAGGCATTCCAGTTGTTATAGATGCAGAAACGAAGGAGATCATTTTTGCAGACGGGGAACGAATTGAAGGAAACGATGCAAGAAACTATGGTCTGAAAGAATCAGAAATAAGGGATCGGTTCAACGGATTTGTAACCTTTGTAGGAAGCCGCTATTTTGCAACATCGGAACAGAGACAGGATGGAAGTCTTATCTATCTGTTTATTCCTAAGCAGTTCCTGAGCCGTGGATGCGTCCTTTTTGCACTCATTGTTTGTGCATTGATGCTGATCGGTCTGGTTTTGTGTGCAGCCCTTAACCGCCTGCTTGTAGGGAAAAACCTCAAAAAACTATTGCGGGGTTCCATACACGTTTCAAAGAAAGAAGACGAAGATGACTCCTATCCTTATGTCGATGTGGTGATGCCGGATGGCTCCGTAAAGCGTGCGATATCGGTCCTTGGAAGACTATCACTGCGGGATGTTGATTGGGATATTATGTCACCGGAGCAGAAAACAGCTACCTTGTTAAGGGTATTTGTCATGATCCTGTCTCTTGCAGGCGTGGTGATATTACTATTCAAAAGTAGTATTCTTTTCCCGAACAACTCGCTTTTACCATATATACTCAATATGGAATGGGAACGGAACATTAATATTTTCTCACTCACGTACTGCGCTTTCACAGTATGTGTGATATTAATGGTTGCTTTTATTCTGGCGAAAATCCTGAACCGTCTTGCAATTATTGCCAACCCAAAAGGTGAGACGATCATTAGAATGCTGAAAAATCTGCTGAAATACATTTCTGTTATTGTCGGCGTATTTCTGTGTCTTTCTTTTATTGGAGTTAAAGTTACCACGCTTCTGGCAGGCGCCGGGCTGCTCACGCTGGTTATCGGCCTGGGAGCACAGTCACTGATCAGTGATGTATTGAACGGCTTATTTATTATTTTTGAAAGTGATTTTCAGGTGGGAGACATCGTCACCATCGGTACCTTCCGGGGAACTGTTCAGGAAATAGGAATCCGTACGACCAAGATCATGAATGGCGGCGGTGATCTGAAGATCATCCGGAATTCCACTCTGAACGACATTCTGAATATGACCCGCCAGAATTCCAGATGCAGATGTGAAATAATGATCGAATACAAAGAGGACCTGAACAAGACGATTGAAATCTTCAAAAATGAGTTCGATGTGATCAGAGCCAATGTACCGGAAATCGTGGAAGGTCCTGAGTTTGGAGGCGTTTCAGAACTATCTGATAACGGAGTCAAACTGCTGATCTTTGCTTATTGTAATGAGAAGGACAGATTCGCCTGCACCTTTGGCATCAACAGGGAACTGAAACTTATTTGCGAGAGAAACAATATTAATATTCCTTTCCCGCAAGTCGTTGTGCATGATGGAGATAAATAAGGATACTATTGAGCGGATTGGATCAGAATGCTATAATTTCTGAATATGCTACAGGGGACTAGTGATCCTGAAAATAAAGGAGATATAGATAAAAATGAAACTAGGTATCGTCGGACTTCCGAATGTCGGAAAAAGTACGTTGTTTAACGCTTTGACCAAAGCTGGTGCAGAAAGTGCAAACTATCCATTCTATACGATCGATTCCAATGTCGGGATCGCATTCGTTCCGGATAAGAGACTGCAGGTCCTGG
>JAFWLF010000072.1:0-3662 GCA_017511185.1 Lachnospiraceae bacterium | reverse complement strand
CTATAGTTCCGCAGACTTTTTCTACTTACACCTGAATTGTTGAAAGCGGTATCTTATGCGGCATCTGTATTTTGAAGATGTCGTAGATTGCATTGACTTCCTTCCGTGGCTCTTGAGGAACCGCAAAGCTGTCGTAAACCTTGCACTTTTGATTGCGGAGATAATCCCAGATACTTTCGGCGTTTAAGGACTTTGCCTTTTTGGAACGTCGCTTCAGGAGGTCTTTCTGGATCCTTTGAAAGATTGCTGTTGCCATAAAACAAAGGAGCAGATGGCCTGCAAATCGTTCTTCAGACTGTACACGGATCGGCAGCAGATCAGCATAGTTTTTGCTGATGTCAAATACCTGTTCTACCTGCTGTCTGGTGTAGTACAGCGGCAGAATATCATTCTCTGAAAGGTCTTCAGATGATAAAAGCGCAAATGCACCGAGTTGTTTTACTGCAGAATCTGTTTCGTTTGCCGCTTTCTTATCATCAAGGGCATTTAAGATCGTTTTCTTATGCTGCATAAGGTACATGTCTTCATCTATGCAAATGTAGACATACACCTGGTGATTGCCAATCTTTTCAGGGACTTTACGGATAAATACCAGGCGCTCCCCGTAACGATATGCATACTTCTGCGACATGAGGCCCTCAAACATCCCCTCGGATGCAGCCTTGAATATCGGCTTGTTTGGAGCCAGCCTTGTCAGGAAAGGAATATCGTTGTCCAGAAGCTCCTGTGCGTTTTTTTCAGAAAAATATCCTGCATCGAGGATCGCCTGGTTAACCGAAACGCCGTATTGCTGTAATTCGCTGACAGTTGTGATCAGAGTGCTTACATCTATTATATTTCCTGCTATGTAACGGAAATAAACGGGCATCCCGCTTTTCCTGTCAATCACGTATACAACACGGACTTCCCTGTTGATATCACCGTTGTGATTGCTGATCTGCGTAATATCCATCTTTGTGGCATTGGGAACTCCGGTACTGTCTATGAGAATGCCGTGTTGCTCTTCAGTGTCACCGTATATGCTTGAGAGGTATTCCCGAAGAAATGACCGCTGCGTTTCTTCCTGGCCAAGCTTTGACAGCACTTTGCTGATATTCTGGCTTGTCAGGTCGGCTCGTCCGAACGCCAGGTATGCATAATTCCCTTCATACCATGGCTTTGCATGGCAGGATGCTTTTCTGTTGGTCAGCATACGGAAAAACAGCAGGGCAAGGAGCGTATCCGATTCACCGGGCAGTGCATTTACAATGCAGTTATAAAAGGGAAGACCGGAAATATATTCCTTGAGGAACCATGTATCCCCAAAGTCAAGGATCAGTTTCTCCTGATCAGGAACTATCTGCTCCTCAGGAAAATAATCAGGGCTGTCATTCCTGCCGTTTTCAATTGTGTACTGAAACAGTTTATTTCCCCGGCCACGGAAAATACCGGCATCCTTATCAACAACGCGGCCAAGGGTTTCCAGACGCCTTGTTTTAACCCGGTTTCCTTCGCGGTAGGATTCATAAACAGAGGCGTAAACTGCCCCATTTGGCTTTGTATCGTAATGGATATATGACATAGCAGCTCGAATCTCCTATAATGTAAGTCTAATTAAATATACTTACATTATACCATGTTCGACTTACTATATCAAGAAAAGTGGCTGAAAACACCAGTATTTATAAGGAATTATTAAGTGATTGCCTATTTGTAAGTCTAATTATTATGCGGAACTATAGCTTATTTGTCCTCGACACCCCAGTGACCGGGAAGTCATCAGACGGCTGAATGCTTTCAGCTCCATGGGCCTCTCACCCCCGCGAGGTTCTCCCGCAGCTGTCCCCATTGCGTGATCCCGGTTCCACCCGGGGCTGTGGCTGGACAGAAGTACCATTGTGCCCGTACGTTTCGTCGCCTTGCAGGTAGCGGTCCTGCATATATGAACGGCATAGCTCTCGCTCATCCTTCCGGAGTCATTGCGTATGGTTCAACCGGCTGGCATTTTCACACCCGTACGGGGATGTATCTGATGAATGATATTCAGTTTTCAAAGATCCACATCACCATAAGAGGAGGAAGCCTCCTCTTATGGCTTCAATTTTAGGGTCAGTGAAAGCTGAATTTTAGCGCCTGAAGCGACCGGTCACCGTCCTTTATAAGACCAGTGCAGGCTCTGATTCATGCAGACGGTAGTTTAATTATTTTCTGCTATTATTTTTATCTGCCGAATTTAGTTGAAATTGTTTTCAGAATAATGTATACTCCGGACAAGGAGGTGATGAATGTGATCGCGCTTGAAGTAAATCAGAAATACTACACGACCAGTGAACTGAAGAACATGGGGTATTCCTATTACAAAATTGGCCAGATGGAAGAAAACGGTCAGCTGCACCGCATCAATAGGACCACATATGAAAACCTCTCCTATAAAGGCGATGAGAATGATTTTATCAACGCCGCTGCGTATGTTCCGGACGGTGTGATCTGCCTGATGAGTGCCGCCCGTTATTATGAGCTTACTAATTTCCTTCCCGATGTTATCGATGTTGCGATCGACCGGAAGAAAAAAGTCAGTACTCTTCCTGACTGGCCGGAAATCAAGATATTCTATTTTGATCCTTCCCGTATGGAAACCGGAGTTGTACAGATCATGGAAGGCGGCGATTCATTCCGTATCTTTGACATTGAAAAGACCGTCGTTGATATCATCTACTACCGCAATAAAATCGGCATAGAAGAAACATCAGAGGTACTGCGCAACTACCTGAAAAGGAAGGATCGTCAGATCGACCGACTCTACACCTATGCCAAAATGCTGCGGTGCGAAGCTATTGTAAGAACTTATCTGGAGGTGCTTGTTTCATGAATGCAGAATCCGTAAAGGCAAGACTGAAGAATTTCGCTGTCAGCTCCGGCTGCACGTTCCAGGATGCTCTCGTCTATTACGGACTTGAGCGGACGATCTACCGGCTCTCGGTATCACCGTATGCCAGCCATTTTGTTCTGAAAGGCGGCATCTTTCTGTATGCCATCTTCGACAGAAAGTATGAGCGGGCCACGACAGATGTTGACTTGCTGGCCAGACGTATCTCAAACAGCGCTGAGGAAATGAAAGATGTCTTCCGTAATATCTTTGCTCAGGATGCCGATGACGCTCTTGTTTTCGACCTTGCTTCCATTACAGCGGAAGATATCACCGAATTCAAAGAATATCATGGACTGCATATCTCAGCGGTCGCATATCTTGACCGGACCAGAATTCCAATCGGGATTGATATCGGATTCGGTGATGTGATTTATCCGGATGCCGTAGAGATGGAATTCCCCGTGATTCTGGATATGGAAGCTCCAAAGGTGAATGCATACTCCTTGGAATCTTCCATTGCCGAGAAACTGGAAGCTATCGTCAAAAACGGTTTCCTGAACAGCCGTTATAAGGACTTCTATGACATTTATGTGCTCTCAGAGAAATATCCTTTCAACTATGAAGAACTGAGCAACGCTGTCATGGAAACATTCACAAACCGAAAAACTCCCATCACAATGGAAACGGCAGCATTCAGCAATGAGTTTCTGGATGATTCGATGCATCAGACCAGATGGAACTCGTTCCTTAAAAAGAAAAAGGCTATGATCCAGGTCTCAATGAACGATGCTATGACCCGGATCAAGACATTTGT
>JAFWLF010000071.1:0-8937 GCA_017511185.1 Lachnospiraceae bacterium | reverse complement strand
TGCCAGCCGCTGTGCCAGCGGGGATGGCGGGAACGGGGACTCATTCGTATTTAATTTGTTATACTTCCGCTCCTGCGGCTGCTCTCCCGGTGTATAAGGAGTGAGCGCCGACAGGCGGCTGCTGAAAAACCGGCTCATTCTGTTTCCTCCGTACGGATCCTTGCACTTTTTGCATGTCCCGTCAGTCCCTCTGTCTCTGCAAAGTAAGCGACATCTTCGGCAACATTACGCAGTGCGTCTTCTGTATAGTAGGTATACTGCATTTTTTTCACAAAGTCATCCACCGAAAGTGGACTGGAGAATCTTGCTGTACCGCTGGTCGGCAGGGTATGGTTCGGGCCTGCCAGATAATCGCCCAGTGCTTCCGGACAATTCCGTCCCATAAAGACCGATCCGGCATGACGGACAGCCTCCAGGTACTTGAACGGCTCGTCCACACACAGTTCCAGATGCTCCGGTGCGATCTCATTAGCGATCTCAATGGCTTTCCAAAGGTCTTCCGCTACGATGATCTTACCGTTGTTTTCAATAGATGCTCTGGCAATCTCACTTCGAAGAAGCTGCGGGATCTGTTTTTCTAATTCTGCCTGCACCTGCAGTGCAAACTCCATAGAATCTGTTACCAGCACAGCACTGGCCATTTTATCGTGTTCTGCCTGTGACAGCAGATCGGCTGCTGTATAAGCCGGATTCATTTTTCCATCTGAGACGATCAGTATCTCACTTGGACCGGCGATCATATCAATGGATACGATCCCGTATACCTGCTTCTTGGCTTCTGCTACAAACGCATTTCCCGGACCTACGATTTTGTCAACCTTCGGAACGCTTTCGGTTCCATATGCCAGTGCAGCGATCGCCTGTGCACCGCCCACTTTAAAAATCTTATCGATACCGGCCACCTTGGCAGCTGCCAGGATTGCCGGGTTGATCTTTCCGTCTTTTCCCGGAGGAGTGACCATGACCACTTCCGGAACACCGGCGATCTTAGCCGGAATGGAATCCATTAAAACGGTCGATGGATAAGCCGCTGTGCCGCCCGGCACATAAAGGCCTGCCCTGTCGACCGGGAGAACTCTTTGGCCCATCACAACGCCGTTGCTTTCTTCTAAACGGAAGCCGTCCCGTTTCTGCTGCTCATGATATTTCCGGATATTAGCTGCCGCTTTTTCCAGCACTTCCAGGAAGCGCGGCTCCACAAGAGAAATGGCCTCTTCCATTTCTTCCTCTGTTACCTGTAAGGAAGTAAGCTCAGCGTGGTCAAACTGCTTTGTGTAGGCAAGCAGCGCCTCATCGCCATCTTTGCGGACCGTGGCAATGATATTGCTTACAGCATCCTCCACAGAATCCGTCGGGATGGTCCGTGCAAAAATTTCTTCGTTCTTTACTTCTCCAACTTTCAGTATCTTGATCATAAGATCCCCTTTATTTATTCAGCAATAATATCTGCGATGTTTCTGACCAGCTGTCCTATTGCAGCACTCTTAAATTTGCCGGAGGCCTTGTTGGCGATCAGCCTTGCAGAAATCGGCGCGATCTCTTCTACCACTTCCAGATTGTTTTCCCGCAGCGTGGTGCCGGTTTCCACAATATCCACAATGATATCCGACAGCCCCAGGATCGGTGCCAGTTCGATGGATCCGTTCAGGTGGATGATATCGATGTCTCTGCCTTTGGACTGATAATAATCCCGGGCGATGTTTGTAAATTTGGTTGCAACCCTGAGCGTCCGCTCCGGATCTTCCTGGTAGCCTTTCTGCGCTGCCACAGCCACACGGCAGATACCGGTCTTCAGATCCAGCAGTTCATTGACATCCGGTCCATATTCCATCAGGATGTCTTTGCCTGCCACGCCAACATCTGCAGCGCCGCGCTCAACATAGATGGCTACATCAGACGGTTTGACCCAGAAGTAGCGTACTTTCTTTTCCGGATTTTCAAAGATCAGCTTCCGGTTTTCCTCCAGGATCTCCGGACATTCATAACCGGCTTTCGCAAACGTCTCATACACCTTCTCGCCCAGACGTCCCTTTGGGAGCGCCACATTCAAAAAGGCCTGCTCTTCTTCTGCTGCATCCCCTGCTTCTTCCTGCAGGTAATCCAGCTCATCTGTATAGACCGCAAACCCTATAGCACGGGAGCTGCGGTACATTTTTTTCATTAGATTATCATACTGTCCGCCGGACAATACCGCAACCGGAATATCACGGATAAAGCCCTTAAAGACGATACCATTATAGTAGTTGATATCATCGGTCACAGAGAAATCTACAACAATATTCTCTGCCAGTTCATTTTCACAAAGTTCCTGCAGAATGGTCAGGAATTTACCGCCCTTATCTTTCAGAAAATCTGTTAATGCCGGAAGGATCTGTTTGACCGGACCGCTTAATAGAAGCAGATCGATCAATGCATTGGTCTTATCAGCATCCAATCCCATTGCGCGGATGCCGCCAGGATTCTTTTCCGAAACAACTTTATAAAGCTGCTCCTGTTTTTCTTTATCCGGGGTCAGATCCGTAATGAAGGTGTGAAGGATATCCAGATCAGAAACAGCCAGAACAAAATCTTTCGAGAACGTTTTCAGGCTTTCTGCTGCCAGCTTGACTACTTCACAGACAGCGGCATCATCCACAGCGCCAAAGCATTCCACACCGGCCTGCATGATCTCACGGAAAGAATTGCTGCCCTTAGAGACACGGTAAACATTTTCATTATAAGAGACTTTGCGGATCACATCCGGCTCGTCCTTGCTGTTCTTAATAATTGAAAGCGTAACGTCCGGTTTTAAGGCCATTAATTTGCCATCAGTATCCGTAAATGTGATAACATTATCAGAAACGAGGAAATCTTTGTTCCTCGCGTAAAGATCATATTCTTCAAACTTGCTCATGCGGTACGGCGTAAAACCGTAACGAAAATAAAGCTCCCGCAGAGCATAGACATAGCGTTCGTTCCTTTGCAGGACAGATTCGTTGATTTCCATGGTTCTCTCCTTTGAATACTTTAGCGTGCTACCATGGTAGCATAGGAAAGTATCTCAGTCAAGCACCAATTTCTGCCGTTTTTCCAATGCCTTTTTCACAACATAGGAAAAGCGGTCAAAGGAAGCAAATCCTTCTTTTTTAAGGGCTTTCTCGCTCTCAGCCCTGTCCTCTTCTGTATTAAAACCATCGATCAAAGGGAGGCGGATCGTAACTTTGCTCTGCAGGCCATGCTCCGCCAGCAGCTTCAGATTGCGCTGCATAAGATCCGGTTTTTTTCCGGTGTATTTTTCGTAGATCGTTTCATTCATATCTTTGATATCGATCAGAAAGAAATCGATATCTCTGATCACCTTTAAGAGTTCTGCCTCCTTCACAGCAAGTGAGGATTCCAGATAGATCTTCCATTCTTTTGGAGCCTGCTGCCTGAAGGCATGGATAAAATCCGCCTGCAGGAGCGGCTCTCCTCCGCCAAAAACCACGCCGCCTCCTGTCGCCTGAAAATAAAGGTCATCAATAGAGACCTCCCGGATCATCTCTTCCAATGAATAACTCCTGACTGGTTTTGACATCTCAAAACACTGCGGATTCAGACAGTATTGACAGCGGAGAGGACACCCGTACCCTGCGACCAGGGTGGTGATGCCCTCCCCGTCATTGATCACGCGCAGACGTTCGATACCGATCGCGTGAAAGACGTGCCCGTTCATGCTCAGCCTCCCACATAACCGGACAGTTCATAATCCGGCAGTTCCCAGTCCTCCGGATCATCCGGAACTGGTTCTGCAATTTCTCCGTCCAGGACCTCTATACCGCCGCAGATTTCTCCTCCGTCTCCTGGGATCTCAATGGCTCCCGGGTTTCCCGGGTCTGAATGAGAATAATAATCCGGACGGCAGGCGATCAGTCCCGCCAGACAGGCCGCAGAAATACCCACCAGTGCGATGGTCTTTCCCACTTTTTTACGTTTTTCCAGTTCCTGCTCCAGTTTTCTTACTTCGCTTTCACAGCGCGGGCAGGTCCCTTTGCAGTCCCCCTTATGTCTGCACTCGTTTACCACCCATTCGATATCATTTTGCTGTGCGATCTCTCTGCGGATCTCTTTTAAGATCTTGCATTTCTCTTTTCCGGTCATGACTGCTCCTTCGTATTTCTGCATTTTCATTATCCTTCTACTTTATATGTACGGTTCCAACCTCTAATACTACAGCCGGTCCCGTTTTCTTTCGTTGTTTCCTTTCCGGCTATGGTGTAAAATCAAAGCGAATAAGATGCTAGGAGGCAGATCGATTTGAATACAGAAGCTTCGGAGAAAGTATTATCCGTTATCATTCCATGCTATAACGAAGAAGGCAGCATCCTCTCTCTGGTACAGAAAGTGAAGGAAGCACCGGTTAAGAATAAAGAGATCATCATTGTGGATGACTGCTCTACCGACGGCACCCGCGAGGTTCTGGAAAGGGATGTGCGGCCGCTGGTCGATCAGATCATTTACCATAAAAAGAATCAGGGCAAAGGCGGTGCGCTCCGCACTGGTTTTGCAGCAGCCACCGGTGATGTCTGCATCATTCAGGATGCTGATCTGGAATATGACCCGGCAGATTATCCAAAGGTCGTCGGCCCGATCTTTGAAGGCAAATGTGCCGTTGTTTACGGCTCCCGCTTTCTGCATCAGAGAAGAAAAGGATATCTGATGAACCGGCTGGCAAACGGCGCACTGACGGCGTTCTCCAATCTGTTCACTCATCAGAAGATCACGGATATGGAGACCTGTTATAAAGCATTCAAACGGCCGGTCATCCAGTCTGTTCATATTGAAGAAAACCGGTTTGGGTTTGAACCGGAGATCACCGCAAAGATTTCGCGCATGCACCTGCGGATCCATGAAGTGCCGATCTCTTATTATCCGCGTACAAATGAAGAAGGAAAAAAGATTGGTTTCAAGGACGGCCTGCGCGCCATCTACGTGATCTGGAAATACCGGAAAATGAGGTAAATCATGAGCAAGTATCTTTTCGGGATCGATCTGGGCGGCACCACCGCAAAGATCGGCCTGCTTTCAGAAGAAGGCCGGCTGTTTGATAAATGGGAGATCCCGACACGCATCGAAAACTACGGAAAGCACATTCTGCCGGATCTGGCAGCGGCTGTCAAAAAAGGCATCGAAGAAAATGCCCTGACGAATGATGATATTCTGGGGATTGGCCTTGCTGTACCGGGTGCTGTTCTGAACGAGAAGGATGTGGCGGTCTGCGTCAACCTGAATGGCTGGGGCGGATGCGATGTCGCAGAGGTCTTTTCCAATCTGACCGGACTGCCGGTCAAAGTCGTCAATGATGCAAATGCAGCAGCCCTTGGCGAACTCTGGCAGGGCGGCGGCAAAGGCTATAAAAGCATGGTCATGGTCACCCTTGGAACCGGTGTCGGTGGCGGCATCATCATCGACGGAAAACTGCTCAAAGGTGCGCACGGCGCCGGCGGTGAGATTGGTCATCTGAAGCTCTATCCGGATACAGAGGAACTGGATACATGCGGATGCGGAAAAAGCGGATGCGCGGAGCAGTTCACATCGGCTACCGGCATCGTCCGTCTGGCAAAAGAAATGGGCATGACGGATGCAGATTCCAAATTTGGATTTCTTTCCTCCAAGGATGTATTTGACCTGGCCATAGACGGACAGGAAAAAGCACTGGAAGTCGTACACTGCTTTGCAAAAGAGATGGGCCGCATGCTGGCATCTGTCAGTGCTGTGGTTGATCCGGAAGTCTTTGTCATCGGCGGCGGTGTGGCAAAAGCAGGTGAATTTCTTTTGGAACTGGTGCAGCCTGAATTTGTAAAATATGCATTCCCTGCCTGCGAAGAAACAGAATTCCATCTGGCAGAATTAGGAAACGACGCCGGGTTCTTCGGCGCCGCTAAACTCTTTGTAGATTAATCAGATTACTATTTATTCATAACGAAGGGCATCGATCGGGTTCAGGTTCGATGCCTTTATTGATGGCACCATACCAAAGATAATACCGATCACCATAGAGAAGATCACGGCGATAATGATCGACGGTACGTTGATGGCTGTCGGGATCATCGCCACAAGGGAGATGATTTTGGACAGAATGAGCCCTGCGACCACTCCCAGAATGCCTCCGATGCCGCTTAAGATCACAGCCTCCATCAAAAACTGCCGGCGGATGCGGCTCTTGCGGGCGCCAAGCGCTTTCTTAATACCAATCTCACGGGTCCGCTCTGTCACGGAAACCAGCATAATGTTCATAACGCCGATGCCGCCGACCAGAAGTGAGATGGATGCAATGCCGATCAGAAGGATGTTTGCAGACGATGACAGCTGCTGCAGTTCACTGGCTGCCTGTGCCAGGTTGTTGCTCTGATACTTAGGGGCATCTTCGCTGCCTTCCTTCACCTGCAGATAACCGTTCAGGATATCTTCGCTCTTTTTGCCCACTGCGGTCATATCGTCTGTAGATGTCGCTTTGACCATCAGTATCTTTGGCTCATCATAGCGGAAAACAAGCGGCCACATATTATCCGGGATGTAAATGGCACCCCGCGTTTCACCCATGTAGGTGTAGTAATCCTGCACGTTTTTGATGACTGGTTCAAATTCGCTCTTCTTATCAACAATGCCGATGATCACGAACGGCTCTCCCTGGATCTCTAACGTTTTTCCCAATGGATTCACGCCGTCAAACGCGGATTCCTTGACTGTTTCATCGATCAGTACAGCTTTTTTCTGTCCGCTCAACTCTTTTTCAGAAAAGCCGCGGCCGTTGACGATCTGATATCCGGCCGTTTCCAGATAATTGGCATCTATGCCGTAGACCATGGTGCCGGATAATTCATTGTTCAGATAAAACAGGCGGTCGCTGTAATCGCGTTTGTGGAACAGGGAAGCTCCCTCCACGTGATCGATCTTAAGGATCTCATCTAAAATGGATTCATCAAATTCCGGAATGCCTTCCGGAAGATCACCATAGCCGAAATCCATCGCCCATCCATTCTGGTAGACCTGGAGAGTGACTGTATTGGTGCCGTCACCGATCAGGTTATTTTTGATCTGCTCGTTTGTACCGGAAATAGTGGAAACAACAGCAATGACTGCTGCCACGCCTACAATGATTCCCAGCATCGTCAGAAAGCTTCTCAGCCGGTGCGACCATATTCCTTTGAATGATAATTTGATATCTTCAGCCATTTTGTTACCAGTTATATAAACCTGTCAGGTCATCCTTACGCACGACAGGCGCCCCGTCATTTTCTCCATTCCCGTAAGGGAATGCAATGTAATCGTCTACACTTAATCCGCTGCGGATCTCAAGCTCGGAACCATAAATATTCTTTCCAGTCCGAACATAGCGCTTTTGCAGCCGGTTTCCGTCTGCCACCATGACATAGTGGCCTTTCTCATCACTGCGCACAAACATGATCGGGATAAAGATCGCGTCGGAGGCCTCTCCCTCCTGCATCATGGTTATCTGACAATATTCACCAACGATCATCTCCGCAGATGCGTCATCCACGATAGCGGATACCGGATAATAAGAGTTGTTCGGATTGCCACCGTACCAGGAATCCGTCGTCGGGATCTGTTCGATCTCCGATATGGTAGCGGTACAGCTGGTGCCGCTTTCATATGCATAGACGGTTTCCTTCGCACCAATCTGGATCTTATCCAGATCCAGCTCTGCTACATAAGCAGTGACCACATAGTTCTCGCTTCCTTTGACCGTGATGACAACATCGCCTTCCGCTGCCAGGAAAGGATCTTTCACCTCTGTCACGACACCGCTGATGGTGGATCTGACTTCTCCGGTCTGAGCTGTCAGACGGTCTTTCTGCAAAGCAATGCGCGCCAGAAGCAGATCCCTTTCCGCTTCTGCTGCCTCGCGGGCAGACTGAGCAGCCATCTTGGTCAGATCCTTGCGGCTATAAGCAAAATCTTCCGGATCGCCATGATACTCCGGATAGCTGATGATCTCTTCATAGCGTTCATACTCGATCGGATCATGGAAGGTCACCCTGCCATAGTAGCCTGCTGCCCCGGCAGGATCCATCATGCCCTCTACCCCGTCAAAGGAAAGGATGTCGGACAGGATCCAGTTTTTCTGGATCGGGTCTTTTTTCACTTTGTGATAGGTCTTCCCTTCCGGCTCTTCTGTTGGAGGCTCGGTCGGCTCTTCCGTCGGTTCCTCCGTCGGCTCTTCCGTCGGCTCTTCCGGATCATCCGGGTCCACCTCTCCGCCTTCGTCCGGCTCGGTCGGCTCTTCCGGGTCTGTTTCATCGTCTGCTACATAGACATAGACCCATTCCGGGATATCCAATCCGTCAATAATATAGGTACCGAAATTAGTGTCATCCTGATATAAGATCAGGCGGCACATCCAGCCTTTTTCCCGTAAACGTTTCAGGAACTCTTTTTTGATCACTGTTTTAGGCGTGATCATAAAGTCCATATCATCTTCTTTGACATCTTCCGCTTTCAGTTCTTTTTTGATCGGAAGCGGTCCATGGTCGATAGTCTCTTTCTTAGGCTGCGGAGCGTCTTCTGATGGCCGCAGCGACTGATAATGACGCACCATTTTCTTTGCCCGCTCAATCCGGGCTTCCTGCACTGCAATATTTGCCTCATCAGCCAGAAGCGTCAGCTGGTACTCTGCTGCATCGTAAACAAGCAGCACATCGCCCTGGGAAACATACTGACCTTCGTGCACCGGCACACTCTCTACCAGTGCGTTGCGCAGCTTCACATTCATCACGCGGCCTGCTGAAACATTGCCGGTGTACTGTGCATCGTTTCCCCAGTAGGAATCATTGATCATGCTGACCGGGTAGACTTCCACTTTTTTATTTTTGTTCAGGATCCGCACCAAAACCAGAGCGGCCGCAACGGCCACTACAATGGCAGCAATAATAATGATAAGACGGATCCTTTTTTTCT
>JAFWLF010000070.1:0-2847 GCA_017511185.1 Lachnospiraceae bacterium | reverse complement strand
TTGGCTTGCTCCGAAAATGGTATAGCGCCAATGGCAGAAAAACTGGACGATAAACCAGAGGATCAGTACACCCAGCAAGATCCATTTTCCGACCGGACGGATCAGATAATAGGAAACGAGTGCAGCGCTATAAAAGCAAAGCATGAGGAATTCTGCACTTTTGATCCCCATGCCTTCCACCAGCAGATGTTTTCCTGCCCGATAAGTGATGACACAGCCCAGAAACCAGATCCACAGGGCTGCCTGAAAGACTATCGTTACAACCATATAACTGTGCTTTATTTCTTTTTCAATTCATATTTCAGCGCACCGGATGGGCAAAGATCGATCACTCTTGCAATCTCTTCCGCAGGTGCTTTGGAAAGATCAACCCATGGCCTTTGTTTTAAATTAAATACTTCTCCATTGCCTTTCAGACATTCTGCAACATGGATACATAAATCTGAATCCCAATAAACGATAATATCATCATTTTCATACGTCCGTTTTGCCATGTCTCTGCCTCCTGTTAAAATCTTATGATTCTTTATTATAATCGATCGTCTGCACCTGTCCACTCTTTAAAAGTCATGGCATTTTTGCTATACTTTCAGCAAATATAGAAAGAAGGTATTTTTATGGGGAAAGAAGAAAGATTAAGGTACCACGGCCCTACCGGGATGGCGCGGTATATCATTCCGGATGCACCGGAAAGCGATAAAAGATTTATTCCTGGTGTAAAAACCATTCAGGAAGCAGCCCGTGAAGTAGAAGTCATCAGCGAGGCGGACGTTATTGTTGTCGGCGGCGGCCCGGGCGGCTTTGCAGCCGCAGTGGCTGCAGCGCGCACCGGTGCAAGAACCGTACTGCTGGAGCGCTATGGTCATCTTGGCGGAATGAGTACCGGCGGACTGGTCAATATCATTCCGCACTTAAGCGATACCGACGGCAACCGCTATATCGGCGGTATTCTGGAGGAACTGATCACCCGTCTGGATGATCAAGGCGCAGCATTTAGGCCGCTGGAGGCAGATTGGGGTTCTACTGATCCTTCTGTACTGAAATTCTATCAGGACAGCAGTTTCCAGCACTTTTTCGTCCGAAAAAACAAAAACGGGGAAACCTGCATAGTCTATTCGGCTATCTGGGATCCGGAGATCGCCAAAAACGAAATGAACCGGATGGTCATGGAAGCCGGCGTTAAGCTTTATCTGCATTCCTGGGTCACTGATGTGATCATGGATGGCAATACAGTGAAGGGAATCATCTTTGAAAGCAAGACCGGACGGCGCGCTGTTCTGGGCAAGGTTGTCATTGACAGTACCGGCGATGGGGATCTAATCCCGAGATCCAACACGGCCTACGAAGATAACATCGATTTCAACCTGCGGATCAAGCATCTGTGCTTCGGTTTCTGGATCGGCGGCGTGGAATTCCGCGCATATGACCGTTTTGTCAGCTCCCGCCCGGATGATGCCATTGCCCTGAAAAATGAACTTCACGATAAAGGCCTGTACGTCTCTTTCTTCCGCGGCATGCTGAAAAATCAGGAGCATGTCGCCTGGCTGCATCCGCATTTCATTACCAACTGCCAGACTGATGTAGAAGAAATGACCCGTATGGATGTATCCGGCAGAGATCGTGCTGTAAAGACCTGGGAACTTTTACGGGACAAAGCCCCAGGCTTTGAAAAAAGTTATATCATGCTGACCTGTCCGCAGATCGGCACGACAGGTGGACTTCGGCTGATCGGAGAAGCCTCTCTCCGGGAAGAAAACATGCTGCGGAAAGAACCTTTTGAAGATACGATCGCAATCTTCCCGAACAACGATCTGGGAGAAAAAGGCTATACCTATCCGGTTGTCTATGTTCCTTTCGGATCACTGGTTCCAAAAGAAACGGAAGGACTGCTGGTAGCCTGCCGCGCCTTTTCTTCTGATGATGAGGCCAATTCTCTGTTTAACCTGGTGCCGCACTGCTTCTGCTTTGGACAGGCAGCCGGTACCGCGGCAGCACTGGCCGTTCAGAATGGATGTTCTGTCAGAGATCTTCCATATCCGCAGCTCAAAGAAGCATTGCTTTCACAAAATGTGATCCTGCCGTAAAACGGCGGAAAGGAAGTGCGTTTATGTTTTTGCCTCAAAACACACAAGAGGTTTGTGATATCGTTCGCCAGGCTGCATCGCAGGGCAAAGCGCTGGTTCCATGCAGCTCAAAAGAGCCGCATCTGCACGAGGGTTCACTAAACCCTTTGGCCGAGACCATCAGCTTTGAAAAAATGAACCATATTCTGAAGATCAGCCGTCACGACCGTTATGCGCGCGTGGAGGCGGGCGTTACTTTTGGAACACTTCTTCCTGCGCTGGCAGAACAGGGCCTGCGCGCCAATCATCCGTTCCTGCCGCGGGCAGGAAAATCTGTAGTGGCCAGTATGCTGGAACGGGAAGCAGTTCTGGTTCCGAAATATCAATATGACTATACGGATCCCCTCCTGACAACGGAGGTGGTCTACGGAACGGGAGAACTTTTCAGGACAGGTTCTGCAGCAGGACCTGCTCCGGCAGAGGAAACCGCAGCAGACATGGTCAACCCTTGGGGACCGGGCTCTGTGGACTTTGCCCGTTTTCTTTGCGGTGCACAGGGCACGATGGGACTTGTCACCTGGGCTACCCTGAAAGCAGAAGTCGCTCCGACCGATTCCGTACTGACATTTATCGAGTCCGATGACCTGGCATCTCTGGTCCATCTTGCATCAAAGCTATTATTCCGTCGTATTCCGGATGATTGTCTGATCCTGAACAATGTGAATTTTGCTGCTGCCTTTGCCAAGGATCCTTCCGAAGAAGAAACGCTTCGAAAGAAGGCTGC
>JAFWLF010000069.1:0-127839 GCA_017511185.1 Lachnospiraceae bacterium | reverse complement strand
GGCAGTAAGAGAGGCCCTTCAGGGTCAGGCCCGGGAATGGAGTGCGGAAGGCGGACTTTCGGTGCCCCTTTAGGGGCAAGCCGGGAACAGCGGCTTATAGCCGCAGAGCAAACCACCGGCTAAGCCGGTGGTCATGATTATTCATTTCTGAAACAGGTTTTTTTACAGCATCCTCACTACATACATTCCATCATTGCTTGTCATGATGAACATGTTGCCTCTGTCATCGACACAGAGGTCTTCTGTCGTTGCAATGTTAGGACCCGGCTGCGGTGTTGGACGGGACGGGTTCGGAGGGATGAAATAAGCGATCTCCTTCGGAACATACTCATCAGATACATCGTAAACGCGCAGGCCTGCATGGAAGTAGCAGCAGTATACGCGGTCGCCCCTCTGGTCCAGGTACGGTTTGTGGTCCATCGGCTCATGCACGTTGTGCGGACCGAAGGTGCCGTTCACACCAAGGCCTAACTGCTGGAAGTTCTTGTACGGGAAGTTCTCCGGAACTTCCGGATACGGGAACTCGGCGATCAGTGTCGGGTTGGCCGGATCACGGACATCCACCATGTGCAGGTTGTTCAGTGCCTGCGCCATATTGCCGATCTTCTTTCCCTGGATATTCGGGTCATTGTTCGGCACGAACCACATGTAGCGTTCGCCTTCGTTGGTTACTACACAGAGGTCACGTCCAGGAAGAGGAAGTGCTGTGTGGGTAGAAGCGCCGCCATAGTGACTTGCAAATGGAGGGACCAGAGGAAGGTTGCCGACCAGATAAGGTCTTGTTACATCCTCCACGTTCAGGATGACCAGGCCGTCTCCATTGTAGCCGCAGTATGCCAGACCGTCCCTGACAAACGGTGCGCCGTGCAGCCATCCGGTATGCATGAATTCCGGGATATGCGGAGCATTCGGGTCAAAGTTGTGACGGCCGATGAAACCATCCGCATACTGGTGCGGCATCCACCAGCGTCCTGCCTCTTTCGGGTTGGTCGGGTCGGAAATATCCAGACAGCGGTAGATCAGGCCTTCAAACCCTCTCGTTTCACAGGAAAGATGCACATACGGACCGCCATTATACATAAAGCGGTGGACACCATTGGAATTCGGTACGCCGCAGTCCCAGTAAGCAAGGAACTTCGGGTTCTCCGGATCTTCCTTAATATCATAGATATGAACACCCTGTTTGCACTGCTCCGGAGGAAGCGGTTTCCTTGGCGGGAATCCCGGGATATAAGGTCCGCCGCCGCTTGCCATACCGGTAATCAGGAGCCCGTCTGCCACCTGGCATTTCGGGTTGCCGGACTGCGGATACTTTTCTTTATCGATCGTCTGGAACCGCTTGATGAATACCGGATTTGCGGCATCTGTCACATCCAGGATGCCGATCGCATTTCCCATGGTCCCGTAAAGATAATATTTTCCTTCTTCCGTACGCCACAGCTGCGGCTGGAAGATAGAGCCGCCATCCAGGTCATCATAGGCGATCACTTCCATGTTTTTGATATAGCCCTGATTGTCTTCAGATTTTGCGTAAAACGGAATTGCCATTTTTAGCTCCTTTCTGCAATGATTGCCTGACTTTTATGGTAAAAACCATTTATTCTATTAATTTAATCATCCGCGAAAAAAGGGGAATTGTCAACGAAAAAGGGAAGATAAATCCCCCAAAAACAGACAAGTATGATATAAAAGAAGAAGAAAAAAAGAGAAGGAAAAGGGGATAATCATGATTACATTAAAAATTGATGCCGAAAGAGTCCTGCATAAAGTCAGCCCGGACCTGATGGGCATCTTTTTTGAGGATATCAACTTCGGCGCTGACGGCGGCCTGAACGCCAACATGGTCAGCAATTATAGTTTTGACGGAGTCTACATGACAAAGGATTATCAGGAAGTTCTGGATCCTTTGCGTTATTGGACGTTAGATGGCGGAGAAGCGGAAAGTCTGGATGAGGACCCATTGGGAAAGAACAGTCGTTTTGTACGGATCCACACTACAGAAAAAGCTCGTCTGGAGAATAAAGGCTATAACGGCGGCAAGGAATATGCTGATCAATGTGCCATTGCGATCAAGAATGGACATTCCTATACATTTGAGGCTTATATCCGTGGAACGCTTCAGGTTCAGGTTGTAGTAGAAACAGAGTATGGGACATTGCTGACGGATAGGGTAGAGTTTACCGCAGCGGATGGAGAAGCAGCTGCAGGTACATGGTCTCATATCAAGAAAACACTGCAGGGAGAACAGGACGCATACGGAAAATTGGCCCTGATTTTCACAGGAAATGGCACGATCGATCTTGACTGCGTTCAGCTTTATGACAGCGATTTCTGGGGAAAGAATGATCCAAAATGGCAGAACGGAAAACTGCGGAAAGATCTGGTTCAGGCACTTGTGGATCTGAAGCCGCAGTTCATGCGATTCCCTGGCGGATGTATCGTTGAAGGCGCTAAGAGTCAAAACGAGTATAACTGGAAAGAAACGGTTGGTCCGCTTTATGACCGTAAGAGCACCTATAACCTCTGGGCGGAAGCAATGCCGGATGGCGGATGCAGTCAGTCTTATCAGATTGGCTTCTATGAATTTTTCTGCCTTTGTGAGGATCTGGGGGCAAAACCGCAGCCGACTCTGTTTGCCGGCATCAACTGCCAGTTCCGCAGCGAGGAGATCATCGCTATTGACAGTGCGGAATTTGATACCTACGTCACACAAAATTATTTAGATCTGATCGAATTCGCCAATGGAGATCCGGAAAAGTCGCAATGGGCAAAGCTTCGTGCGGACATGGGACACCCAGCTCCGTTCGGCCTGCAGCGGATCGGTATCGGCAATGAGAATCACGGCGAAGATTACATTAAAAAGTTCGATAAGATCCGGGCGGCAATCCATGAAAGATATCCGGAGATCCTGTGCATTATGAGCGCCGGATTCCAGCCATATAAGGAACATACTCAGCCATTCTGGGATTATGCGAAAACACTGGATCATGAGATCCTGCTTGATGAGCATTGCTATCATTCTCCTGCATGGTTTTATGAGTCAGCTTATCGGTTTGATAACTATGACAGGAATGTTGGAAAGGCAAAACTCTACTTTGGTGAATATGCAGCAAATAACCTGTCCGCACCGGAAGGAAAGGTTGATGCGGAACATGCAAACTCGTTCGGATCGGCTTTATCAGAAGCAGCGTTTTTGACCGGAGCAGAGCGGAATGGCGATTTCCTGTTATCTGTATCTTATGCGCCGCTTCTTAATCTGATCGGAGGCACCCACTGGACGCACAATATGATCGATTTTAATCCTGGGAATGTTTGTCTGACGGCAAATTATATGGTGCAGAAACTGTTTGGCAATTTCCAGGCAGAAAACCATATCGGTTTTGAGGGAGAACTTCCGGAGAACGTTTATCTCAGTACAGAGGCGGATGCTGAAATGATCATCATCAAACTGGTCAATGCAAATGCAGAAGACATTTCGGTTGGCTTTGATCTTGCGGGCGCAGACTGTGTGGCAGCGAAAGTCTGCCGTCTCCATCATGAAGATCTTGCTGCAAGAAATGAACTGCCGTTTGAAGGCGAGGCTGTTTATCATGTGCAGATTGAAGAAAAAGAAGTGGATCTGAATTCTTATGTCTGTCCGGCAAATACGTTGGATGTTATCGTGGTTTCCAGATAAAAAGGAGAGTAAATGAAGCTGAAAAGACCTGTTTGTATACTGATGCTGCTGGCAGTCTGTGTGCTGCTCCTTGGCTGCGTTTCCTGTATGAGAAGAAAGGAACACGACAACCACGGCATTAATATTGAAGAAGAGGCCAGTGAACTGGAGAATGAATTCTGGGTCACGCGGAACGGATTTAAGGTCTTTACAAAAGAAGATTATGAAACAGTGACCGGCATTGATGTTTCCGAATTTGTCGGAGACATTGACTGGGAACAGGCAAAAGCTGCCGGCGTCGAGTTTGCTATTCTGCGTGTGGGTTACCGCGGCTATGAGACAGCCCGGTTCGTTTTTGATAATAATCTGCACACCTACCTGCAGGGATGCAACGATGCAGACATGCCTGCAGGCGTCTACTTTGTGTCACAGGCTATCAATGAGGAAGAAGCAATCGAAGAGGCAGAGACTATCTTGGAACAGATTCATGGATACGACGTTACCATGCCAATCTATATTGATCTGGAAGGTTCTGCAGAAACGGCCCGCACCAGGCACCTGACGAGGGAAGAGTATACTGCCATTGTTAATGCATTTTGCGAACGCATTGAGCAGGCAGGCTTCCGCGCCGGCGTGTATTCTAATGAGAACTGGATCCGGGCACGTCTGAACTGGGAAGATCTGACACAGTGGGATTTATGGTTTGCGAAATACACCAAATCCCCGAGTACAGATTATACTTATAACATGTGGCAGTATACAAACACCGCAACGATCGATGGCATCGAAAAGGAAGTTGATCTGAACGCGCGTGTCTATAAAAAATAATCGAAAAAACGAAAACGGAGAAAAAACATGGAACTGAAAGAAAGAATCAAAGAGCTGGAAGAAAACATGCTGACAGATCTGGCAGCACTGGTAAAACATCCATCCAAACGGGGGGACGCACTTCCGGGAAAACCTTTTGGTGAGGGACCGGCATCCGCTTTGGCAGAAGCATTATCCATTGCTGAGCGTATGGGGTTCCGTACAAAGAATCTGGACAACTACTGTGGTTATGCCGAGATTGGCGAAGGGGATGACATCATTGGTCTGGTCGCACATCTGGATGTGGTTCCGGAGGGGGACGGCTGGAAGAGTGATCCTTTCACCATGATACGGGAAGGCGATGTCGTTTATGGACGCGGCGTGTCCGATGACAAAGGCGGCGCGATCGCATCCCTTTATACACTGCAGATGATCCGGGAACTGGGACTTCCTTTAAATAAACGCATCCGCGTCCTTATGGGATGCAACGAAGAGAGCGGCTCTGCCTGCATGGCACACTATAACGAAGTAGAAGAGCCGATCACCATCGGCTTTACTCCGGATGGTTCTTTCCCGGGCATCTATGGCGAGAAAGGTATGATCAGCATGAGCTGCTTCAGCAAGAACACGAAGATCCTTTCGATGGAAGGAGGATTTGTAACAAATGCTGTTTGCCATCATTGTGTGACTAAAGTTCCGGCAGATGCTGTGGATGAAGATAAACTGAAAGATGCTCTTGCAAAAACACCGCTTGTAGATTTTTCTGTTGCGCGTGAGGGTGATGTGTTTGTCATCGATGCCCAGGGCGTTGCAGCTCATGCAAGCACCCCTCTTCTGGGAGTGAATGCAGCCAGCTTCACGATGAAGGCCTTAAAAGAAGCAGGTATGGATGATGATTTTGTGGACTATTACAACGAACACATCGGCACCACCTGTGATGGAGAAGGCTACAATCTCAAGATTGAAGATGAATATGGAAATCTGACATTGAACAACGGTATTGTCCGCATGACGGACGGCTGCATCGAGTGCACGATCGATATCCGCGTGCCGGTAACTTATCAGGAAGAGCAGCTGCGTGAACTGGTGAAAAACCGTCTGGAAGATGAAAAAGGAAAAACAGTGGTCAACTCAATCGGCAAACCACTTTTCTTCCCAAAAGACTCTCCGATGGTCAAGGCACTGCAGGATGCTTATGTGAAAGTAACGGGTGACAGTGATTCTCCGCTCCTGGTCATTGGCGGAGGCACTTATGCAAAGTCGATCCCGGGCATTATTGCTTTTGGGTGCGAGTTCCCTGGCGTAGACAATCATATTCATGATGCAAATGAGAGACTGGAAGTAAGAGAACTCTTGCTTCAGGTGGAAATTTATACAGAGGCAGTCAAGAATCTGCTGGCTCTGTAGGAGCCTGATAATCAACATTTAGGCTCAAGGTATCGCTAGAAATGACGTTAACAGCATAGTATACTAATATCGGTATTTATGTGGTTATAAAAATTTAAACTATTATATTCAAACAGGAGGAAAAGTATGAATCCTATTAACCAAACGACACTTCATCCTTACAGCAGAAGTGTATCCATCATCGGCGTCGGATGTACTCCATTCATGTATACGATGGACAATCCGGAGACCAATGGATTTACCGAAGGCGAATTTTTCGGATATGCTGCTTATAAGGCAATGGAAGACGCCGGTGTGACCCCAAAGGATGTGGACTTCTATTTCCATGGACAGGCAAGCCCGTTCAACGGATCGAACTACATTACCCCGAATATGCAGGTATCAGAGTGGTTCGGTATGAGAGGCAAGGCTTCCATCCATCATTCCGAGGCATGCTGTACCGGTTATCTGGCACTTGAACAGGCTGTGAATGCAGTTGCATCCGGAAAATACAATGTAGTCCTTTCCGGTTGTGTGGAATTCGGTGATTCTATCGTAGATCCGAACAAACCGGCATTCTTAAGAAAGAAATTCGATGATCAGCTGTTCCAGGAGTCCCTGAAATGGATCTATGACAACTGCTACACCCGTGAAATGATGTGTGGCCCGAACCTGCATCAGGACGATGGTGCTGCATGGTACAAAGCAAAATATGGTCTGACGGATGAACAGATGGACGATACACTGATCCATATGGCAATTAACTCCAGAAGAGGCGCAGCGCTTGATGAGCTGGCACTTGCTCGCAAGACTTATGACGAGCTTGCAAAGGAAAACGGATTTGACGATGTTATGGAATATATGAAATCCTTCTATAATCCGTTCCTGACAGGCAATCTGCGTGCATCCGGCCTGGAGCTGAAATGCGACGGTGCAGCAGCCCTGATCGTTTGCCCGACCGAGATGGCTTCTCAGTTCACAGATAAGAAACCGATCGAAGTTTTAGGCATTGGTAACTCAACCCGTGAAGCAAATCAGCCGCACGTAGAAGTTATCGCAACACAGGAAGCTACCCGTCAGGTATACGAACTGACCGGCGTTAAACCGGAAGAGATCGACATCCTCTATGCGAACGACTTCTTTATTACCTCCCAGCTTCTTGCAGGCGAGATTTCCGGATACCTGCCGGAAGGCGAAGGCTGGAAATACTTCATTGACGGCCGTACGGCATTTGACGGCGACAAGCCGATCAACACCAACGGCGGCAGATGCTCCTTCGGTCATGCACATGCAGCCAGCGGACTTGCAGATATCTACGAAGCAGTTATGCAGATGCGTGGCGTGTGCGGCGAGAGACAGGTTAAGAAACTCCCGAAGACTGCGTTCATCCGTGGATTCGGCGGCGCACAGAATGTGGCATCGATCATCATGCGTACAAAGGATTGAGAGGAGGATCACAATGGGTGTTAAATTAGAGAGAATCGTAAAACCTTACTACGATTGGTTACATGAAGGAAAGATCATGGCTCGTAAATGCACAAAGTGTGGTGCAGTTGAATGGCCGCCACTGCTGGGATGCAATACCTGCGGAAGCCCGGATATGGAGTGGATCGAAATGAGTGGAAAGGGCCAGATGGTTCAGATGGTCATGCCTGCCCCGATCACACGGAAACCGGAAATGAACGATATCAAACCATACTGCTTTGGCGTGATCGAACTTCCGGAAGGACCGGCTGTCAATGCTATGGTCCGTGGAGTTGACAAGAAGAATAAAGATCTTGTCGCAGCAAAACTCCCAATTGATGTCCATATGGTCATCATCCCGAGAGATGGTTACGACACCGTTATCTTCGAACTGGATGAGATCCCGAAACCGGAGAAATAATATGAAAAGGAAAGCGTTGATCATCATCACCTGCCTTCTGTCTTTGGTCGTGGTTCTTGCACTGAGTGCCTGCTCGGTCAAGATCAATATCAATGAGAAGGAAACAGAAGTGCCTACCATAGAAGTTTCAGATGTCGAAACTCCTGCGGAAGAAGCACCGACGGAGGCAGCGCCTGCTGCATCAACGGACGTGCATCTGGTCAGTGATGACACGCACTTTGTGATGGCAAAGAACGGCGTGATCCTTTCCTATGAGTATGAGGATGATGATGTCATCGGATGCAAAGGTTATGTGGATGCCGGCAGCGAAGAGGCTGCAAGAATTACAGCAGAAGCATTTGATCCATCCGTTGATGCAACCATTGAATCTGTGACGACTCAGGGAAGTTACGTTGTGATCACTTTCACGGAGAAAGCGTTCCACGGGCTGACGGTCTCCGCGTTGGAGGATATCTACGAGGAGGAGCAGATCACGGAATGATCCTCATAAAATAAGCTTTTGGTTAAAATACGTTTCAAAACAATAACTGCCGCTCGAAAGAGCGGCAGTTTTCTCGTAATCCCGTTCCGGGTTCGAAATAAGAGCGGCAGTTTTCTCGTAATCCCATTCCGGGTTCGAAAATTCAATTAAGAAAAACTTAAAACTAAAAAATAATAGAAAAAATGGCGATTTATTCATATGTTGTGTTGAATATTTCTTGTTTTGCCAATTTTGTAAATAGCAAAACGAACCCGGAATGCGATCCCGGGAAATGAGTTAAATAAAAAACGAACCCGGAACGGGTTTTAGGGAATGATCTGAGGAAAAGGAACATATTCACTTTCTAATCGATTGTGCTAAAATAGAAAGCAACAAAGAAGGGGGACGTTTACTTATGAAATACGACTTTACAACAGTACTGAATAGAGTAGGAAATGATGCGATTGCGGTGGAATTTCCAACCAGCCCAAGAGGCTTTCAGCCGGAAGGAACAAAGGATGGATATTCTGTGATCCCGATGTGGGTCGCCGATATGAATTTTATGACGGCACCATCCATTGTGGAGGCGATTCAGAAAAGGGCAGCCCATGCATCTTTCGGTTATTTCTCACCAAGACCGGAATACTATGATTCAATCATCAGCTGGCAGAAGAGAAGATTTGGCATTGATATTACAAAAGAACTGATCGGTTATGAAAACGGCGTGCTTGGTGCATTAAGCTCTGCATTAACTGCCTTTACAGAGCCGGGAGAAAAGGTATTCCTTCATGGACCATCTTACATCGGATTTTTGCATACCCTTTCTGATATGGGCAGGGAGACTTCTATTTCAGAGCTGGTCCGTGATGAAAACGGGATCAGCAGAATGGACTACGAAGATATAGAAAAGCATTTTGTGGAAGATAACATTCGTTTTGCTATCCTTTGTTCTCCGCATAATCCGGCAGGTCGTGTCTGGGAAAGATGGGAACTGGAGAAATTTGTTGAGCTGTGCGTAAAGCATAACGTCACGCTGTTTTCGGATGAGATCTGGTGTGATCTGGTTCTGGAAGGAAAGCATATTCCAACCAATGCTGTCAGTGAAGATGCGAGAAAGATCACCATTGCAGCTTATGCTCCGACTAAGACATTTTCTCTTGCTGGACTGGTAGGCTCTTACCATGTCATATTCAATGAGGAGCTGCGGAAGAAAGTTGAAAAAGCAGCCTCCATGACACATTACAATGGTATGAATGTGCTGAGCCAGCATGCGCTGATCGGTGCTTATTCCAAAGAGGGCGAAGAGTGGCTGGAGGAACTGTTGGAGGTTCTTCGCGGCAATGTAGATTTTGCCTGCAATTATCTGAAAGAACATTGTCCGGCAATCAAATTTGACAGACCGCAGGGAACATACATGCTGTATCTGGACTGCGGCGACTTTTTGAAAGAGATCAATATGGATATTAAATCCCTGCTGAAATATGGCTGGGAGCGCGGTGTTATCTGGCAGGATGGCCAGCCGTTCGGAAAAGCCGATTCGATCCGCGTGAACCTTGGTCTGCCGCTGTGGCAGATTCAGGAAGCGGTCAAGCGTCTGGAGAAAGAATAAAGGAGAAGAAAATGGATCTGAAACAAACCGTGATTGGTATAGAATTTGGTTCCACCCGCATCAAAGCAGTGATGCTTGACAGGAATCACCTTCCGATAGCATCCGGCAGCTATGAGTGGGAAAACAAGTTTGAAAATGGTTACTGGACTTATTCGGCAGAAGAGATCGTAACCGGATTTCAGACCTGCTACCGGGAATTGAAAAAAGATTTTCGGGAACAGTTCGGCCAAGAGATTACCACGACAGGGGCGATTGGCATCTCCGCCATGATGCATGGATATCTGCCATTTGATAAAGAAGGAAACCAGCTGGCAGCATTCCGTACCTGGCGGAATATCACGACAGGTCCTGCAGCTGATGAACTGACAGAGAAGTTTCAGTTTAATATCCCGCAGCGCTGGAGCATTGCTCATCTTTATCAGGCAATCCTGAACGGGGAAGAGCATGTCAAAGATATTGATTATCTGACTACGCTGGCCGGATTTATTCACTGGAAATTGAGCGGAGAACGGTCCTGTGGCATTGGCGAGGCCTCCGGCATCATCCCGGTTGATGAATCCACAAAAGATTATAACGAAGAAATGGTGAAGATCTTTGATGATCTCACTGCTAAATATCATTACCCATGGAAACTGCGTGACCTGCTTCCAAAGGTCCTGATGGCAGGCGAGCAGGCAGGTACGCTTACCGAAGAGGGTGCCCGGTTTCTGGATCCGGAAGGAACTCTGCAGGCGGGCGTTCCGCTGGCACCGTGTGAAGGTGATGCGGGAACCGGTATGACGGCGACTAATTCCATCCGGGTCAATACAGGTAATGTTTCTGCCGGCACATCTGATTTTGCGATGCTGGTAACAGATAAAAAACTGAATGTGCATAAAGAAATCGACATGGTGACCACACCGGATGGCATGCCGGTGGCCATGGTGCACTGCAATAACTGTACCTCTGATATCAACGCATGGGTCGATCTGCTGGAAGAGTTTGCGGGTGTTGTAGGCGCAAAGGTGGACAAAGGTGATCTCTACACCCTGCTGTTCCAAAAGGCGATGGAAGGTGATCCGGACGGCGGCGGCCTGATGAACTTCAACTATTTTTCCGGAGAGAGCATCACGGAGCTGGATGAAGGACGTCCGGTCTTTGCGCGGATGGTGAACTGCAAGTTTGACCTGGCCAACTTTATGCGGACGCAGATCATGTCTTCACTGGCTACCTTAAAGATTGGTCTGGATATCCTGACAAAAGAGGAACATGTGACGGTCGATAAACTTTACGGACATGGCGGACTGTTCAAAACACCGAAGGTCGGCCAGACCTTGCTTTCCGCAGCTGTCGGCGCCCCGGTCTCTGTAATGGAAACAGCAGGCGAAGGCGGCCCATACGGCATGGCTCTTCTTTGTGCGTACATGCTGTGGAAAGAAGATGGAGAAAGCCTGTCTGATTATCTGGACAATAAAGTCTTTGCCAATGCTCCGTCCAGTACGGTGATGGCAGATGATCGCGACAGAGAAGGATTCGCTCTCTTCCTGGAGCGGTACCGGAAAGCCCTGGCAATGGAAAGGGCAGCAGTGGATACGCTGTCATAAGAGAACTACAAACAAATCATGCGAGGTGCGTAGATGTTGGAAGAATTAAAGAAAGAAGTCTGTGAAGCGAATCTTCTGCTTCCGGAATATGGTCTGGTGACATTCACCTGGGGCAACGTTTCTCAGATCGACCGGGAGAAAAACCTGGTCGTCATCAAGCCGTCCGGCGTTTCTTATGAGGAGATGAAGCCGGAAGACATGGTAGTCGTAGATCTGGAAGGAAATGTGGCCGAAGGAAATCTCCGCCCGTCCAGTGATACTATGACACACCTGGAATTATATAAGGCCTTTCCGGAGATCGGAGGCATTGTGCATACACATTCACGCTGGGCGACCAGTTTTGCACAGGCGGGCATTCCGCTTAAGGCGCTTGGCACTACGCATGCGGATACCTTTTTCGGGGATGTTCCGATCACCCGGATGCTGACGCCTGAGGAAATCAACGGAGCATATGAAAAAGAGACCGGAACGGTGATCGTGGAATGCCTGGCCGGGAAAGATCCGATGGCAGTTCCGGCAGTGCTGGTACAGAGCCATGGTCCGTTTACCTGGGGTAAAGATGGAAAAGAGGCAGTTCACAACGCAGTTGTATTGGAAGAGGTTGCATTTATGGCCTATCATGCGCTGCAACTGAACCCTTCCGTTGAACGGATCCCGCAGACGATCCTGGACAAACATTACTACCGGAAGCATGGAGAAAACGCTTATTACGGACAGAAAAAATAACCCCAAAATCTATATCTTGTGGTGTGCAGAAAAAACTGTGATACAAAAAATCACAGTTTTTTTGTGCATAATGAAAAACGGGGTTGGAAGTTATTCACAAATGCTAATGAAAAAAATGCTTTTCATTTTGTGAATAATGTATTATTATTAAGCAATAACAAACAAAAATTGTTCTCAATTCGTGTGCAAAATGTCAAAAACACGAAAAAACAATATCGTGTGGTTTCACAGAATCACCACAGAATCGACATAAACGGGGGTTAAAATGATTTCCAATCAATTGCTGCAAAAGACGGTGGATGAGATCAAATCCATCGTTAACGAGGATCTGGCTGTTTTTGAACCGGATGGGAAGGTGGCAGTAAGGACATTCCGGGACAAAGAGATCGATAGTAAGAAGATTGCGGACTTTGCGTCTTCTTCCAGGGAGTATAAAGAGATCTCGGACTTCCAACTGCTCAAGATTAAGGATGATTCCCAGCTGGAGTATATTCTGGCAGTGCGGGGGAGTTCTTCCAGCACAGAACTGATCGGCCGGATGGCAAAGTATCAGATCGAGACCATGATCGCAGCATACAGGGAAAAGTTTGATAAAGACAATTTTATCAAATCCCTTCTGCTGGATAACCTGATGCTGGTAGATATTTTTGAACGGTCGAAAAAGCTCCATGTGGAGCTGGAAGCAAGACGTGTCGCATTCCTCGTAGAACTGCAGAATAAAAACCAGGATGATGCGATCGGTACACTGAAGATGATGTTTACCGACGCAACAGATTTTGTGACAGCGCTGGATAAAAAGACCATCGTTGTTGTGAAGCAGCTGGACAAAAAAGTAGGAGAAGAAGAACTGGCTGCGCTGGCACGTAAAATGCACAGCGCGATAAAAAGTGATATCTCAGATGAGGCGATCATTGCCTACGGCACGATCGTGGATGATCTGAAAGATGTTTCCAAATCCTTTAAAGAAGCCAAAATGGCGCAGGAAGTCGGAAAGATCTTCTTTACAGACCGAAAAGTGAATTCTTATAACAAACTTGGGATCGGGCGGCTGATCTATCAGCTTCCGATGCCATTGTGTAAGTTATTTATCAATGAGATCTTTAAGGATGTTTCCCTTGCGGATTTCGATGACGAAACGATCGAGACCATTAACAAGTTTTTCGAGAATTCCCTGAATGTATCGGAAACATCCCGTCAGTTATTCATTCACCGTAATACGCTGGTCTACCGGCTGGATAAGATCCAGAAGATCACCGGGTTGGACCTGAGAGTTTTTGATGATGCCATCACCTTTAAGATTGCCTTGATGGTATCGAATTACATGCAGTATGTGGAAGGTCTGGACTTTAAATAGAATAAAGAAGTTCCGAATCGGACATAGACGGAGGACTATATGATAAGACTGGAAAATGTCACAAAGACCTACGACGATAATAAGACGCACGCCTTAGATCATGTGAATATCAATATCAAAAAAGGTGAGTTTGTCTTTATTGTTGGTGACTCCGGTGCGGGCAAGAGTACCTTGTTCAAATTATTGATCAAGGAACTGCAGCCGACATCCGGTGACATTTACGTAAACGGCAAATGCATTACCCGCTTAAGAAGACGCAAGATCCCGATGCTCCGCAGAGACATCGGCGTGGTGTTCCAGGATTTCCGTCTGTTAAAAGATAGAAATGTTTACGAGAATATCGCATTTGCACAGAGAGCCATTTCCGCTCCGCCTGCACAGATCAAGAAGAACGTTGCAGAAGTACTGACGCTGGCAGGTATTTCAGAAAAATACCGTTCGTTCCCGGATCAGCTTTCCGGCGGCGAGCAACAGCGAGTGGCACTGGCAAGGGCATTAGTGAATAAGCCGAAGATCCTTCTGGCTGACGAGCCGACAGGAAACCTGGATCCGGGCAACTCCCAAATCATTATGGATATCCTGGAAGAGGTCAACCGGAGGGGAACGACTGTCGTGGTCGTTACTCATAACCACGAGATCGTGCGGCAAATGAATAAACGAGTGATCAACTTGAAAAACGGCATTGTCGTCAATGATATCAGAGAAGGAGGACTGGCGAGTGAAAGGTAATTCATTCTTCTATTGTCTGGGTCAGGGCTTTGTCGGAATCAAGAGAAACAAGATCTTTTTCCTGGCATCTGTGGCCACGATCGCAGCATGCGTATTTATGGTCGGATTGCTGATGGCCGTGATCCTGAACGTGAACTATGTCATTAAAGAAGCGCAGGATTCAGTCTGCATCACGGTATTCTTTGAGCCGGAGACATCCGAAGCGGATATACAGGATCTTGGGAAGCGGATCACTGACTGGGAAGAAGTCTCCCATGTGGATTACACTTCTCCGGAAGAGGCGTGGGAGAAATTCAAACAGGAATATTTTAAAAATGAGCCTGAATTGGCGGATGGCTTTGCAAACGATAATCCACTGGCGACATCTGCTTCTTATACCGTTTATCTGACGGATATTACGTATCAGCAGAAAGTGGCGGAACGTCTGGAAGCCATGACCGGGATCAGGCAGGTCAATAAATCGGAGGTTACGGCAAGTGCTTTGTCTGATTTTGGAAAGATTGCCGGTATCGCCTCCCTTGCAATTATTATTGTACTGCTTGCAGTCTCTATCTTCCTGATCAGTAATACGATCACTACCGGTATTACTGTCCGGGCAGAGGAGATCCGGGTCATGAAATACGTCGGCGCGACAGACTTTTTTGTCAAATCGCCGTTCGTATTTGAAGGTATCATCATCGGTCTGATCGGGGCGATCCTTCCGTTGATCGTACTGTTCTTTGTTTACCGGTCAGCGATCAATTATGTGGTAGAACAGCTCCATACATTCTCAAGCGCGTTCTCCCTGCTGCCGATGACAAATGTCTTTTCCCTGTTGGTCCCTGTGGCACTCGTCCTTGGAGCCGGCATTGGATTTATAGGCAGTATGATCGCAACGAATAAATATATCAAAGTCTGAGAGGGAGCGGCGTCTTTTGACGCAGGAAAACAATGGACGATTTTAACAGACAGTTTAGTGAACAGCAGTCCTTTGACATGCATGAAATATCTCCGAACAAACCGCAGAAAACAAAGTCCCGGTTTGGAGTCGGGTTTGTAGTTGGTATTGCCGTAGGTATTGCCATAGCCATGGCAGGTCTTGTGGTCTATGGTCTCATTACTTATAAGAGAGTGATGGAGATCACCTCCGGACAAACGGCGTACTCATATGATTCCTATGAAGATAAGGTCAATTCTATCCTGCAGTATCTGGGTGCTTACTATGACGGTGAGATCGATGAACAGGCTGTTGAGGACAGTATTGCTTCAGGCGTTTTAAATGGTATTGGCGACCGTTATGCAAAATACTACAGCAAGGAAGAGTTTCAACGGATGATGGAAGATTCCAGCGGTGAATACAGCGGTGTTGGAATCAGTGTCATATTGGATGATGACGGAAAGATCGTCGTTTACAAAGTCTTCCCGGGGACACCGGCAGAAGAAGCAGGCGTTCATGCGATGGATGTCATCGTAGAAGCCAATGGTGTCAGGGATTTTGAGGATCTGGATTCTCTGGTAGCCATTGTTCGAGGAGAAGAAGGAACTACAGTTGATATCACCTTTGCCCGCGGGGAAGAGGAGTATAAAGCAACTCTAGAGCGGAAGACGATCATCACACCGTCTGTTGAGGTCACGATGCTGGATAACAACATTGGTTATCTCTCTATCTCCAGTTTTGATAAAGCGACAGTCAGTCAGTTTAACGATGCATTAAAGGCATTGGAAGATCAGGGAATGGAAGCACTGATCATCGATGTGCGTGACAATCCGGGCGGCGATTACGACGCTGTTGTGGCGATGGCCGACCGGGTCCTTCCGGCAGGAACCATCATTACGACACGGAATAAAGAAGGCATCGTGAAAGAAGAAGTATCGGATGAAGAACATCAGGTGACAGTGCCGATGGCAGTTTTGATCAATGGCAATACTGCATCCGCTGCGGAGTTATTCTCCGGGGCGATCCAGGATTATCACCTGGGTTATATTGTCGGACAAACCAGTTACGGAAAAGGTGTGGTGCAGAGCATCTTCCGTCTGAATGACGGATCCGGCATGAAGTTTACAACAGAGACATATTATACGCCATCCGGCCGTTGTGTGGACGGTGAAGGAGTGATCCCGGATTATCCGGTAGAAATCCCGGAAGAAGCATACGAGGATGGCGTCATAACAGATGAAGAAGACCTTCAACTTCAGAAAGCAATCGAGTTATTGAGCGGAACGCAGGAATAATAAACGTTGAGAACTCTTGAGAGTTCTCTTGATCGCTCAAAGCCGCTGGGCTCCCTCGCCCTTCGGGCGGGGGCAGAGGAGGAGCATTTTATGAAGAAATGGAAAAATGCAGCGAAAATCGGAATCGTGATAGCCGTTCTGGCTGTTCTGCTTTGCAGCAGCGTTTATGCGGATGATATTTATGATGCAAAACAGAGGCAGCAGGAGTTGGAACAGGAACTGGCTGACAGCCAGTCAAAACTGGATGAACTCCGTAGTCTCGTAGCAAATGCACAGCAGGAAGTAGCACAGATCGATGGACAGATTGCAGAGGTAGAGCAGATCATTACCGATTACCAGACGCAGTCTGATCAAAAACAGGTCGAGATCGAAGAACTGCAGAAGCAGATCGAGCAGAAACAGACGGAGATCGACGCAGAATACGATGCGATGAGCAAGCGTATCAAGTTCATGTATGAAAACATGTCAAACTCCTACGTGGAAGTTTTCTTTACTTCCGAGTCCTTTGCCGATGCATTGAATAAGATCCAGTATCAGCTGGACCTCACCAATTATGACCGGCAGCAGATGGAAAAAATCAAAGAGATGCAGGCCGAGATTGTGAAAAAGCAGGAGCAGGTGCAGGCTGAAAAAGATGCAATAGAAGAATTGAAGCAGGCACAGATTGGCCAGAAAGCGGTCCTGGATGAGATGCTTGCAGTCAAAGCGGAGGCATTGAGCGAAGCGCAGAGCGCAGAAGCAATCCAGGCAGAACAGAATGCATATATTGCCAGCCTTGTTGCAGAGCAAAAGGCAGTTGTCGACCAGTTAGTCAAAGAATATGAAGAACGGCGTCGTCAGGAACTGATAGATCAGGGTATTGATGCCGGAGGCTATGTGCCGACATCCGGGTCATTCCTGTGGCCGCTCCCACAGCCTTATGACAGCCGCTGGATCTCATCCTGGTTTGGATGGAGAGAAGACCCGTTCGGCGGCGGTTATACTACTTATCACAGCGGCATTGATATCGGAGCACCGTTGAATACACCGATCTTTGCTGTACTGGACGGACAGGTTGTATTGTCTGCCGACGGCTGGAATGGAGGCTGCGGAAATTATACGGTTATCTATCATGGAGGCGGTCTGTACACTGAATATATGCATCAGAATATCCGTGCAGTTTCTGTTGGCCAGTATGTTGTGCAGGGAGAAGTGATTGGCTACGTTGGTACGACAGGCTCCTCCACCGGATACCATCTGCATCTTGGTACCGTCATTTCTGATCATGGATTTGACTATACACAGCGTGTCGATCCGGGTCCATATCTGGGATTGTATTAAAGCATATTTGATAGAAACTAAAACACCACCTTTCCTTTTAGGATCGGTGGTGTTTTTGAATCAGTAAATACAGATATTTATGATACGATCACGCCGGTATCGGAGTTGTACTGCATTTTTTTCTCCTGACCATCCAGCTGATAGGTGATCGTGATCATATTCTTTTGTCTTTCGATATTTGTGATCTTTGCATCCGATAACTTCTGCGCTTCCTGAAGGATGGCTTTCTTTTCATCATCATATTCCGCCACGTTATCACTGGTCATATAGACACTGGCACATAAGTGATTCAGCATACAGAGTGATCTGCGCTGTTCTTTGGACATTTTGATATCATTGTCACGCAGCAGGAAAACGTCCGGGTCGCAGCGGAAAACGCTGCCGTCCATTGGGCCGCGGTAGATGGTATTCAGCAGAGTGATCTTGGTGGAGATACGCTCACGATGCAGAAGGCGCATATAGAAAACGTCATCGAAGCTCAGAGAAACATCCGGACCGATCCGGCAGTAATCTACCAGATTGAATGCGGAAGAAAGCGGAACCCCGCAGCCAAGGATCAGTTTATCCCCCAGTATTTCACGCAGTCCTTTCATGGCCTTTCGCATGATCTCTGCACGGGTCATGTTGCCCTCGTCATGGATCAGAGCTGCTGCATAAAGGAAGTCCAGCTTGAAGAAATCAAATCCCATATCTACATAATAAAGCAGACATTGCCTGATGTAATCCTGTACTTCCGGAAGGCGGACATCTAATACCACGTCGCCGCTCCAGTTGCAGCCTGCAAAGACAGGCTGGCCATTTTCTTTGTAGAGCCATTCCGGATGCTTCTGATAGACTTCACTTTTTGTCTCGCAGACAAACGGTGCCAGCCAGATACCAGCTTTGAGCCCTTTATTATGGACCTTATCTACAATTGCACGCAGACCGTTAGGAAATTTCTTAGGATCGATGTTCATCCAGTCGCCGACAAACGTTTCATAACCATCATCGATCTGGAACAGATCAAAGTGTTCGCTGTCGATCCCTTCTAAAGCTGTTAAGATTTTAGCCTCATCGATCTTCTGATAATGCAGATACCAGGATGTATAGCCGCGGACAGGCGGGGCAGAGCAGGTGCCGAAGTGTGCAAAGTAACGCTGCAGGACCTCTCCTACGCTGCCTTTGTAAATGACGAAATCATACAGGCAGAACTCATCTTCAACCTGTTTGTATTCGCAGTCACTGCGGATAGAAAGAATGTCTTCTTCTTTTTTATAGTGGATGATCAGAAAGGCATTCTCTTCGTTCAGAGAACCGATCAGATCTGCCTCTCCATTTTTGCTTTTCCGGTAAGCATAAGTGAAACTGTGGAAGTTGTCTTTCTGGTAATCCATGAACCAGGCATCGCCGTAAGCTTCCAGATGGAAGAAATTGCGGATCAGACGAGGAGCTTTTTTGATGTTTCGTAAATACTCATTCAGTCCGTATTCCCGGCTGTCTGTCCAGGACTGATAGCCGTTGATGAACAGCTCATCATTGGATGCATAAGTATAAGGGACCTCAAAGGAAGAGGTGACAAGAGTCAGAGGATGTTTCACTTTCAAACGGATCGTGACACGCTCCTCGGTTTGTTCTACGAGAAGAGTATAGTCTTCTGTGTCCGTGCCGATGCCTCGCTTTTCCACTCCGTTGACGCGATAGCGGATATTGATCGTTTCTTTGTTCAGATTCATTGCAAACCTCTTTTTAGTCGTCTTCCTTGATCGTTACCGTAAATTCGATAGAAGCTTCCATGCCGCTTTCGGTATAGATGATGATGCGGCCATCACCATCCCATCCGGTTGTCCGGACATAGGTGCCGCACATACCGCCTTCTGCGGTGGCGACCATCGGACCAACTACATCCACAACACCTTCTGCTGCAAACGCTATAGGCATCTGAGCATAGGATGCAAGGTTTCCGTTTTCATCAACCAGACGGATACGGATCAGCGCCATATCGTAGCAGGAGCCCTCCACCAGATCTGTCTTAGAAGCGGTTGCCTCGATGTGTAAATGATTTCCCGGTGTGCAGGTGATGCTCTTGACGACAGCACCGTCTTTTACGGCATCGATGCGCCATTTGGTTGCGATGTTGCCCCAGTTGCCGATGTATTTTGCATACAGGGCGGTCGCATCATCCATGGACATTTTATATTTCAGAGAACAGTAGCCGAGGCGGAGTTTTTCCTTCAACGGAAGTTTTGAGAGGCCGTGCTTTTCTACATCCAGCAGGCAGCGGCGCACCAGAGCCGCCTTGGCAGGTTCAAATCCCTCGTTCTTTTCCAGCAGTTCGCCGATCGTATCATTGATCTCAATCGGTCCGTGCGGGAGGGAATCCCATCCCTGCGGCCGGAAAGAATTGACATACTCGTTATTCTTATAAAGCTTGATCTCATCCGCATTTGTAAAGGCGTAAACGGTGCCTTTCTGACCAGCCGGATAATCTCCGATATCAAAAGAGGATCCCACTTCCAGGACCGGGGTGTCTTCGCCCTGGCTCTGATAGAAAGCAGCTGCAAGCTTTGGGTTCCGGAAGGAATCCATGACACCGTGATAGCAGATGCGGTCACCGGAGCCAAAATCCTGATGAGTTGCATAATCAAACATACACCACTGGAAGCAGCCGGAAAGACCTCCGGTCGTCATAGCAGCATCCAGCACGCGTGCATGCCGCAAAGCATGCTCCTGGCGATGCGTGGAATCGTCAAACGTCTTAGTCGGGAACATATGACCGTTTGCCTCAGAGATCAGCATCGGTTTATTTACATCCGTCAGTACTTTTTTCTTTGGCAGACAGCCAATATTGGTACCGTCGTGTGAAAAATCATTAAAAGCATAGACATCTTCCAGCAGGTGGCTCTTCTGCAGATAGCGGACGCCGCTGGTCTGGCGGGATGGATCCAGGGAATGTGCCAGTTCATTTGTGCGGGTATAGAATTCATCATCATCCAGGCTCTCGTTAATACGGACGCCCCAGAGAATGATGGATGGATGATTGCGGTACTGCAGGATCATCTCCTTCAGCGTATCGATGGCATGTTCTTTCCATTCCGCATCGCCGATGTGCTGCCAGCCCGGGAACTCAGTAAAGACAAGGAGCCCTAACCGGTCACATTCATCCAGAAAATACTGGCTTTGCGGATAGTGGGAGGTCCGGACCGCGTTCAGACTCAATTCCTCTTTTAGGATACGGGCATCTTCCCGCTGCAGACTTTCCGGAGCCGCATAGCCGATATAAGGATAACTCTGATGACGGTTCAGGCCGCGCAGAAATACTTTTTCTCCATTCAGATAAAAGCCGTCCGGGCGGAACTCGGCCGTGCGCATACCAAATGTAACTTCTTTATAATCATCTCCATCTTCTGAACTGATCATGACAACACACTTATACAGATATGGATGATCCACAGACCAATGATGAGCCTGTGAAATATAGATGTTGGATGATTTCGTGCAGTTCTTTTCAGAAGCGATCAGAGAGCCCTCGGCATCATAGATCTCTACATCGATCAGAAGCGGTTCTCCGACTGTTTCCACATCCAGATGAATATTATTGTCATCTACGGTAGAGATAAAGACGTCTTCGATATACGTTTTTGGACGGATATCCAGCCAGACATCACGGTATAGACCGCCATAAGTCAGATAGTCGATCACATTGCCGAATGGTGGGATCTCCGGGTTTTCTGTGCAGTCAAGTTTTACAGCAATGATATTTTTGCCTGCTTTGAGCTGCTCCGAGATATCAATTCGGAAAGCCGTATAGCCGCCATAATGCTTGCCGACCGGCTCATTGTTCAGAAAGACTTCTGCAATATGTGCTGCACCGTCAAACTGCAGAAAGACTTTCTGTCCGATGATCTCCTTTGGAACATCGATTGCATGGCGGTAGCCGCAGATACATTCATAGTCGGAAGGGGTTGCATAGTGAAGAGGGAGGCTGCCCACATTATGCGGCAGGCGGATGGATTCGCCATCCAGAAATCCCTTCATAAAGTCTTCCGACCAGTTATTGGTAAATTCCCATTTGTTATTTAATCGAATCATAATTCCCCCGTATAATCAGTGTCTCAAATTATACCATATTACAGGCTTGTTGTGGATAAAAAGTAGTGATAATATGAACGAGATATAAATCCAAGAAGCCTTCAAACAGGAGAAAATCGAATGAAACTGAAAGAATACCGGGGACATATCCGGAACTGGAAAGCCCTTTGCGAAGAGCTTGCCATTGATCCATCTTTGGCAAGAGAAGAGAGGGAAAGAGAAATCGTTCAAAAAGCGTTTGACCGATGGCAGGATGCCGTAGGCGAGCACCTGATCGGAATGTTTGCGTTTGCACTGGAAGAGGAAGAAAGCGGTGATGTGTTCGCATGCCGTGATCCGTTTGGAACAAAGCCTTTTTATTATTATGTTACGGAAGACCATAAGCTCTTATGCGGCACCTTTATCCGGCCGATCCTTCATTCGGATGGGTTTGTCAAAGAACTGAATCCGGATATGCTGCAGCTGTATCTGACACTGACTTACGTGGCTGGAGAGGACACCTTTTTCCAGGGTCTGAAAAAGCTGATGCCGGGGCACACTCTGCGTTTCCACAACGGGGAAGTGGCAGTGAAGCGTTACTTTGCACCGACCTTTACGCCGGATGAAAGCAAGACGCTGGAAGAATGGGCTGATGAGATCCATGCTACGCTGCAGTATGTCATGACAGAGGTGAAAGAACCGTCAGAAACGGCAGAATCATTTCTGTCCGGTGGCGTTGATTCGTCATACGTGCTGGCAATGAGTGATGCAAAAACGGCGGACACGGTAGGCTATGACGATGAACGTTTTGATGAGTCTCCGCTGGCAAAGGCTACGGCAGACTATCTGGGCGTGTCATTGAACCGCTGCCGCATCACACCGGAAGAGTATTTTGCTATCGTGCCATGGGTTATGGAAAATATGGAACTGCCGCTGGCAGATGCATCTGCCATAGCATTCTCTATAGGATGCCGCGCAACAGCAGAGCATACGAAATTGTGTTATTCCGGTGAGGGCTCCGATGAATTTTTCGGCGGATACAACATGTACCGGAATGCAGAACGCTATGGGGAGAATCTGAAGACCTTCTATGTAGGCAATACGAATATCATGAAGGAAGACGAAAAGCAGAAGCTTCTGAAGTATTATAATCCGGACGTTCTGCCGATCGATCTGGCAAAATACATTTATGAAGAGAACGAGGGAAGCGATCCGCTGACCAAAATGCAGGATGTGGATATCCGGATCTGGCTGGAAGGCGATATTTATCTGAACGTGGATAAAATGAGTACGGCAGCAGGACTGGAGATCAGAATGCCGCTGACAGACCCAAGGATCTTTTCCATTGCTTCCCGGATGCCATCCATCTATAAGGTGAGTGAGGAACAGAATAAAGTCGCTTTCCGTACGGCGGCAAAGAAAGTGCTCCCGGAAGAAGTGGCTTTCCGCAAAAAGCTGGGTTTTGTGGTGCCGATCCGTCATTGGATGGCCGATGAACGCTATAACCGGGATGTTTATGAGACGATCCACGGACCTTTAGCAGAGCAGTTTTTCCACAAAGAAGTCCTGGCGGAAATCTGGGATGAATACATCGGAGGGAACTCTGATCTGTGGCGGAAAATATGGACGATCTACACGTTTCTTGTGTGGTACCGCATCTACTTTTAGTTGTACATTTAAGGGATTTATACTATAATTTTCGTTATCTTAACGAGAATACGGAGGAAATATGAAGAAGCTTTTTTCGATCATCCTGATCGGTTTATTATGTGTCGTCTGTTTGTGCGGATGTGAAGGAAAAAAGAAGGAAGAAGAAACTACTTCTACAGAAGAAGCGACCACAAAAGTGGAACGTGATGCATCTCTGGAAGGAACTTGGGAAGAATATGATATTCCGGATGGCCAGGAACTTGGCGATTACTGGGTATTTAACAGTGACGGCAAAGGAAAATGGGGCCTGATGGATGTAGAATTTACTTACAGCACCAAAGAAGGCGTGCTCACCATTGATTGTGATGAAGGATGGGGACAGTATGAGTTCTGGTACTCCATCAGTGGTGATATCCTGACCATGCAGGAAGAAGGCAACAGCGCGAACCAATACCAGAAACGATGAGAAGAGGCACACTATTTATCATTAGCTTAATCGTTGGGATCTTTCTTTTGACCGCCTGCGGAAAGAACGGGCCTTCGAAAGATGCGGTTTTAGATCCGGATATTTTCGGGACCTGGAAGCAGATCACGGAAGATGGCTCTGCATCTTTAGAAGATATCGGCATTCCATCCGGTTATGTATTTAATGAGGACGGTACCGGAGAAGATCTGTTCTGGGCATTGGCATTTACCTATCAGACAGATAAGGGGACCCTTTATATTGATTATGAAGATGCCTCTTGTGATGACAGCGATTATACCTATTCGATCGACGGGGATGTGATCACGATGACAAGAAATGCAAAAGACGCGATCACCATGTTATATCGGAGAGAACCGGTGGAAACACAGCCGGAGACGGAGACAGAAGGATGAAAAAAATACTGATCAGTTTACTATGTGTCCTGCTTTGCACTACCTGCCTTCTGGCATGCGGGAAAAAAGATAAGGAAGAAGAGACAATCCCGAATGATGAAGCAATTTACGGAACCTGGACCGAATCTATCTGGGATTCCGGTTATACCTTCCGGGAAGATGGTTCGGGGCTTGATATCTTCTGGGATCAGCCGTTTACCTATACGGCAATAGAAGGCGATCTTGTGATCACCTATACAGAAGGACTTTATCAGGATAAACAGTTTACGTATTCTGTAGAAGAAAATACACTGACACTGACCAGGAATACAGAAGGGGAAATGGAGAGTTTTACCTATACCCGTTCATAAAATCGTCACTTGTAATTGTTAAAATTCTTAAATAAAGCGAGGGAAAAAAGGTGAAAAAGTTTTTCGGAGAATTTAAAGAGTTCATCAGCAAAGGCAATGTCATGGATATGGCAGTCGGCATCATTGTCGGCGGTGCGTTTACTGCAATCGTATCTGCGCTGACCGATAATATCATTAATCCACTGATCGGTTCGATCTTTAAAATGGATTTCTCAGACCTGGCTGTTACCATTAACGGAGCAGAGCTGAAGTATGGTGCCTTCATTATGGCAGTTATCAACTTCATTATCATCGCTTTTGTTCTCTTCCTGATCGTAAAAGGCATGAATACCCTTCGTGCTAAGGCAGAAGAGAAGAAGAAAAAAGAAGAAGTGGAAGCTGCACCGACCACAAAGGTCTGCCCGTTCTGCAAGAGCGAAGTGTCGATCGATGCGACCAGATGCCCGCATTGCACCAGCGAATTATCAGAATAAGAAGGAACTTTACATCCGGTATACTTTTTGCTAAAATATTACGTAATTGTTACAGAATAATTACAAAAAGCGTACCGGATTTTCATATGCAAAAACTGACGAAGTACCACAAACGAATCAAGCTGACCTATGTAATCTCAGCATTTTGCTGCTGTTTTCTTTTGCTGTTTCTTTTTAATTCGGTAGGAAGTTTTGCCGCATCTGCAAATTACTATGAAGTAAAGATTGCAGGTAAATTGGCCGGATACAGCAACAGCAAAGAAAAAGCAGAAGAGGCTCTGCTAGAGGCCAGAAACCGGCTCAGCAAAGAAGCCAGCTCGATCGTTTTTGTGGATTCGTCTTTTTCTATTGAGGCAAAAAACAAAGCGTTTGCAAAAACGGATAATGTGGAAAAACTGTCGGAGTCGATCTACAACGTATTAAAAGAATATACAAACGAAAATTATATTCAGGCAGTCATGCTGCGCTCCGGCAACTATTACCTGCTTGTGGATTCTACCATGACAGCAACTGCCGTTCTTCGCGCATTAGAAAAAACCGGTGATCCGGATGATGAATATACCGTTAATCTTGCATCCAAGAAGGTAGATAGTTTTATTGAGATCTCCTATCAGGTGGAAGAGTCCGAAAGCATGAGACAGCGGATCGAAGCTAAGATGGAAGAAGAAGGTGTCTCTCGTGCAGCAGCGTCTTCCTCTCTGCATCAAACCGTGGACATCGGCTTTGTGGATTCCCTGGAGATCCGGAATGTTTATACAGACCGGGATGCCGTTTATCAGGGAAATGATGCAGTAGAGAAGGCACTGGCAGATAACGGGATCGGGATCCGCATCAGTAAAATGGCAAACTATAATGAAAACTTCTATGCCCCGGCAGAATATGTAGCAGATGAAAACATTTATGAAGGAAGAGAAGAGACTTTCCGCGCGGCTGAACCGGGAGAGAGAAACGTGGACGCCATCATTACCATGATCAATGGAAAGGAAGTGGGACGTCAGATCCTTTCTCAGACGGTGCTCAGAGATCCGGTGCCGGAAATTATTCATACAGGAACCCTGCCTCCGCCGACCTTTGTTGTGCCGCTGGATAACTGTTTCTTATCTTCCGGATTCGGGTACCGCTGGGGCGCTCTTCATGCAGGTAATGATTATGCCTGCTCTTACGCGGAACCAATCTATGCCAGCTGCCCGGGTGTAGTAGAAGAAGTGATCCATTCCTGGGATGGATATGGCATTAATGTCGTGATCCGTCATGATGAGCATATCAAGACGCGTTATGCGCATATGAGTGAAACGGCCTGTGAAGTGGGTCAGCAAGTCTCCCGTTATGAGGTGATAGGCTATGCGGGATCCACTGGAGATTCTACGGGTGTGCACTGTCATTTTGAGATCATTGTTGACGGTGTGCAGGTGGATCCGTTCACATTCTTAGACGGCAGCGGATATGATTATTATGAAGATGAATGGTAAGCAGGGATTGCCCAAAAAGCTTTACAATAAAGCCTTTTACAGGTATAATTAATGTTCGGGTTAGACAATGACCCGAACATTTTTGCGTAAGCAATTACGATTTGGTGGATTGAATGGAACAATACGTGATTACCGGAGGCAAACCGCTTCGAGGTGTCGTTGAAATATATGGAGCTAAAAATGCAGCCTTAGCCCTTATTCCGGCTGCCATTTTAACGGAAGAACCGGTAATTATCAGCAATTTACCGGATGTCAGCGACATTAATGTCATGCTGGAAGCTGTTGCACAGCTTGGCGCGCAGGTTGAACGGCTGAACCGTCATAAAGTCCGTATTACCGGCGCGGGCGTACATTCCCATCAGATCAATGACGACTATATCGGCAAGATTCGTGCTTCTTATTATTTACTGGGAGCACTGCTTGGCCGTTTCCATGAGGCGGAAGTTGCTATGCCGGGAGGCTGCGTGATCGGTGCACGTCCGATCGACCAGCACATCAAAGGATTTGAGGCCTTAGGAGCAAAGGTCAAGATCAGCGAAGGCAACATATATGCCAAGGCAGAGCAGCTGAAGGGTAATCATATTTATTTCGATGTAGTCTCTGTCGGAGCAACGATCAATATTATGCTGGCAGCTGTTATGGCGGAAGGCAATACCATTATTGAGAATCCGGCGAAAGAACCTCACGTGGTCGATCTGGCAAACATGCTCAACTCCATGGGCGCCCGTATTCGTGGTGCCGGCACGGATGTGATCCGTATCAAAGGAGTGCCAAAGCTCCATAAGACAGAGTATATGGTCATTCCGGACCAGATCGAAGCAGGAACGTTTATGTTTGCAGCAGCGATCACCAAAGGAGAGATCACAGTTGCTAATGTGATTCCAAAACATCTGGAATCGATCACTGCGAAACTGGTTGATATAGGATGTGAAGTAGAAGAATATGATGAAGCCGTGATCGTGCGTGGATGCGACAGACTTTCCGCAACACAGGTCAAGACGCTGCCTTATCCGGGTTTCCCGACAGATATGCAGCCGCAGATCTCCGTGGCACTAGCTTTAGCATCTGGAATCTCTACCGTCACGGAAAGCATTTTTGAGAATCGTTTTAAATATGTGACGGAACTGGCACGGATGGGTGCTAAGATCAAGGTAGAGAATAATACAGCAATTATATCAGGCGTGAAAGGCCTTTCCGGTGCAAAACTCAATGCACCGGACTTAAGAGCTGGTGCAGCATTGGTGCTTGCAGCGCTCTCTGCAGAGGGAACTTCCACGATCAATGATATTAATTATATACAGCGCGGATATGAGGCATTTGATGAAAAGCTTCGTGCGCTGGGCGGTGACATCCGCAAAGTAGATTCCGAAAAAAAATAAAAAGCAATTTGAAAAATAAATATTCCAATCGTCTTATTCAGAGTGATGGAGATAGAAGGATCTGTGAAATCACGACAACCCCTGCTTATAAAGCAAGGAAGGTGCCAACCTAAGCGATTTTTGAAATCGAGCAATAAGAGGATTTAGGTCCCGCTACTTAAGTCCGCTTTTCGGCGGATTTTTTAGTTTCGTTCATGGCTTTGAGCGGTTCATTGGGACGTTTCCCTGAAGAGTGACGAGGAATAACAGGAGGGAAAAATGGAAAGAAGAATTTTTACATCAGAATCAGTAACAGAAGGCCATCCGGACAAGATCTGCGACCAGATCAGTGACGGGATCCTGGATGAGATCATGAAACAGGATCCATATGGCAGGGTTGCATGCGAGTGCTGCTGCACGACCAACTTCCTTTTGATCATGGGCGAGATCACCACGACCGCAAAAGTAGATTATGAAAAGGTTGCCCGTGATATCATCCGCGAAATCGGCTATACGGACGAATCGATTGGCTTCGATGCGGATACTTGTGAAATAGAGATCCGCATTCATGAGCAGTCTCCGGATATTGCGATGGGTGTGGATAAGGCACTGGAAGTGAAGGAAGGCCTGGAGCCGGAAGAAGACTCCAACGGTGCCGGCGACCAGGGCATGATGTTTGGTTATGCTACAAATGAGACGGATGAACTGATGCCGTTCCCAATTTACATGTCTCATAAGATCACACGGGAACTGGCAAGGCTCAGGAAGAGCGGAGAACTGCCATATCTGAGACCGGATGGAAAAGCACAGGTTTCTGTGGAGTATGATGAAAATGGCAAACCGGCACGGATAGAAGCGGTCGTCTGTTCCACACAGCACGGTCCGGAAGTGACACAGGAGCAGCTCAGGAAAGACATTCGTGAAAAACTGTTTAATCGTATCCTTCCACAGGAGATGATCGACGAGAAAACAAAATTTTATATCAATCCGACAGGTCAGTTTATCGTTGGCGGACCAAACGGCGATTCCGGCCTGACAGGAAGAAAGATCATTGTAGATACTTACGGCGGCATGGCCGGACATGGCGGCGGAGCATTCAGTGGAAAAGACTGTACAAAAGTGGACCGCAGTGCAACCTACGCAGCCCGCTATGTGGCTAAGAATATTGTGGCAGCAGGCCTGGCAGAGAAATGTGAGATCCAGCTTTCTTATGCCATCGGTGTGGCAGAACCGACCTCCATTATGGTCGAGACATACGGAACCGGACGGGTCTCTAATGAGGAACTGATCCGGATCATCCGCAATAATTTTGATCTGCGTCCGACAGGAATTATCCGTATGTTGAATCTCAGACAGCCTATCTATAGGCAGGTGGCGTCTTATGGACATTTCGGCAGAAATGATTTAGACTTGCCATGGGAGCAGATCGACTCCCTTATTGTTTAATCAAAAACAAAAATTTACATACAAACGGCGAAAGGATCACAAAATGGGAAAAGAGAAAAAACTGGTTGAAGACATCACTCCAATGAGCGAGGATTTCGCGCAATGGTATACAGACGTTGTTAAAAAGGCAGAACTGATGCGCTATTCCACCGTTAAGGGCTGCATGATGATCATGCCGAACGGTTACGCAATCTGGGAAAATGTACAGAAGAATCTGGACCGGATGTTTAAAGAGACCGGCGTGGAAAATGTTTACATGCCGCTGTTTATTCCGGAAAGCCTTCTGAACAAAGAAAAAGATCATGTAGAGGGGTTTGCACCGGAGTGCGCATGGGTCACCATGGGTGGACAGGAAGAACTGGAAGAAAGACTGGTTGTCCGTCCGACATCGGAGACGTTGTTCTGCGATCTTTATTCCAATATTGTCCAGTCCTATCGTGATCTGCCTAAACTCTATAACCAGTGGTGCAGCGTAGTCCGTTGGGAAAAGACGACACGTCCATTCCTTCGTTCTTCCGAGTTCTTATGGCAGGAAGGACATACTGTCCATGCGACTGCTGAGGAGGCACAGGAAAGAACGATCCAGATGCTGAACGTTTATGCAGATTTCTGCGAGCAGTATCTGGCAATCCCGATGATCAAAGGCCGTAAAACAGATAAAGAAAAGTTTGCCGGTGCAGAAGCAACGTTTACGATCGAAGCTCTGATGCATGACGGCAAAGCGCTTCAGAGCGGAACCAGCCACAACTTTGGAGATGGTTTTGCCAGAGCGTTTGATATGACATTTACCGATAAAGATAATACGCTGAAATATGTACACCAGACATCCTGGGGACTTTCCACCCGTGTTATCGGCGCACTTATTATGGTGCATGGCGATGATTCCGGTTTAGTCCTGCCGCCTAGAATTGCACCGACACAGGTCATGGTCATTCCGATCGCGGCACATAAAGAAGGTGTCATGGACAAAGCGAAAGAGATTTATGAATCACTTCTGGCTGCTGATATCCGCGCAAAACTGGATGATACCGATAAGAGTCCGGGATGGAAATTCAGCGAGCAGGAGATCAAGGGCATTCCGCTGCGGATCGAGATCGGACCAAAGGATATTGAAGCAGGACATGTCGTTGTTGTCCGCAGGGATACGCGGGAAAAGATCGAAGTAGGCTTAAATGAAGTAGCTGAAAAACTGCCTGCTATCTTTGAGCAGATGCAGCAGGATATGCTGGATCGGGCAAGAGCACACAGGGACAGCCATACGTATGAAGCAAAGACCTACGAGGAATTTAAAGATATAATCGCTAATAAACCGGGCTTTGTGAAGGCAATGTGGTGCGGAGAAGAAGCTTGCGAGCTGAAGATCAAAGATGATACAACAGCTACTTCCCGGTGTATGCCGTTTGAGCAGGAAAAGATCGCCGATACCTGTGTATGCTGCGGAAAACCGGCGAAAACCCTGGTATATTGGGGCAAAGCTTATTGATTTTGCATGAATAAAACTAACGATCTTACAATAAAGGTGCCGGAAGAAGTCCACTCCATCATGGAACGGCTGACAGAGGCTGGCTATGAAGCCTACTGTGTAGGAGGCTGCGTACGGGATAGTCTGCTTGGCAGGGCGCCGGAAGATTGGGATATCACAACATCGGCTCTTCCTGAACAAGTGAAGAGCCTGTTTTCTAATACTGTGGATACTGGTATCCAGCATGGAACGGTAATGATCGTACGGAAAGGAACCGGTTACGAAGTAACGACGTACCGGATCGACGGAGAATATAAAGACGGCCGGCATCCGGAACAGGTGACCTTTACCCGTTCGCTGGAAGAAGACCTGAAACGGCGGGATTTTACGATCAACGCCTTTGCCTATAATAAGAAAACTGGTTTGGTTGATCTGTTCGGCGGATTGGATGATCTGGATGCAAAGGTCATAAAGGCAGTGGGGGATCCGAACAAGCGCTTTGAAGAGGATGCCCTGCGTATTATGCGTGCCATCCGTTTTTCCGCACAGCTGGGCTTTTCGGTAGATGAGACCACATACGATGCGATCAGCAGTCATGCCGACCGCCTGGCACAGGTCAGTATGGAACGGATCCGTGTAGAGTTTGAAAAAACACTAGTCAGTAATAACAGCGGAAAAGTAAAGGAATTCTTCCTGCTGGGGATGGGAAACTACATTCTTCCGGGCTATGCGAAGCGGTGTGAAGATTTTGATGAAGAGATCGCAGCATCTTATTCTGGCCTGGGAGCGGAGGAACGCCGCTATCTTCTTTTGGCAGATCTTCTGAGGAATCTTTCTGCCGATGAAGCAAAAGATGCCCTGAGGAAGATGAAGTATGATAATCAAACCGTAACGACTGTGTCCAAAATTCTGCAGTATCAGGACACCTGCTGCACGGCAGACAAAGTCAGTATAAAACGGGCGTTAAATGAACAGGGAAAAGAGATCTTCTTCCTGGCTTTGCAGATGAAGGAAGCCGTGGCGAAAGAATCCTTTTCCGCGATCCGCGAAATGGCAAAGGAGATCCTGGATCGGCAGGAACCATATACTATCGGACAGTTGGCCGTAACTGGAAATGATTTAAAAGAAGAAGGAATCAGTGAAGGCACCAAGATCGGAGAAACCTTACAGAGGCTTTTGGACAGGGTGATTCTGGAACCGGATAAAAATACGAAAGAAGATCTGATCAGTATGATCAGAGAACAGCAGGAGGCATAACATGGCGGAACAGACCTATAAAGAACAATATGAACAATGGTTAAATGATCCAAATATTGATGCCGAAACAAAGGCAGAATTAAAAAGCATCGAAGGAAACGAAAAAGAGATTGAAGACCGTTTCTATAGAGAACTGGAATTTGGTACGGCCGGGCTGCGTGGGATCATCGGAGCTGGTACGAACCGGATGAATAAATACACTGTGGCAAAGGCTACACAGGGATTGGCTGATTATATCAATGATTTTTATGAATTGATCCGGCAGCATCATGCACAGATGGAAGATGAGGCCTGCGAGGAAGCCGGTCATGACTGCAGTAAATGCAGCGGCTGTTCATCGGAGGATGAGGTCCTTCCGTGTGTGGCCATTGCAGGAGATTCCCGTCATATGTCTGCAGAATTTGAAGATATCGCAGCAGCTGTGCTGAATGCGAATGGCATCCGTGCATATGTTTTTGATGATCTCCGTCCGACACCGGAACTTTCCTTTGCCGTACGGTATCTGGGCTGTATTGCAGGCATCAATATTACCGCCAGCCATAACCCTGCTGAATACAATGGATATAAAGTTTACTGGGCAGACGGGGCACAAGTTACTCCACCGCATGATGAAAATATCATGGCCAGAGTAGAAAAAGTGGAAAACCTTTCCAATCCGAAACTGATGGATAAAAAAGAAGCGTTGGAAAAAGACCTGTATGTCACGATTGGCAGAGATGTGGATGAAGCTTATCTGGACCGCATTGCAGCCTGCGTGAGGGAACCATCCCTTACCAAGCAGATGGCAAAGGACGTGAAGATTGCATATACACCGCTTCATGGCGCAGGAATCAAGATCATTCCGGAGATCCTGCACCGCTTTGGATTCCAGGATCTTTATATTGTCAAAGAGCAGGAAAAACCGGATGGCGATTTTCCGACGGTTGCATTCCCGAATCCGGAGATGCCGGAGGCATTTACGCTGGCTGATGCGTTGGGGCAGGAGAAGAATGCGGATATTATTATCGCAACCGATCCGGATTCCGACCGCATTGGTCTGCATGTCAGGGATCAGGAAGGAAACTATCATGCCCTGAACGGCAACCAGATCGGATGTCTGATCTGTGAATATGAACTGGGACGCTTAAAAGCACAGAACAAGATCCCGAAGGACGGTTATGTCGTCCGGTCGATCGTATCCAGTAAGCTGTTTGACCGGATCGCACAGGCGGCCGGAGTGGAAGTAAAGGAAGTTCTGACTGGCTTTAAGAATATTGGCGCAGAAATGTTTAAGAGCGAGATCACCAAAGAGGGAACGTTTATTCTGGGCTATGAAGAAAGCTACGGATATCTGGTCGGCACGCATGCGAGAGATAAAGATGCCTGCGTAAGTGCACTCGTTCTTGCCGAAATGTGTGCTTATTATAAATATGAAGATCTTACCATTTGGGATGTTCTGCAGGACCTGTATCAGAAATACGGATACACAGAAGAGAAGACGATCTCCATTACGAAAAAAGGCATTGACGGACTTTCTGCTATCGCTAATACCATGAAAGAGATGCGCAATGATCCGCCAAAGGAACTGGCAGGAATGCAGGTGAAACGTTTCCTGGATTATGAGAAGCCGGAAGAGACAAATCTGCCAAAATCCAATGTGCTGTATTTTGAACTGGATGATGCCTGGGTATGTGTAAGACCTTCCGGTACAGAGCCAAAGATCAAGTATTATATTGGGGTCAGCGCACCGACTGAACAAGAAGCAAAAGAAAAGATCGACCAGCTGGAAAAAGCATTTGTGGAATAACGCTTTTGCTTTTCAGAGAATCGTCTTTTTGATAGAATAAACAAAACTAGGATAGACTTGAAAGGAGTACTTTATGGGATATAAGATTTTTACTTTAAGTCCGGGATCCACATCTACAAAGCTTGCTGTATTTGATGGAGAAGAGCGGATCTTTAAAGCTAATGTACAGCATGATACAGAGGTGTTAAAAACATTTAAGCGTGTTTCCGAGCAGCTTCCATACCGTGTGGAAACAATCATGAATGAATTGAAGGCTAATCAGATCGACCTGCATGATATGGACGCTTTTGCAGCATATTCCGGTGGATTGGAGAGCACAACTACGGGAATTTTCCCGGTCAATGATAAAATCCTGGAGGACTGTTCTTCCGGAAGGCTGATGGAACATCCTGCAATCCTGGGATCCCAGATCATTCATGCTTTTGCAGAAGAAACCGGCAAACCGGCCTTTCTGGTCAACCCGCCAGATGCTGATGAGTTTGAAGATGTCTCCCGTATTTCAGGCATCAAGGGCATCCACAGAGAATCCCATATTCATGTATTGAATCAGAAAGAAGTTGCATTCCGCGCAGCGGCTTCTCTTGGTAAAGAATATGAAGAGTGCAATTTAATCGTCTGCCATGTGGGCGGCGGCCTTTCCATTGCAGCTCATAAATGCGGAAAGATCGTAGATGGCAATGATGTCTTAAACGGCGACGGCCCGATGGCGCCGAACCGTTCCGGTTATGTGCCGCTGCTTCCGGTCATTAAGATGTGCTATTCCGGAGAGTATTCTCTGGATGACATGAAAGCGATCGTTTCCAAGAAAGGCGGTCTCTTAGGTCTTCTTGGCACAGATAATATGCTGGAGATCAAAGACCGGATCAAAAACGGTGACGAATGGGCAGAACTGATCTATCGTGCTTTTGCATACAATCTGGCAAAATACATTGGAAGCTATGCTTGCGTATTAGAAGGAAAAGTAGATGCAATTGTCATGACCGGCGGCGTTTCCAATGATGAAGGCTTTATCGCAAACGTGAAGAAGTATGCCGGCTGGGTTGCTCCGTTTATCATCTTTGCAGGTGATTTTGAGATGGAAGCTTTAGCAAGCGGTGCGATCCGTGCGCTGGAAGGCAAAGAAGCATTATTAGAATACACCGGCAAGCCGGTCTGGGAGAAATTTGATTTCGAACCGGAAAACTAACAATGCATACGGAATAAATAGGAGAGAAAGATGAATTTATTACTGGCAGGCACTATTGGAGAGTTACTGGATAAAATATTTGCAGGCTTTGACATGGCTGTGTTTTCCTTTTTCGGAAATATACAGTGTGGTTTCCTGACTGCTATTGCAAAGATCTTTACCGCCATGGGCAGCACAAAGTATGTTGCTATGATTGGCGTATTAGCGTTGGTCTTATGTTTCTTCCGCAGGACAAGAAAAGTGGGTCTTGCACTGGTATTTGCTATTATAATCGGAACACTGATCACGAATATTGTTGTGAAACCGATGTTTTTGCGTGTGCGTCCTTATAATACGCTGCAGAACATTCCGGAATACTGGCGGTGGTATCTTGGTGCAGGAAGTCTTTGTGAATCAGATTACTGTTTCCCGTCCGGTCATACCACTGGTGCATTTGAAATTGCTACTGTCCTGTGTTTGATGTATGCCACGACGAAGAAAAAGAAGATCGCCTGGATCTTCCCGGTGATCGCTTTGCTGACGGCAGCGTCCCGTGTTTACCTGATGGTTCATTATGTTACAGACGTTTTAGCAGGTTTTATCGTGGGAACTTTTGCAGGTATTATGGGCTTCCTGATCAGCCGTGCGATCTGTAAGGCACTGAAACGCCGTCCGATCGATAAAAAAGTTGATCTTGCAAAGCTCTTTAAGAAGGGATACTCCAGAAAAGCAGCAGAACTGACACTATTTATTGTCTGGCTCCTGATATTTGGCGTTTCCTATGTGACCTCAATCGGAGACGGCGGTCCGGATACGATCCGCTGTGCTTACAGTGGGGATTATGACTGTCAGAATGAAGCACAGGTAGACAGCAAAAAATATCCGGCGATTGATGGAAAAGCGTACTGCAAGATCCACTGGAAAGAACTTTCCCGTGAATTTGCTGAAACCGGCGTCATTACAAGTTCATCGAAAGAAGAACCAGAAGATAATAAACCGGTATTAAATGCAGGCTTGTTTGCGTTTTATCATGATCCGGCCATTACGGCTTTTCAGGAGAACTTTGCCGCAGCTAAGCCGGTCAAAATGCGTTATTACCGTGCAGGGCAGGCTGATGAGATGATCACGGATCCGCAGATCATCCAGCAGGCTTTTGATGCACTTTCCAAAGTTCAGATCACGGAAGAGGATACATCAGGCCTGATGGTTTCAGACAGCAGTCTTTCCATCACATTTTATATGGAAGATGAAACTGCGTATACCTTTGGGTTTGAAACACCGGGACAGATCAATTTTCAGGGTAAGTATTATGTCGCAACAGGTACCGATGATATCTATCATTTGAATCTGAATACGGAACCTGCCCAGGAACCTGCCCCGGAGCCGGAAGAAGAATGGGAAGAGGATGACGATGCAGCATAAACCGGAATAAGACGGGCTGTTTCTTTCGTTGACAAGGCGTGCATTTGATTATAAAATGAATGCACGCTTTTTTTATGAGTTGTCACACTAACGTAATAAAGTGATAGTGTGACAGCAATTCATTTAGGAGGGAAAATCATGAAAAGAATGAAAGCAATTGTCGTTGCTGTTCTTGCCCTTGCCATGGTCGCAGCACTGTGCGCATGCGGAAATAAAGGCGGCGACACACCACAGGGTTCCGGCGCAGCAGACGGCGGAGCAGCAAAAGGCATGACCTACACCTTAATCTATGGTAACAACGAAGGTGATGAGGTTGCGCTGGTAGCACAGTCCCTGAAAGATCAGTGGGAAGAAGCATTCCCGGATGTTACGATCAATCTTCAGCCGATGACGAAATCCGAACGTCTGGAAAAAATGCAGAACGATAACTATACCATCGCTCTTACCCGCTGGGGCCCGGACTATGCAGACCCTATGACCTACCTTGGAATGTGGGTTACGGACGCACCAAACAACTATGGCTTCTGGAGCAATCCGGAATATGATGCAATCATCAAGAGTGCTTCTTCCGGAGAACTGGCTGGCGATTATGATGCTCGCTGGGCTGCACTGTATGATGCAGAAGAAATGGTTATGAAAGATGCGGTTATCACTCCTCTTTACACCAAAGCAAATGCAAACCTGATCGCTGACGGTGTACAGGGTGTAGAATTCCATCCGGTCGCTCTGAACAGAGTTTATAAGAGAGCTACCTGCCCATCCGGCACAATGAACGTTATGTTCTCCACCAATGTTATGTCTCTGGATACCAACCTTGCAACAGACGGTGACTCCTTCGAAGTTATCGCAGACTGCATCGATGGTCTGACCCAGATGGACGCAGAAGGTGCTGCACAGCCGGCTATCGCAGAGAGCTGGGATATCTCTGAAGATCAGATGACCTATACTTTCCATCTGCGTAAAGACGCTGTATGGAACAACGGAACCCCGGTTACTGCAAAAGACTTCGAGTTTGCATGGAAGTTATCTATGACTGCAAATGTTGAGTACAACTATATGTTTGACAACACAGTTGCATGTGTTAAGAATGCAGATGCTATCCTTTACGAAGGCGCAGATCCGGAAACCTTAGGCGTAAAAGCTCTCGACGACTACACACTGGAAGTTCAGCTGGAAGCTCCTGTTTCCTTCTTCCCATCTCTGATGTACTTCCCGACATTCTACCCGATCAATCAGGCATTCTATGAGCAGGTCGGAGCAGATAACTATGGAACAAGCCCGGAGACATTCCTCTCCAATGGTGCTTTCGTTCTTTCTGAGTACACACCGGGAACTGCTTCCCCGAAGGTCGTTAAGAACCCTAACTACTATGATGCTGCAAGCGTTACTCTGAACGGCATTAACTACCAGGTTGTTGATGGTTCTGACAATGCTCTGACCGCATTTAAGAACGGCACACTGGATATCTCCGTTATCTCCGGTGACCAGGTCGGCGCAGTTGAGAAAGATGCAACTCTTTCCAAGAACCTGAACGTAACTGGTGCTGGTTATATGTGGTATGTCACATTCAGCCAGACAAAGAACAAAGATTCTAACGGCGACTTTGCTAACGCAGATCTGAGACTGGCATTCGCAAATGCAATCGACAGAGAATTCCTCGTTGACAACTATGTCATGGATGGATCTCTTCCGACATACACCTGCGTTCCGCCGCAGTTCGCAGCAAGCGCAACAACAGGAGAAGACTTCTCTGCAGATCAGAGCAGATTCAAAGAGTACTGTGATTTCAATCTGGAAAGCGCACAGGCTCACTTTGAGGATGCTAAAGCAGCTTTAGGATACTAAAATTAAAATTCTTTAGTAACACAAAAGTTCATTATTTGTAATTGGATGATCAGAGCGGCCCGCATGGGCTGCTCTGATGTCCTTGCATCTGTGGAGTTTTAAAAAAGGGTCTGCCTCATCGGGGACAGTCAGTTGGGGCAGAAGAGTAAAACATTATGGCTAAGTATATAATTAAGAGAGTAATAATGGCGTTGATCACGTTATTGATCATAACGTTCCTGCTGTTTCTGCTCGTCCGTATCATGCCTGGGAATCCTTTCCCTGCAGAGCGTATGAGCGCGGCAGCCATCGCCAAGAAGAGAGCAGAAATGGGCCTTGATAATCCTATGCTGGTCCAGTTCTGGAATTACATCAAAAATCTGATCGCATCAGGAAGTTTTGGCAACGGATCTGCGCTTTATAACGGTGCACCGATCTCTTCCGTTCTTCCTGTAGCAATGTCCAACTCTTTCAGGATCGGCGGGATCTCCATTTGCTTTGGCGTGATCGTCGGACTGATCCTGGGAATTGCGGCAGCTTTGAACAGAGGTAAATTCTGGGATGTTTTCTGTACGGTATTATCGATCGTAGGAGTCTGCGTGCCTTCCTATGTGTTTATGATATTCCTGCAGTACTTCTTTTCCTATAAAATACCCGTCTTTCCGTTTTATTTTGACTCAGCGCGCTTCTTGCATTCTGCCATCATGCCCGCGCTGTCGCTGTCACTGTTCTCCATGAGTACCGTGGCAAGGTTTACACGGAATGAGATGGTGGAGGTCATGGACAGTGATTACGTCCTTTTAGCTTCCTCCAAAGGTATGTATGGCACAAAACTGGTTACAAAGCATATTCTGCGGAATGCACTGATCCCGATCGTCACGGTTATTGCACCTTTGATCGTGGATCTTCTGACCGGTGCGCTGGTTGTGGAAAAAATTTACGGTATCAATGGTATTGGTAAATTGATGGTCGATTCCATCACTGGTGAAGGTGTCGACTATAACTACGTGCTGGCACTCGGTATTTTGTATTCCACGCTGTATATCGGCATTATGCTGGTACTGGATATCGCATATGGTCTTCTGGATCCTAGGATCCGTGTTGCAGGAAATAAGGAGGGATGACAATGAGCAAAAAATTGAAAAAATCATCTCTACAGATGGCTGCAGAAGCAGCAGAGGCTTATGTTCCTGTTGATGAGGATTTCGTCCTTGATGTGGATCAGGATATCCAAACCGATAAGAACTACGCTTCCCAGGGTTTCTGGAAAGGTGTTATTACCCGTTTCTTTAAAAATGCCCGCGCGGTCATTGGTCTGGTGATCATTGTTCTGATCATCATCCTGGCCATCATTGGTCCGCATACCAGCGGCCATGGCTACGCAGAAGTTATTAAAGTTGAAAGTGCGTCAGGGAAAAAGGTTCTGGCAAGAAGTCTTCCGCCAAGAGTTCCTGGTCTGCATAAGCTTTTCACAGGGGAAGAATATGATGATGAATTCGGCGATGCCACCTTCCTCTTTGGAACAGATACCATGGGGCGAGACCTCTGGACCCGTGTGTGGTATGGAGCCCGTGTCTCCCTGATCATTGCCTTTGTAACGATCATTATCGATATGATCATCGGTATGAGTTACGGATTGATATCCGGCTTCTTTGGAGGTTTTACGGATATAGGCATGCAGCGTTTTGTTGAAATTGCCAACAGTGTGCCGCGATTAGTCATCGTCGGCGTGCTGGCAACGTTCATGCCAAAAGGTATCTGGCTGGTTATCGTAGCTCTGCTTCTGACAGAGTGGATCGGCATGAGTAAGATTGCCCGTGCTGAAATGCTCAAGATCAAAGAGCAGGAGTATATCATGGCGAGCCGGACACTTGGTGCAAACAACTTTACGATTATTTTCCGGGATGTCCTGCCGAACACCATTGGACCGATCATTACACAGATCATGTTCTCGATCCCGACAGCTATCTTTACTGAAGCATTTTTGAGCTTCGTCGGTGTCGGTATCGTTCTTCCGCAGTGTTCTATCGGTTCTTTGATCTCGGATGGATTTACGAACATAACAACACTGCCGTATCAGATCCTGCCGCCGATCATTGTTCTGGCGCTCCTGATGCTGGCATTTAACTTCGTAGGCGATGGCGTGCGTGAAGCACTGGCACCGCGTATCGAAGATATGTAGGAAAGGGGGATGTAAGATGTCGGATAAGATCCTTACCGTAAAAAACTTAGATCTCACTTTCAAGACCAATGCCGGACCGGTCCACGCCATCCGTGGAGTCAACTTTGACCTGGAGCGTGGCGAGACCGTAGCTATCGTCGGGGAATCCGGTTCCGGAAAATCGGTTGTTATGAAGACCGTTATGGGGATCCTGGCAGGAAATGCCAAGATCAACAGCGGAGAGATCCTTTATTCTTATTATGATGAGTTCAACGAGCTTGCAACAGTTGATATTCTGAAACAGGAAACCAGATGGATCCGTAAGAATATCAATGGTAAGCATATTTCCATGGTCTTCCAGGACCCGATGACGTCTCTGGATCCGACCATGACCATTGGCAAGCAGCTGATGGAAGGCATGATGATGCATATGAATATGCAGAAGGATGCCGCAAGAAAAAGAGCCATCAGTCTTTTGGCGGAAGTCGGTATCACCGATCCGGAGAAGCGGATGAAACAGTATCCGCATCAGCTCTCCGGCGGTATGCGTCAGAGGGTAGTCATCGCTATTGCGATCTCCTGTAATCCGGAACTTCTGATCTGCGATGAGCCGACCACAGCGTTGGACGTAACAATTCAGGCAAAGATCCTGGAATTGATCAAAAAACTGCAGAAAGAGCGTGGTATTTCTGTTATTTATATTACCCACGACCTGGGTGTTGTTGCAAAAGTCGCTGATTATGTCAACGTCATGTACGCTGGCAAGATCGTGGAAGTCGGCAACATCGAGGAAATCTTTTATGAACCGAAGCATCCGTATACCTGGGGACTTCTTTCCGCAATGCCGGATCTGGAGACAGATGATGCCAGACTGTATACGATCCCGGGTTCCCCTCCAAACCTTCTGCACGAGGTAAAAGGCGATGCGTTCGCACCGCGTAACCAGTATGCGCTGAAAGTAGACCGGCTGGCAGAGCCGCCGATGTTTAAAGTCAGCGATACCCATTATGCAGCTACCTGGCTGCTGGATCCGCGTGCACCAAAAGTGGAGATGCCGGAAGAACTGAAAAAGCGAATTGAGCGTATGTTAAAGGAGGCGAATGCAGATGGCAGCGAATTATGATGCACAGCCGATTTTAAAAGTTGAAAATATGAAACAATATTTCAAGATCAGCTCAAAGTTTACAGTCAAGGCAGTGGACGATGTCAGTTTTGAGATTTATCCGGGTGAGACTTATGGTCTTGTTGGAGAGTCTGGTTCCGGAAAGACTACGATCGGCCGCGGGATCATCCGTTTGTATGATCCGACGGCAGGCAAGATCACCTTTAACGGAATTGATATTTCCGGAAAGCTGACCGGCGAAGCAAGAAAAGAGCTTCGTACAAAGATGCAGATGATCTTCCAGGATCCGATGGCTTCTCTGAACCCGAGAAAGAAGATTGGCGATATTATTGGCGAAGGATTGGATATTCATCACAGCTATTCTTCCAAGGAAGAGCGGAAGGCACATATCGATGCGATCCTGGCTAAGGTTGGTCTGGCAAAAGAACATTATGACCGTTATCCGTATCAGTTTTCCGGCGGACAGCGTCAGCGTGTCGGCATTGCCCGTGCGCTGATCATGAACCCGGACCTGATCATTGCGGATGAATGTATTTCTGCATTGGATGTTTCCATTCAGGCACAGGTAGTCAACCTGATGAAGGATATTCAGGAAGAGACCGGGTCGGCATACCTTTTTATTGCGCATGACCTTTCCATGGTCAAATATATTTCTGACCGGATCGGCGTACTTCATCTGGGACGTATGCTGGAGACCGGAACTACGGATGAGATTTTTGCAAATCCGCTGCATCCATATACCAGAAGCCTTCTTTCTGCTATTCCGAGTCCAAATCCAAAGGCTGAGAAGGGAAGAGTGGCGCTGGAATATGATTACAAAACCAGCGGCATCGACTACGATAAAGGATCTTTGCATCTGATCAGCGGACAGCACTATGTGCATGGCACAGATGAAGAGATCGAGAAGTGGATGAAAGAAAACCAGTAATCAAAGAATTATGCATTTTGAGAAGCTGTCGCGTAAATGAGCGGCAGCTTCTTTCTTTTGTTGCTTTTTGCACATATATAGTTTAAAATTATTGAGCATTTTTTTCTGCGTTTATTTTTTGTATATATAAATAGAAAAGAGAGAAACATGGATTCGAAAACACTTAAGTACATCCTGAAGCGGCTGCTTCTGGCGATCGTGACACTCTGGATCATCATCACGATCACATTCCTGATCATGCATGCCGTTCCGGGAAGTCCGTTTATCAAGCAGAAAGCGATCACACAGGCAACCATGGATGCGCTGAATGCGAAGTACGGACTGGACAAACCGCTGTTTCAACAGTATCTGATCTACCTTGGCAACGCAGTCAGACTGGACTTTGGCGAGTCGATCTCTTATAAGGGACGTACCGTCATGAGTCTGATCGGACAAGGATTTGCAACATCAGCATTCTTAGGTATCTGCGCCGCGATCATTGCTTTGATCGTAGGTCTTGCCTTAGGTTCCTGGGCTGCTACTCACAGAGGTAAATTTATTGACCAGGCAATTCTGGTTTTATCGACGGCATCCGTGTCGGTACCGTCCTTTGTCATAGGTGTCATACTCCTATGGTGCCTGACGGTCTGGTTGCCAATCTTCCCTTCTGCGGGGCAGTCTGTCCTGAAAGTGTTTGCAGGACAGGGCAATTTTGCCGGTTTTATCCTGCCGATCATTTCCCTTGCACTTTATCCGACAGCATATATCACAAGACTGACACGTTCTTCTATGCTGGATGCGTTAGGGCAGGATTATATCCGGACGGCACAGGCAAAAGGTGTGAGCAAGGGAAGCCTTATTTTTAAACACGCACTGAAAAACTCTCTGGCTCCTGTTATTTCTTATGCGGGTCCTATGATCGCCGGCATTATGACAGGCAGCTTTGTTGTAGAAAGTATTTTCTCGATCCCGGGCATTGGCGGGTATTTCATCAGCTCTATTAAAGCGTTGGACTACACCATGATCATGGGCACAACCATTCTGTTGTCTATCCTGATGCTGCTGCTGAACCTGATCGCAGACATTCTGTATAAAGTCGTCGACCACAGGGTCGACCTGGCGTAGAGGGGAGGAGAAAGATATGAGTCAATATCCAAAGAAAAATCCTCTCAGTATGCAGCTGGACCTGTCTAAGTTTACACTTGCTACAGAAGATGAAAAGAAAATGGCTGACCGCATGCGGGAAAGCACCAGCTTTTTCAAAGACGGCATGCGTCGCCTCCGCAAAAATGTGGTTTCGATGATCTGTCTGATCATTATCGTACTGCTGATCCTGATCGCGTTCATTGTACCGCTGTTTTACCCATATGATTATTCCACTTCATCCGCCAGCGTGGACAGTGTTTCTGCAAACTTCCTGGCGCCGATGAAATATTCTATCAAAGAGCAGATCCTGCGTTCCAAAAACGGTGTGTTTATCGGATGGAGCTATCCGCGTGCAACGCTGGAAGGCTATAAGGGACTGCCGGTCATCGACAGTCAGGAAAAACTGGACGAAGTGAAAGAGTACTTTGTAACAGACCCGGTTAAGATCACCAATTCGAACGTGGAACTCTATGCTGTCTGGAGTGTAGATGAAAACGGCGACGGCATTGGAGATTTTGGCGCTGATCTGTTTGATTTCTCTGGTGCCAAAACAGTGGAAGCCAAGTCCTATCATATCACCTATGATCTGGATGGCGGAGAAGGAACCATTCCGGTTGATGAAAACGATTATGTTCCAGAGGATGAAGTTATTCTTTCCAAGACAAATAAAGTGACAAAACCAGGTGCGGTCTTTGTCGCATGGTCTCTGGAAAAAGGCCTTCCGATCCTGACAGCAGATAATTACAAAGAATATGAATCCAAGCTGGTCACAAAAGGGACTAAGATTACACAAGATACCACATTCTATGCAGTCTATGCACAGGATGAAAACGGAGACAGTGTAATTGATGGATTTCGTATCCAGACATCCTACGGAACCCCGAAACTGAATCGTTATAAACTTACTTATAATAAGAACATGGGCGAGGGAGCCGCACCGATTGACAGCAATGTCTACGCACCAGGCTCCACAGCGATCCCGACTATGGATGTTAGCTTTACAAAACCGGTCAAATCAATTTTCCCGCATATTCTGGGAACAGATGAGATTGGACGTGACTATGCGATCCGTGTTATCGTCGGTATGCGTATTTCGCTTCTGGTCGGTATTATCGCAGCAGCTATCGTCGTGGTGATCGGTGTCCTTTACGGTGCTATCTCTGGTTATTTTGGCGGGAAAGTCGATATGGTCATGATGCGTGTCGTTGATATTATTTACGCGATGCCGGATACTCTGATCATCATCCTTCTTTCCGTTTCACTGAAAGACGTTATTATGAACACTTCGTTCTCCAAAGTGGCCGATAAGCTGGGCGGCGTCGGACTGGTCAGTATCCTGATCGTCTTCGCCCTTCTGTACTGGGTCGGCATGGCAAGACTGGTCAGAGGACAGGTCTTGTCCCTGCGTGAACAGGAATTTGTCCTTGCGGCAAAATCCATGGGTGTTTCTCCATTTAAGATCATTATCAAGCACATGCTGCCGAACTGTATTTCCGTTATCTTTATCAGCGCAGCACTGCAGATCCCGTCGGCAATCTTTACCGAGAGCTTCCTGAGCTTCCTGGGCATTGGTGTTTCGATCCCTATGCCAAGCTTGGGATCTTTGGCATCGGATTACCGCGGACAGATGACGATTCCGGGAAGAGAATACCTCTTCATTATTCCGGCACTCGTCATCTTCCTGATCGTGCTTTCCCTGAACCTGTTAGGACAGGGCCTTCGTGATTCCTTCGATCCGAAGCTGAGGGAGGTGAGCAAATAATGGCATTACTGGAAGTAAGAAATTTAAAAACACAATTCCCAACGGCTGCCGGTGTGGTAAAAGCGGTAGATGATGTTTCATTTGATCTGGAGAGAGGCGATGTATTAGGTATCGTTGGTGAGTCTGGCTCCGGAAAATCCGTGACTGCTTATTCCATCCTGCAGATCTTAACACCTCCGGGCATCATTGCAGGCGGAAGCATTAAATTTGACGGCCAGGAACTGGTCGGTGCAAAAGAAGACGTTCTCCGTCAGATCCGCGGAAATAAGATCAGTATTATTTTCCAGGACCCGATGACGAGCCTGAATCCGGTCTATACGATCGGTAATCAGCTGGTTGAGGCGATCATGCTCCATACCAAGAGAAATAAACAGGAAGCAATTGAACGTGCGGCAGAACTGCTTGAACTGGTCGGTATCAACGATCCGAAGAAGAGACTGAAACAGTATCCGTTTGAGCATTCAGGCGGTATGCGCCAGCGTGTTATGATCGCTATGGCACTTGCCTGTGAGCCTGATCTTCTGATCGCAGATGAACCAACCACCGCTTTGGACGTGACCATCCAGTCCCAGATCCTGGAACTGATGAAATCACTGCAGAAGCAGTTTAACATGGCAATCATCCTGATCACACATGACCTTGGTGTCGTAGCAGGTATGTGCGATAAGATCAATGTCATGTATGCAGGCCGCCTGATCGAAAGCGGAACCGCAGACGATATTTTCTATAACCCGAAACATGAATACACCAAAGGACTGTTAACATCCATCCCGAATATCGCAAACGATGATAAAGTCCGTCTGGAACCAATCGCAGGAACACCGGTCGATCTTCTGGTTATGCCGGAAGGCTGTGCATTTTCACCGCGCTGCAAAAACGCGATGAAGATCTGCCTGACGGAAAAACCGGAAGTGATGGATTTCGGCGGCGGGCACTGCGCTTCCTGCTGGATGAACGTTCTGGAAGAATATAAAAAATCGCAGAAGGAGGAGGAATAAAGATGGAAGATAAATACCTCCTTACCGTTAAAGATTTAAAAATGTATTTTAACGTGAACTCCGGTCTGTTTTCTTCAAAACAGTTGAAAGCGGTAGACGGTGTCACGTTCTCGATCAAAAAAGGAGAGACCCTTGGTCTGGTTGGAGAATCCGGCTGCGGAAAGACAACGGTCGGCCGATCCATCATGCATCTGTATAAACCAACGGGCGGCGAGATTATTTTCAATGACCGCCTGATCAAGAGCAATGCAGATATTAAATATCTCCGCAGCAAGATGCAGATGGTGTTCCAGGATCCGTATTCTTCACTGGATCCGCGTATGACGGTCGGCGACATCATCGGAGAACCTTTAGATGTCCATCACAAGGGATTATCTAAATCTGAGAAGAGCGACCGGATCAAAGAACTGATGGATTCCGTCGGACTTTCTTCGGAGCATGCCACCAGATATGTACATGAGTTTTCAGGTGGACAGCGCCAGAGGATCGGTATTGCAAGAGCGCTTGCAATGGATCCGGATATGATCATCTGTGACGAGCCGGTGTCTGCTCTGGACGTTTCCATCCAGGCGCAGGTCATCAACATGTTTGAGGATCTGCAGAGAGACCGGGAGCTGACCTACTTGTTTATCGCACATGATATTTCCGTCGTAAAGCATATTTCAGACAGGATCGCGGTCATGTATCTTGGCCGTATGGTAGAGATCGCAGATGCAAACGAGCTGTATCATGACCCGCGCCATCCGTATTCGCAGTCCCTTCTTTCTGCAGTCCCGATTGCGGATCCGAAGGAAGAAAGGGCACGCCAGAGGATCGTTCTGGAAGGCGATGTTCCAAGTCCTTTGAATATGCCGAGCGGATGTCCGTTCAGAACCAGATGCAAATATGCACAGGCGGACTGCGCAGAAGCAGTACCTGGACTGACCGAAATCTCACCGGGACATTTTGTGGCCTGCCATCATCATCTGTAAAAGGATGATCTGCCCCATATCGGAGCACTATTCTGCCCCTGTATTTTGATTGATTTTCGGGCAGAAAAGGGTATATAATCGTGCCAAAGTATCGCCAGATACTTAAATAAATTTTTTGCAAAAGATTTAAGGAGGAAAAGCAATGAAAAAATTACTGGCAGTGGTTCTGGCTGTTGCCGTAGTTGGATGCCTTGCAGCTTGCGGACAGAAACCTGCTCCTGAACCAGCTGGTTCCGGTTCTGGTTCTGCAGCTCCGACTGAGAAGGCAGTCAACGTCGGTATGGACGCAGTCTATGGACCAAACGGCGATCAGTATTGGAGCGCTTATGATGAGATCATCAAAAAAGTGAAAACAACTGCTGATATGACCGAACGTGCTTCATACATGTATGAAGCAGAATCATGGATCAAGGATACATGGACGATCCTTCCACTGTATTACTACACGAATCCATACCTTTGCAGCACAAGCCTGAAAGATTACATCTATTCACCACTTGGCTGGGTATCCTATAAGTACGCTTACATGGATACAGGTTTAGCAGACATCACAGTCAACTTCTCTTCTGATCCGGAAACCATGGACCCGGCTCTGAACAGCTCTGTTGACGGCGCTGTTATGCTGACCAACTCATTCGCAGGACTTTATGGATATGACACAAACATGAACATCATTCCTGAGTGTGCAGAAGAAGTTGTTGCTCCTACAGCTCTTGACGGCGGAAAATATCAGTACGTTATCAAACTGAAAGATGGTCTGAAATGGTCTGACGGTGTTGACATGAAAGCTTCTGATTTCGAGTACGCTTGGAAGAGAGCAGCTGATCCTGCAACCGCAGCTGATTATCAGTATATGTTCGATGTTATCGATGGATATTCTGATGACGAGACCTGCAACCTGAACGTAACTGCTGATGATGCAGCAGGCACTATCACGATCGTAACCAGCGCTTACTGCGCATACTTCGATCAGTTAATGGCATTCCCGACATACTTCCCGGTACGTAAGGATGTTGTTGAGAATGACAGCTGGGCAACCAGTGCATCCACCTACGTTTCCAATGGTCCTTTCAGAATGAAAGACTGGACAGTTGGTTCCGAGATCGTGTTCGAAAAGAACCCGAACTACTGGGATGCAGCAAATGTTAAACTGAACACCATTAAGTTCTTCCTGTCTAACGATGATGACGCTATCTACGCTAACTTCACAAACGGAACAATTCAGTACACTACGACAGTTCCTGTTTCTCAGATCCCTGTCCTGAAAGCTGACCCAACCCGTATGAACGTAGACTTCTTCATTGGCGACTACATTGGAACATACTTCTTAGAGGTGAACGTAAACTGGAGCTTCAAACCAGGTCTGGCAGTTACTTCCGATACAGCAGATGCATGGGAAGGCTGGACACCGGCACAGAACGCAGAAGTTCGTCACGCACTTGCACTTCTCATCGATCGTAACTACATCGTTGAGCAGGTTACTGCAGGCGGACAGCTTCCGGCATACGGCTTCGTACCAGCTGGTATGGATGACGGAACCGGCACAGAGTTCAGAAGCGCTACCGACCCATGGTGGAGTGTTGATCCGGCAGATTATCAGGCTAACGTAGCTGAGGCTGTTGAGATCCTGAAGAAATACTATACATTTGACGAAGCAACCGGCAAGTTCACAGACTTCCCGAAATTCGAGTATAGTGCTAACCCGACATCCGGCAACCTGGCTATCTGCGCAGCTATCCAGGATATGTGGGATGACTACGGAATTGAAATCGAAGTTGACCAGCGTGACTGGGCTGTTATCCAGACAGCACTTACCGCAGGTGACTTCACACTTTCCAGACTGGGCTGGATCGCTGACTACAACGACCCTGTAAACTTCCTGGAGATCCTTGTTTCCGCATCTGGTAACAACCATCCACACCTTGGAAGAGCACAGTAAGAAAGTCTGAAACCGAATAAGGTTTAGGCCATCAGGCCAAGTGAAAGCGGGAGCTGAATGCTCCCGCTTTTTTTGCCATATGGGAGCAAAATGTGGTATAGTTATTACTGCCAATAATAAGGGGAAAAGGAGCCAGTTAAAATGAAAAAGTATTTTGTAGTTTTGATGGTGGTGTGCATGAGTATGGGACTGCTTTTGGTTGGCTGTAAAAAAGGATCTTCCAATGACAGTTCAGAGGGAAAAGGCAGCAGCTATACTGAAAATGGACAAGCCAATAACGGCGCACCGGTCAGCCCGGCAGAAGATCCGGAACTACAAGTAATTACGGATGATACGATCGTCCGTCAGATCATAAACGTTGATGGCGATCCGACCATGTTTGAAGAAACAGGCATCAATGAAATCTATTTGACTAATGGAGGAAAGCTGTCACTGATGACCTATGGAGATCTGCAGGCAAACGAAGGTGCAGAAGCAGTTATTGCAGAGGATGCGGCTATCTTTGATATTCTCCATTACGGAAACGGCGGCTATCGGGTTGTTGTGTTTGTAAGAAACGACGGCACTGTTTCCATTGTTGATCCGGATATCCTGATTCAGGAGCACCGGATTGAGATAATAGATAATCTGGGGGATCTGACAGATATCATTGGTGTTTATGAACAGGATGAAGAAGATGGCACCGTGATTGTAGCGATGGATAAAAATGGTGATACTGTTTTATTGGATCCGTATCTGGAGTAACTATTGTAATAGAATTTAATACGATTATACATTTTAAAAGGAACCGGTTTTAAGAACCGGTTCCTTGTTTCTTAAAGGGAGCATTCCATTTATTATTCATCACCCTGATAATGCCAGTAAACGTAATCTCCGTCATTCAGATAGTAGCTTCCGCAGCCAACACCTGGTTCGTATCCGTTTACAGCATAAAGCCATCCGGACATACGTCCATGGTCAAATTCTGCCAGGCCGTTAATACTTCTCACATAGTCACTGCTTCCTGTGTAGGCCAGGCCGGTTGCAGTCAGCGCATCAAAAGCGGTTGGCTGATAGTAGAATGTAAAGGTCCCGCCCCCAAATACACCGCCATATGCACCACCATCTACGGTAACAGAAATGGTCCAGGTTGGAGCAGGAGGCTGTGTTGGAGGTTCTGTTGGAGGCTGCGTCGGAGCTTCCGTAGCAGGCTGTGCAGGCTGAGCAGGCTGAGCAGAAGTGTCATAGCCGGTATTTGTATTCGTACCGGTATTAACTGCCGTTCCTGTTCCGGCTGAGTTGCCGCCGGAAGGATTCCCTCCTGCATTAGTCTGCTGTCCTGTGGTATTATTGGAAGCACTGGTTGTCCCGGCAGAAGTGTCCTTTGTATCTTTTGTTTCTTTGTTAGAAGTGGAATTATCAGAAGCGCTTCCGGTGACTTGAACGACTCCGCCAGCTGGTTTGTCGCCACCTGTACCAATTGTCTTTCCACAGGCAGAAAGACTGATTAGAAGAATTGCCGCCAGAACGACCGTGATAATCTTGTTAACAGTTTTTCTTTTCATCACATTATTCCTTTTATTATTCTTTGGTTCTTCTTTTTGCAGTATAGATCAGTCCAAGAATAGAAACAGCCATAAGCATGATCCAAACAAGGACGTTAGATTCATCGCCAGTTTTAGCAGGCGTGACGGAACCTTCTCCACCGTCAGCAGGAACTACTTCTTCTGAAGCTTCTCCGGAAACGACTGAATAAGTGGAAAACAGATTTGTCTTAAAGACTACTTCACCATTTTCGCGGGAAGCCGTTTCAGGGTCTATTGTAAGCAGTTCTCCGTTATGAATACCAATTACTTTAATTGCTTCGCCTAATTCTGCCAGTTTTTCTCCCGGAATCTTAACGGTGATTGTCTGAGGTGTGTCAGTTTCACTGATCGGGAAACAGAAAACGAAATTATCATCTGCAAGAACAAGGGAAAGATCAAACAGGCATTCTATTTTTCCGTTCATATCAGTCAGGGCTGAAGACTGCTTGATCAATGCAATATCATCCTGAACAGCAGACGTATCATCGATTTCTGTAACGATTGCTTTTTCGGTCAGTGGTCCTTCAAGAACAAGGAGTTCTGTATTATCTGTCATGTCATAGAAAGATGTTTTTCCTTCTAAAAGACGATGATAGGAAATAAGAGCACGATATCCCTGATCAGTGGCCATTGCATTGTATGCACCGTCAGCGGTGTGCTTAAAACCGCCATTGCTGTAAAAACTGCAGAGATTATCGATCGTGTTCAGACCGTTTTTGATAAAACGATCATCTGTAGTTGGATCGATCCCGAGTGCAATAAGTGCCAGAATGACCATGGAAGTTGATTCGGATGCCTCTTTAAACTGCGCATCTTCTGTCTGAAAGCCGCCATCTGGCTGCTGAAGATTAGAAAGAGTCGTAAGGGCAGTGTCAACAGCTGCTTTTACATCTGGGTCACTGTCATAATATGGAGCTAATGCCTGAATAGCCATGGCGGTCATATCCGGGTCTGCCTGTTTATCTGCCCAGTCCCAGCCGCCGTCAGGAAGCTGACTATTCAGGATGGCGTTGATATAATCGTCTCTTGTAAATGTAAACGGCGCAGCTTCAGGCAGCTGAATATCATATTGATGACTATCTAATGCCAGTAATGCGTAGATGACACCGTTCACGCCCTGCTGCCGCACGCGCGGAAGCGTTGAAACTGGTTCAATCAGGTTATAACCCGCAATATTGCTTGCATCGATTCCGAATGAGGTGAGAACAAGAACTGCTTTCGCATAGTTCGTATAATCACCGGCACCAGTATGCAGAACGCCATTCTTATTGATGATCGTGTCGACGAGATCTTTCAGGTAGTATGGGCTCACCTCCTGACCGTCTCTTATAAGATCAAGAGCCAGCCATTCATTGCCGTAGACGGCTTCTTCTTTGGAATCTATCTGGGAAAGGACATTTTCCCGGACAGCCTGATATTCCTCTTCTTCATTGAAGTTGTCAGCAAATGTCTGCTGTGAGAACAGAAAAGCCGAGATAAAGAAGACTACTGTGAATAGGATCAAATAAAAACGTTTTCTGGATTGAATCATTCCTGCCTCCAAAATGACACTCTTATATAATAAAAGAATTGATTTATCGTTTCCTTATTGTTAATAATTGTAAAGCTTTTTACGAGATTTGCATAGTTGCTAACATCGTCAGAAGTATAAATATTTATGGTTTTTTTATAAAAAAAACCCAATGCCTTGTTTTCTAAATATCAGAATAATACAATAATTACAACATTACATATCTGAATATAGACATATCGGAATTCTGTGAAGATCAGAAACTGTCTCTCAGCAACCGTGATACCCACGAACAGGATTGTGCATTCGATGCAAAGTCACTGGGAAACCGGGAAGGCATCCTTAGTAGGTTATAAAGGTTCAGTCGGTAGACCTGTCATATTCACTATTGTAATTAGTCTTCTGAGGAGAGGCTAAGTTGTTTTTTTGCATAAAAACTTTTACAAAAATCGCAGCTTTCCCCTTTTTAGAAGAGATACTTTTTACGCAAGGCACCTTTTTGGTGTCTGCAAAACAACATTAAAACAGACCGGACATACTCTGAGTGAATTCCGGTCGGAAAGGGAGAAAAAATGAGCAAATTGAAAAAACGGATCCTGGCTTTGGGCATGGCGTTAGTTATGACTCTTACCATGATCCCAGTGTTTGCGAGCGCAGCCCTTGCGGATGAAGCACCAACTGCCATCAAAGTGGAGTTGACGGTCAGTAATCAGGGCGAACTTGCAAAAGCGAATGACGACACTGTCATGGGCCAGAAGGAGGTGACGGTAACCGATCTGAATGAAGACGGTAAATTTACCTTTGATGAAGCCCTGGTTGCAGCCCACGCAGCGTATAATTCGCCTGATGGATATACAGTATCCTCAGGTACAGTGAAAAAATTATGGGGCGTAGAAACTACAAACACTCTGTTCTTCACCAATGGCAAAGGCCTTTCAGAAGGTGTAACTGCCGACACAATCCAGGATGGAGACGTTTTACTCGCTTCCATTAACAAAGATAATACCTATTGGTCAGATTGGTACACAGAATTTGATCAGCAAAGTGTTGAAGCTACATATGGCGATGATGTCACACTGGTTCTTACCGGATATCAGGGAATGATGTCATATATGAGTCCGGAAATGGCTCCGGTAGCAGGGGTAACCATCAAGACAGCTGACGGAGCAGTTCTTGGAACGACTGACGAAAGTGGAGCAGTAACCTTCCAGACACCTGCAGCCGGCGAGTACATTGTCACTGCTGAAGGAACAGTAGAAGGCACTGTTGCCGACTGGAATCTCATGAATTACAAGACCATGGATGGCACCGTTGATGGTACTGCATTTGTAAAATATGACTGGACCACCTATGATACATTTGTAGCGTATACAGATGAGGATTATGGCGATGGACCATATCCGGCAGATGAAGTCAAGTTCATTCCAATGTTTGATGATGAAGGGGAAGATACAGAATGGGAAAGTCTGCACTATCTTAAGAGCAATCAGCTCCTTGCTGACTGTCCGATCATGGCTACAGCCAGCAAGCTTACGGTTATCACTCCACTTGAAAGAGTATTAGCAGCGATTGGTGAACTCAGCAACGATCCACGCGACTTTACAGCTGCAGATAAGGAAAAAGTTGAGGCCATTCAGGCTGCATACGAGGCTCTGAGCGCTGAAGATCAGGCAACGGTTGACAGCACATTTAATCATCCATCCGGAGACGGGCAGTCCTATGGCCGTGTTCTGGAAGCAGCCCTTTGGGCAGTACGCTCGTTCGATACAGACACGAGCACTTTGCTTGCTGACGGAACATATACCACAGTGACATCCGAATCAAGCAAAGGTAAAAGCGATTCTTCGCGTGTAAGAAATTGGTGGGTTGAGAGTGTAGAAGTGGCTGGCGGCAAGGCCACAGCTAAAATCTATGTTACGAGTGGTGCTGCTACAGCATCGAAAGTAACCTCCTATCCAACCGTTTGGCTCGGCGGTGAGAGTTACGCAATAGACAGTAACCACTATTATTATATTCCTGTAGACCTGAACGGCACAAACTACTTTGGGGGCGTTTCAAGCAGCATGCCAAGACCGATCATGTACGCATTGAACGTAGAGATTGCTGAACCAGTTGGAATTTCGAACATAACGAACAACACGGGAATGTTCAATGCGGTAAGCGCCTCCTACATGATGAACGCAGACGGCAGCGCAACTCTTACAATGGCGCTTTCCGGAACAGGATATAAGGAACTGTACAAAGGAACTTTCGATCAGGCTGTCGCTAACGGAGACGGAACTGCAGACAAAGGAAATGACAGATGGATCCACGGTTATACAAACGCAGCTGGAAAACTTGAGTTCCAGATTCCTATTGCTGCTGATGAGATTGGAAAGGTTATTCCACTGGTAGCAGTATCCAATTCCTATTACACCAAATACCTGAACGGTCAGAATGATCTGGCGAGAGCCTTCTATCCACGCCAGATAGAACTGGACACCACTACTCCTGCACTCGAAACCGGCGACGCTGATTATTATGAAACATTTGCGGTAACGAACAACGTAAGCATGTTTAGTGTTGCTTCTGCACGGATGCATATCGTTGGCGGTCCGAACTCTAACGGTTATAAGAAAGATCTTGAGATTACAATGGGAAGTACGAGCTTTGGCAAGGTTGCTCTTAGTAAAGCACGAAAAGCTGACGACGAAGAGCAATACGATATTGTCGAAAAAGTTGTAGTGCTTCCTGTTGAGTGGAACAAGATGGGAGGAGAGACGGTTACCTCTGTACTTGCAGACGGCGAACGTGTTACAACTTCCTGGTGGTCAAACAAGAATGCTGATTGGTACGAGAGAGATATGACTCTTGATGCCGCAAATAAAACACTGGTATTTGATACCACCATTAAAGCTGTAGATGTCCTCGACCAGTATTATGATAGTACTAAAACGCTGGAGGAGATGAAAGCCGACATACAGGCAGCTATCACCAGCGGAGACCTTAAAGTCACTCCTGGACTGGTAGATGACATGATCGAGGTTATCTATGTTCAGTACAGAGACGAGAAGACCGACTTCTACTGCATGGCAACGAAAGTTCTCTGGGATACCCTCAGTGATGAGGAAAAAGAAAAAGTAGAAGAGTATGACTACTACGGTGCTGATACCGGTGATGCATCGAAAGATGATACGCTGAATCAGGATGAGATCGGAAAGAATGAGATTCTGGTAGTAAGCTTCGGAACCAGCTTCAACGACAGCCGTATTGCTACCATTGGTGGCATTGAAAAAGCTATTGCTGAGGCATATCCGGATTGGTCTGTACGCCGCGCATTTACTGCACAGATCATTATCAACCACATCCAGTCCCGCGAGGGAGCAATCATCGACAATGTCGAACAGGCTCTTGAACGCGCTGTGGCTAATAATGTTGAAACTCTGATCGTACAGCCGACACATCTGATGCATGGTGCAGAATATGATGAGCTTGTTGAAGCTCTTGAGCCTTATCAGGACAAGATGACGATCATCGTTGCGGAACCTCTGCTTGGTGAGGTTGGAGCTGATGCAACGATTATTAATGATGACAAGATGGCTGTTGCTGAGGCAATCGTTGCTGCAGCCTGCAAGGATGCAGGATATACAGATGCAGCCGCAGCCGCTGCAGATGGTGCAGCCATCGTTCTCATGGGACATGGTACGGAACATGTGGCCAATATTACATATGAACAGATGCAGACCGCAATGAATAAGCTTGGGTATGCAAATGTGTTTATCGGCACAGTTGAAGGTTTACCAGAATCAACAGAGTGCTCAAATGTTATTGCAGCTGTAAAGGCTGCCGGCTACAAAAAGGTCTTCCTGAGACCGCTGATGGTTGTTGCAGGTGATCATGCTAATAATGATATGGCAGATCCGGAGGACGAGGAGTCCTGGGTAAGCCAGTTCACTGCAGATGGAAGCTTTACTTCTATAACAGCCCAGATTGCAGGTCTTGGAGAGATTCCTGCAGTTCAGCAGATTTATGTAAGCCATGTTACAGCAGTTATGGTAGAGAAAATTGCAGATGATATTGAGGATCTTCCGGCAGCGGATGATATTACCTTAGATGATTATGAAGACATCATGGCTGTAAAGGATGCTTTTGATGCTCTGAGTGATGAAGATAAGGCAAAGATCGATCCTGATGCTGTTAAAGATCTGAAACTTGCTGCAGCAACAGTTGAAAACCTGAAAGCACAGGAAGATATCGCAGAACTGGAAGAGCAGATCGCAGCTCTGAAAGAGCAGCTTGCTAAGACTCCTGGCTGGCATACAAACGATGACGGCTCCAAGTACTACAACGACGCTAATGGCGAGAAAGTCAAAGGATGGCTGAAGGATAACGATAAGTGGTACTTCATGGATAAGGAAACCGGAATCATGGCAACCGGCTGGGTGAAAGATGGCAGCTGGTATTTCATGAAGGAAGACGGAACCATGGCAACCGGCTGGGTGAAAGACGGAGATACCTGGTATTACATGAACACATCCGGCGCTATGCAGACTGGCTGGCTGAAGGATGGCAATACCTGGTATTACTTGAAATCCTCCGGAGCTATGGCTGCTAATGAGTGGTGCGGAGGCTACTGGCTGAACGCAAACGGAAGCTGGACCTATCAGCCGAAGGGAAGCTGGAAGCAGAACAGCACCGGCTGGTGGTTCGGAGATACCTCGGGCTGGTATGCAAAGAGCACAACGCAGAAGATTGATGGCGTTGATTATACCTTTAATGCTGCAGGTTACTGGGTACAGTGATCAGAATGAAATAAACACGCATATTTGTGTTTGAAAAGGGACTGCTTCGGCAGTCCCTTTTGTTCTGCTGTCGCATTGAAACGGAATGTGTTATAGTTATTACAACAATTAATAAAACGGAGGCTGTTGAAAATGGCAGAAAAAAAGAAAAACGAATTAAAAGAAAAACTGTTTTACAAACCGGGAAATGGCTATGATGGATTAAGCGCTGCAGAAGAGAAAAAGATGAACGCTTACTGCGAAGGCTATAAGGATTTCCTGAACCATGGCAAGACAGAGCGTCTTTGCGTCGATTACTGCATCAAGCTGGCAAAAGGAAAAGGTTTTAAAGAATATAAAGCTGGCATGAAACTGAAAGCAGGTGACAAAGTTTACTTTAACAATCGCGGTAAAGCCATCATGCTTGCGGTCATGGGCACAGAAGGTCTGGAGAAGGGTATTAACCTGACAGCAGCACATACCGATGCGCCGCGTCTGGATCTGAAACCGAATCCATTATATGAAGATGCGGAACTGGCATATCTTAAAACACATCATTACGGAGGCATCCGGAAATATCAGTGGCTGGCAAGAACGCTGGAACTTCATGGAGTCGTGATCCTGAAGAACGGCAAGAGTGTAGAGGTCAATATTGGCGGAGACGAGAATGATCCGCAGTTCATTATCGAGGATCTTCTTCCGCATCTTAGAAAACCATCGGATGAACAAGTGCTGGATAAGGCTGTTCCATCCGAGATCCTGAATGTGTTGGTCGGATCCCGTCCAATTGGTGATAAAGAAGATTCCGAACGCGTGAAATTAAATATCCTGAAGATCCTGAATGAAAAATACGGACTGGTGGAAGAAGATTTCATTTCTGCAGAGCTGGAAGTGGTACCGGCAGGCAAGGCAAGAGATGTTGGATTTGACCGCAGTCTGATCGCTGCATACGGACACGATGACAGAGTCTGCGCATATGCAGAGATGGCAGGTCTGTTTGATGCTAAGAATCTGAAAAAGACCGGTGTCTGCATTTTTGCTGATAAAGAAGAGATTGGATCTGTTGGCGTGACTGGCATGATCAGTGAAGCATTTGAGTGGTTTATCGGTGATCTTTGCAAAACACAGAAAGTGGATATCCGTGACTGCTTTGCAAATTCCTTCTGCGTGAGCGCAGATGTTACTGCCGCTTATGATCCGAATTATGCAGAAGTTTTTGAGGCCCGTAATGATTCTAAAATCAATCACGGCGTGGCATTCTGCAAATATACCGGACATGGTGGAAAAGGCGGTGCTTCCGATGCATCCGCAGAAGTGGTCGGGAAGCTGCGCAAGCTGATGAATGATAATGGTGTTGTATGGCAGATGACCCAGATGGGTAAAAATGAACAGGGTGGCGGCGGCACCGTTGCACTGGATCTGGCAAACCGGAATATCGATACCATCGATGCCGGCGTACCAGTCCTTGCAATGCATGCACCGATCGAAACCGTTGCGAAGTTTGACTGCTATATGACTTACAAATGCATGAAGACGGTGTTTGAAAAAGCCTGAAAGGTGTATTTATGGCAGGAAAGAGTAAAAAAGACGATGCCCATGAAAGAGCGGTAGAAGAAGCCAGAGAACAGATCCGCGCGGAGCTGCGGGGAGAGTCTGGCGGGAAAAACGGAAAGTCAGGGAAAAACGCCAAAAGCAGCAAATACGGATATGGCGGTGGATATGCCAGGAGTAGAAACGGAAAACTGATTCCGTTTATTGGAGGTCTGATCATCGGACTGATCGTTGGGGCGCTGCTGCTGCTTTTAATTGGCAACGCGTCACAGACGATGTTTTTTGGCACCAATCATACGTCGACGACCAATGCGGATACTGTCTTTCAGCAAGGTATGCTCGGCACTTACACGGCGGCAGATTTTGAAAAAGCAATTCTGGGAGAAGCGTCCCGTCATAAAGAGCTGGTCGTCAAAGAACAGCCGATCGAGATCCCTACTACGATCACGCGGGCAGGCCTTGGGAACCTGCAGATATTCTCCAAGGTGCAAAACGTTTATTACTACGGAACAGGCGTTTACACCATTTCCCTGGCTGAACTGGATGCAAGCAATATCCGGGTGGATGAGGAGAATCAGAAAGTAAGAGTCATGATCCCGCACGCTTGTCTTCAGTATATTAATCCAAATCTGGATCTGACCATGTTTGAAGAAGCCGGCAGAGGACTTTTGGCATTCGGCGACATCAAAATGACCACACAGGAGCAGAACAGTCTGCAGCAATCCGTAGTAGAAAGTATGCGGGAGAGGCTCACCCAGGAGGATATGTATCTCGGAGCGGATGAGTTTGCAAAGGTCAGTGCCTGGGAGATCTTCCAGCCGCTAGTAGCATCAGTTTCACCATCTTACCTGCTGGAGATCATGTTTGATGAGAACACAATACATCAGGATTTAACACATTAAACACAATAAACATAATAAAAAGAGGAGAAGGTTTTCCTTCTCCTCTTTTGGATTCGGTATTGCGCGAAAGCGCTTCTTTTTAGTGGAAATATCTCTGAAGAAGACCTTCGAATGCTTTTCCATGGCGGGCTTCATCGCGTGCCATTTCATGAACGGTGTCATGAATAGCGTCTAAGCCAAGTTCTTTTGCTTTCTTAGCCAGTTCAAATTTGCCTGAGGTTGCGCCGTTCTCAGCGTCAACTCTCATTTCCAGATTCTTCTTTGTGGAGTCTGTTAAGACTTCGCCCAGAAGTTCTGCAAATTTAGCAGCATGCTCAGCCTCTTCAAAAGCTGCTTTTTCCCAGTATAAACCGATTTCCGGGTAGCCCTCTCTATGAGCAACTCTAGCCATAGCCAGATACATACCAACCTCAGAGCACTCTCCGTTGAAGTTGTCGCGAAGACCTGCAATGATGTCTTCCGGAGCGTCTTTTGCAACGCCTACGATATGCTCAGCAGCCCAGGTTTTGTCGCCGCCCATTTTTTCAAAGTTCTCTTTGCCTGTTTTGCAAACCGGGCACTGCTCCGGAGGAGTATCTCCCTCGTGTACATAACCGCAAACTTTACAAATCCATTTCATGAATAAATTCCTCCTTCATTTATATTTGTTTTTTATTTATTTTTTCAAACACTCGTTGCAAGTGCCATAAAAATATACATGGTGGCTTTGGATCTTCCCGTTACAGTGAGAAGCTGCTTTCTCATTCAGACTCTCATCTGCTTCAAAAAAGACATCATCGACTTTTCCGCAGCACTGACAGATGAAGTGGGAGTGAGGGGAAGTAGTACCATCAAAGTGGTCTACACCATCCAGTCCGGTCAGCTTTTTGATCTGTCCAAGTTCCGTCAAAAGCTTTAAATTCCGGTAAACCGTTCCTGCGCTCAGATTCGGCATGCTTTTGCGGAGCGTCTGGTATATGACCTCGGCGCTCGGGTGATCTTTGCGTGACTGCAGCAGATCGAGGATCGCCTGGCGCTGTTTAGAATAATTTAAAGTTGCCATAAATTAAATTTACTTAAAAATCAGTAATTTCAGAAAAAAATAATAATCATTCCTGTTTTTTATTATCATATACGAGGCTTCTTTTTTTGTCAACCATATGTTATAATTTTCCCTATGAAAAATCTGGTTATTTTAGCTGGAGGCAAAAGTATTCGGATGGGGAAAGATAAGGCCTTTCTCCATATTAGTGATGAAACTTTTATTGAAAGGCTTTATATAAGCGGGCGGAAATCGTTTGACCGCGTTCTGATCTCAACGGATACCAAAGAGCATGCAGCTTTGATTGTTTCTGTCCTCCCATTGGAAGAACAGAGCAAAATAGAGATTATTACCGACCGTTATCCGGATCGGGGGCCTTTAGGTGCGCTTTGCACTATTTTTGAAGAGACCGATCTGGACAGATTTGCTGTGGTCCCGGTAGATGTGCCAAATGCCAGTATGGACTTTCTGCTGGCGTTGTACAAAATGCTGGATGAGCCTGCCAATGCCTTAGCAGCCGCTAAAGTGAAACCAATTATTATCGCCGAGTCAGATCATGAAAAGTTTGAACCGCTGGTCGGCGTTTACGATCGGAGTGCTTATCCTTTGTTAAAAGCAGCGCTGGATCGAAATGATAATAAAGTGATCCGCGTGATCACCGGATATTTTGATGCAGTGAAACTGGAAGAAGAGCAGAAGAAAGCATTCCGGAATGTGAATACGAAAACCGATTACAAGGAGTTGGAACAATGAAAAAACTATGGATCCTGTTACCGGCCATCCTGTTATGCATGATAGGTGCATTCGCCCTGAAGACGAACGCAGCAGAGCTGCCGATCGATGTAGACAGTGCAGACTATGACTGCGGACCAATTGACGATGGCAGCTATTATACGACAACCTGGTTCGATGAGGGTGCTGAGATCACCATCAGCTCGAGCGAGGCAATCGATGGCGTTTATATCAAATGGGAAAGCATTCCAAACCCTTGGAAATTGAAAGCAGGCGATGCTTCTATCAATGCAGGTCAGTATGGCTTTCTGCATGAGTATGTCAAGGCAGGAAAAGGAACCAACTCCGTTACGATCCAGATTCCTTCCGGTGGTGCAGAAATTGCAGAAGTATATGCATACTCTGAAGGCGCACTTCCGGATTATGTACAGCAGTGGCAGCCTCCTTACGAGAGGGCAGATCTTCTTGTATTCACGGCGCATTCAGATGATGAGGTTCTGTACATGGGACCATCCATTGTCAATCTGACACATAACAATACAGCCCGGGTTCAGGTTGCCTATATGTCTGATCAGTATCTGACAGAACCGTTCCGTAACCATGAACTTCTGGATGGCCTTTGGGAAATGGGCGTGACCCATTATCCGCAGCTGGGCAGATTCTGGGATCTGTACTCTGAGTCCCTGGAAGAGGCCGAGGGCCATAATGATATGGAAGAAGTAAAGGCATTCGTGGTTGAAACCATCCGACGTTTTAAACCACAGATCGTTGTGACACATGATCTGAACGGAGAATACGGACACGGCATGCACCGTATGATCGCGAAGGCCGTTGCCGATACCGCAGCTTTGACAGGGGATTCTTCCCAGTATGCGGATTCTGCACAGAGATATGGTGCATGGGATGTACCAAAAACATATCTTCATCTGTACTGGGAGAACCAGATCGTCCTGCCTACCAGAGAACCTCTTTCCGACTTTGGAGGGAGAACGGTACTGCAGGTATGCAAAGATGCATTTGAAAAACATGGTTCCCAGCAGGGTCCGACCTTCTGGGTAGATGACGGCTATGATGACGATGGCAATCGGAATGATTATCAGTACAGCTGTGCGGAGTACGGCCTTTACAGGACAACCGTTGGGACAGATACCGGCAGCAGCATGCTGGAGAACCTTGTGACTTATGATGAGCAGGAACGCCAGGAAGCTGAAACCGCAACACAGCCGGAGTCGGAAACACAAAAGGCGCCGGACAAAGAGAAAAAGAGCGGATCCGGCAAAATCCTCTGGATCATCATCCTTATCATTGTCATTCTTTTGATCATTGTGATCATTATTATACTGATGCGCAGAAAAGCCGCAAAAGAAAGACAGCGCCGCCAGCACAGAGAACGGCTCAGGAATAGAGATCAGAGACCGCAGAGGACGGAACAAAGACCGCAGCAGAGTAATGGTCGTCCTCAGCAGCGTACGCAGCAGAAAGGTTCCGGGCAGGCAGGCAGCGGACAGCGTCCGCCTTCCAGACGAACCGTTGACCGGTCTAACTCCAGAAATTCAGGAAGGAAAGACAACCGATAAAGATGAACTATGCAGTGATCCTTCCGGTTCTGAACCCGGATGAGAAATTCACCAATTTTGTACAGGAACTGGTCCGCTCCGGATTTGAGACGATCGTTGTCGTCAATGATGGAAGCAGTTCTGATTATGACCATTTTTACGATGATGCTGCTAAAAATCCGCAGGTCATCGTATTAAAGCACGAAGTAAATAGAGGAAAAGGAGCAGCATTGAAGACCGCGTTTGCTTACCTGGCAGACAACCGGGTCGATATTGATGCTGCTATCACCTGCGATGGAGACGGACAGCATTCTGTTGCATCCATGAAGGACTGCCTGAACGCTTATGAAGAACATGAAGGATATGTGATCATTGGCGGCAGAGATTTTGATGATAAGAATATCCCTTCCCGCAGCAGATTTGGAAATAAGGTTTCCAGCTTTGTCTATAAGTTTGCCTGCGGGATCAAATTAAAAGATACGCAGACAGGGCTTAGGGTAATTCCTGCCAGATGTTTTGAAAGTTTCTCTGCGTTAAAAGGAGATCGTTACGAATACGAAACAAATATGCTGATCGAGATCGTGAACCGCCAGATTCCATATCTGGAGATACCGATCGAAACGATCTATATTGATGATAACGCGTCATCGCATTTTAATCCTTTCAAGGACTCCATGAAGATCTATGGAGTGATCCTGCGTTACTTCATCAAATTTATCATCAGCTCGATCGCTTCCTGGGTAGTAGATATTGGCGTTTATGCGATCCTGGAATTCGCCCTGCAGAACAAAATGGACCTGGGGACCAGAGTCCTGATCTGTACGATCGCATCCCGTGTGATCTCCTCCGTTTTTAATTATATATTGAACCGGAAGGGCGTCTTTAAATCTGTCGATAACGTAGGAAGCACAGCGGTGAAATATTATATTCTGGCAATCTGCCAGATGGGCGCTTCTTACGGACTGGTTTATTTCTTCACGCACATCCTTCACGTGAAAGGTGTTGTGGAACTGATTGTAAAATGTGTAGTTGATCTCTGTCTGTTTATTTTCAGTTATAACATTCAGAGACGCTGGGTATTTAAGAATAAAAAGTAGGCTTCAAAGTAAATGAAACATGTACTCAGAACATTAGCAGTTATAGGAACATTTTTAGGGACCTTTATTCTGGCTGTATGTATCGCAGTTGTGATCATCATGAAGGGACCATCGCACAGCGCGGCGGAATTGTTCACACTGTCTTTAAAAGAGACAAGTGCTTTAAAATGGATCCCTGATATCTTCTTCTCGGACGAAGAGATTCAGCAGATCATCGATAACAATTCCGTAAAGGGAACCGATGAAACGACAAACACGGATCTGATTGATACAACTGATACAGCAAGTCAGGACATTGAGGTATATGAGATTTCCGGACCTACGTACATCGGCGATGTTATGCTGATCAAGGATCCTTCCCGTCTGTTTGTCGGTAATAAAGGTCCGTATGACGGAAGCGGAGGAACGACCGTGGATGTGATCGCTGCCCGGTATGATGCAGTTGCCGGGATAAACGGCGGTGGTTTTTACGATGCAGGCGGTATGGGAAATGGAGGCGTTCCGGATGGATTTGTTATCTCGGAAGGAGAATACTGTTACGGAGACCGCTATACTCCTTATGCAGCAATCGGGTTTACACCGGATAATAAAATGGTGATCGGAACCTTTACCGGACAGGATGCAGTTGATATGGGACTGCGGGACTGTGTCTGCGTACAGACGGTTTATGCACCAGTTCTGATCTTAAATGGAGAAGAACAGGAAGTAGCCGGTGTAGGCGGTGGATTAAACCCGCGTACCGCAATCGGCCAGACCGCAGACGGCACGATCATTTTTGTTACAACAGACGGAAGGCAGGCCAATTCCATCGGAGCTACGTTTTCGGACATGATCAAGATCATGAGTGATTATGGTGCCGTAAATGCCGCTTCTTTAGATGGTGGTTCTTCCACACAGATGTATTACGAAGGAAAATTTCTCAACACACCATATGCGCTTTCGGGACCGCGTGACGTGCCGAATGCATTTTTGATCAGAAGATGAGATCGAACGAGTTTACACATATACCTATAAAGAAACAGACTGCAGAAAGCAACAGCCATCCGGAGGAACTGGATATCGATTTCCTGGATTATGAGGAAGTTGAAAAACAAACACGTCCGAAAGTAGGACGGTCCACTGCCAAACGGCCGGAACCAAAGCTGCAGCATCCTGCAAAAACGCCGCAGAAGACGGTACGTCCGGCACAGCCAAGGCAGACACAGCAGCGTCCTCGTCCGACACAGCCAACACAGCAGCGTACTGCGCAGCAAAGACAACCGCAGCAAAAGCAGACGCAGCAGAGGCCGCAGCAAACTGGGGCTGGTCAAACGCGGCCAACTGCGCAGCGTCCACAGCAGCAACAACGTCCGCAGCAAACACGCCAAACAGCGCAGCGTCCAGTGCAGTCTAAACCGGTACAGAACAGACCTGCCCAACAGGCAAAGCAGGTGCAGCAGCGCTCTGCACAGCAAAAAACAACACAGCAAAGACCGGCTCAGCAAAAGCCAGCGCAGCAACGGCCACAGCAGGTTAGACCAGCGCAGCAACGGCCTGTTCAACAGAGGCCGGTACAGCAGAGGCAGCAGACTCAGACTGGCCAGACAAGACCGCAGCAGCCAAAGCGTCCGGTTACGCAGCAAGTAACGCAGCAGGCAAAAAGGACAAAAGCACCGGCGGTTAAGGGTAAGTTCCGTAAAGGATTATTGATCGCATGGCTGGCATTTGTTGCTGTTCTGGCAGCAGCGCTGATATTGCTTTCTGTTTTCCTTTCCAATTATGAAAAAAGCCGTCCGGCAGAAACAATTCACAGGATCGTTTCTGCGGTAGAAAAGGGAAATCTGGATGATCTGCACCTGCAGACGGAAGATGGGTTCTCCCTGACTGATGGACAGATCCTGGCTGATCCTGCTGAAATCTCTGCCTATATCCTTCAAAAAGAAGAGGGGAGCGAAGAGGAAGAAGGCGGCATCACATTCCGCGTGCTTAACGGAGAAAGTGATGAGAATACAAAAGTTTATCTGATTAAAGCAGGAGATAAAAAAATATTAAAGACCGTTATTGAACGTTCTGATAAAAAATATGCATTTGGCTTTACCGGTTGGCAGGAAAAAGAAACAATCCTTCTTTCCGATGCGTTTCCGGTGACCACTTTGAAAGTGCAGATCCCGCAAAGCGATCAGTTGATCGTAAATGGAAAAACGATCGGACGGGAACGGGTGACTTCTGAAGGAGACCGCATTAACCTGATCTCCAGACTGATCGCAGAAGGCTTTATCGGCGAACAGCCGACCATGGATACATACGAGATACCAGGTATTTTCTTCCACAAAGATGTACAGGCAACCGATTCATCCGGACGGACCTATGACTGTATCCTGACAGCCGATACCTATACCGGCGGTTTTGACGCACCGCAGGATTTCATAAATGAGCAATACGATCGCGTGATCGATATGTTTGAACCATATGCGTTCTATTTCTCCGGCGAGGCCGGCAGAGGCGCACTGGCACGGATCATGCTGGATGATTCTCCAGCTTATAACAGTGCCATCAGCGCGGATGTTTCCTGGATGCAGGAACACAGCGATGTGGAGATCACAGAGCAGAAAGCAGAGAATTTCAAAAAGTATTCGGACGATGTATTCTCCTGCGATATCAGCTTTTTGCAGACCATCTATCAGGGTGACGATCCAGTTAAAACATGGGATACCAATATGACATGGGTCTTTGTAAGAGACGGAGAAAAGTATTACATTGCTGATTTCGTGACAAGAACAGGAGATGAAGGGTAAAAGAACATGAAGAAGCAGAAGAGGCGGAGAGGAAAACCGGGTATCATTTTGATCATTGTTCTGGTGCTGATCGCAGCAGTGGTTGCGGTTCTTTTCCTGCGCAAAGATAAAGAACCGGAAGAGGATACCAGGATCATACTAGAGGATCCGCGCATCGAAAGCAGTCTGACGATCGGTGCAACCGGAGATATTCTGATTCATTCTCCGATCATTGATTCTGTTTATTATGGCGGCGGCTATGATTTTTCAGACTGTTTCCGTCTGGTCGCGCCATATTATTCACAACCGGATATCATGATCGCCAATCTGGAAGTCACTTGCGGTGGCGAAGAAGCGGGTGCCTATTCCGGTTATCCAACGTTTAACTGTCCGGACAATATTATTCCGACTTTGAAAAATGCAGGAGTAGATCTGCTTTTGACAGCCAATAATCATTCTTATGACACCGGATATGCCGGCATGATCAGAACACTGGACCTCATTACGGAAAACGGTCTGGAATACCTGGGTACACGGAAAAACACCGGCGAGCATTTCATAATCGTTAAAGAGGTTAACGGTATCAAGATCGGCATGATCAATTTTACTTACGATACCAGACAGTATCCGGATGATCAGAAATCTTTAAACGGTATTCCGATGCTGGGTGAAGCAGAAAATCTGGTCAGCAGTTTCTGCTATGAAGACCTGGAAGAGCTTTATCGGAATGTAAAAGATGCTATGCATCAAATGAATATGCTTGGCGTAGACAGTAAGATCGTTTTTATCCATTGGGGCAATGAATATCAGGATGATCCGAACTGGGTACAGGAAGAGATCGCGCAGGAGATTTGTGAATTGGGGGCAGATGTGATCATAGGCGGACACCCGCACGTGATCCAGCGTTATGATACCTTAACGGCAAGCAATGGCCATCAGACTTTGTGCCTGTATTCTATGGGTAATGAACTTTCTAATCAGCGGGCATCTCTTATGGATGAGGACGGCAACCGCGGTTATACCGAAGACGGTCTGATCTTTGAAGTAACGTATTCTAAATTTAATAATGGCAAAGTGAAGATCACCGGACTTAAAATCCTTCCTACATGGGTGGAAAGGACCGGCTCTTATTCCATCGTAGCGTTGGATGATCAGACCGATCCATATTCCTGGGGAGCGGACAATACAGGAGCTGCGCTTTCATCCTATGAACGGACGATCGGCAGATTAGGCTGGGGATATAACGCATTCCGTGCCAGCAGAGGGCAGGCAGCAGTACCGGAATATCTGAATTAACAAGGAGGATTGGGCAATGGCAAGAGTTGTGATCGCAACATCGAAGTCAGCATTTGAACAATATGGGTGCAACATTCCTGAAGCATGGGATGCGGAATTCATCAGCTACAAGTATACAGATGAAGAAATGATTACTGCGGCTAAGGATGCGGAGATCATTCTGGTGGGATCCGGCCATGTGGTCAGCAGGAACGTGATCGAATCATGCCCTTCGCTGAAACTGATCCAGACTGAAGGTGTGGGATTTGAACAAGTGGATGTAGAAGCAGCAAAGGAAAGAGGCGTCTGGGTCTGCAATAATAAAGGAGCAAATGCCATATCTGTTGCGGAGCATGCGATCGGTCTGATGCTGGCTGGTTTGAGAAGGACTTCTCTGACGGACCGGCAGCTCCGTACCATTGGATATACAGCAAGCAAGAGGGCCCATCTGGCTGTAGGTGAACATGATCTCGCCGGAAGCCTTGTCGGACTGGTCGGCTTTGGCGATATTGGCAAACAGACAGCAAAAAGACTGAAAAACTGGGGCTGCAAAGTCGTATATAATGATATTTTGGAAATGAGTCCGGAAATAGAAGAAGAGTATGGTGCCACATCAATGGAGTTCGATGAACTGATCAGAACCTGTGATATCATTTCCATGCATGTTCCGGTAACACCTTTAACCACCGGAATGCTTGGGAAAGAACAGTTTGCAGCAATGAAGAAGACTGTGCTTGTCATCAATACATCCCGCGGGCCGGTGATCGACCAGGACGCTTTGATCTGGGCGTTGGAGAATGATGAGATTTATGGAGCAGCTTTGGATGTAGTCACACCGGAACCACTCCCGGATGACGCACCAATCCTGAATATGAGTGAAAAAGCAATGGATAAGATCATCATCACCCCGCATGTTGCCGGAGTGACAAATGAAGACTTTGAACGAATGACAAAAATGAGCTTTCAGGCTGTTGAACGCGTATTGAGTGGAAAAGAACCAATTAACCAAGTTTATTAAAAAATTACAATACACGCTTACTTGCAAGTAAAGCAAAGGAGGAGCAAGCAAATGAGCAAGATGATTATGAGCGGCAATGAGGCTGTCGCGCGTGGTGCTTACGAAGCGGGGGTTCGTTTCGCATCTGCCTATCCGGGCACACCGAGTACTGAGATCCTGGAAAATATTGGTGGTCTTTACAAAGACGATATTTACAGTGAGTGGTCCCCAAATGAAAAGGTGGCAGCAGAGGCAGCGTTTGGCGCATCCGTTGGAGGCATGAGATCCATGTGTGCCTTCAAACATGTTGGTATGAATGTTGCAACTGACTTGATTTTTACGGCAGGATATTCAGGTGTTACAGGAGGATTTGTATTAGTAACCGCAGACGACCCTGCATGCCACAGTTCTCAGAATGAGCAGGACAACCGTTTATATGCACCGCATGCAAAGATTGCTATGGTAGAAGCATCCGATTCTCAGGAATGCAAGGACTTCATGAAGGCTGCATTTGAGCTTTCTGAAAAGTTTGATGTTCCGGTCCTGTTCCGTATGACAACGCGTATCTGCCATTCCAAGAGTATTGTGGAACTGGGAGAGAGAGAAGAAGTTCCGGTCATTAAATATGAAAGACATGCAGAAAAATATGCAATGCTTCCTGCAACCGCAAGAGTCCGTCATGTGATCCGTGAAGACCTGCTTGCAAAGATGGCGGAATACTCCAATACAAGTGAACTGAACCGTGTGGAAGAAGTACCTGGCGCAAAGATTGGTATTGTGACCTCCGGTATTTCCTATCAGTATGTGAAGGAAGTTTTTGGTGATACTGTCAGCGTTCTGAAGATCGGTCTGACCTATCCGCTTCCAGAAAAACTGATGGCAGATTTCGCTGCTAAATATGAGACTTTATATGCTGTAGAAGAAGGGGAACCTTATCTGGAAGATGCTCTGAAGAAACTTGGTTTCCATAATGTGATCGGAAAAGAAAAACTGACGATCCAGGGTGAGTTTAATACGAAAGTCGTCAGAGATGCTCTGACAGATGCGAAAGACCTGTTTACTTACAAAGTGGAAAATGCAAATATTCCGGCACGTCCACCAGTCCTTTGTGCAGGATGCCCGCACAGAGGGTTCTATTTTGCACTGAAGAATTATAAAGATAAATATGTTTCAGCCGGCGATATCGGATGTTATGCACTGGCTGTTAACCCTCCTTTGAATGGATTCGATTTTCAGTTTGATATGGGAGCCGGATTCTCAACACTGGTCGGTTTCTCCAGAGCCCTGAAAGCACAGGGTGATACCAGAAAGGTGATCGGTCAATTAGGTGATTCCACCTTCTTCCATTCCGGACTGACATCCCTGATCGATCTGGTTTCCTCTGAGACAAATGCAGTCGCTGTAGTTCTGGATAACTCCATCACTGCGATGACAGGGCATCAGGAAAATCCGGGAACCTATAAAAACCTGATGGGTTATGAGTCCCCGGCCATCAGTATCGAAGCACTGGTAAGAGCCTGCGGCGTCGATGATGATCACTTAAGGATCGTTGATCCAGTTGATCAAAAAGCAGTATGTGAGGCACTGGATGCTGGTCTTGCAGCAGAAGGACTCTTTGTGATCATCACCAAGAGACCTTGTGCACTTCTTAAAGAAGTCATTAAAGCAAACGCCGGCAAGCACGTCAAAGTGGATCCGGACAAATGTGTCGGATGTAAGATGTGCATGAAGATCGCCTGCCCGAGCATCGCTTTCGATGATAAAGCAAAGAAAGCAATGATCGCTGATGTGGCAAACTGCAACCAGTGTGGACTTTGCATGCAGCAGTGCAAAGTAGGTGCAATCGAGAAAGTAGGTGAATAATATGAATAAATGTATCATTTTAGTTGGTGTTGGCGGACAAGGTACGATCACCACTTCTACGATCCTTTCAAAGGGCCTGATCGAAGCAGGATTTGATGTAAAAATGAGCGAGATCCACGGTATGAGCCAGAGAGGCGGAACCGTTGTCACGCAGATCAAATACGGCGAAAAAGTATATTCACCGATCATTGGTGACGGCGAAGCAGATATTATTGTTTCTTTCGAAAAGCTGGAAGCACTCCGTGCACTGCCGTTCCTGAAAGAAGGCGGAACGATCGTCACAGATGTACGTGAGATCAATCCGATGCCGGTTCTGACTGGTGAAGCAGAATATCCACATGAAGCAATCGAGCAGTTAAAAGAAGTTGTGCCGAACGTCATCGTTGTGGAAGCAGCAAAAGTCGCAGAAGAACTTGGCAATGTCAAGGCACAGAATATCGTTCTTCTCGGGGCTCTCGTTAAACAGTTGGCATTGGATAACGTGGATTGGCGAGATCTGATCGCAAAAAATGTTCCGGCAAAAACGGTTGACCTGAACCTGGCAGCTTTTGACAAGGGATACAATATGTAATCACTTGAAACTGACAGGATGAAAGAAAACATCCTGTCAGTTTTTTACTGCCCCCGACCGAAGGTCGAGGGAGCCCAGCGGCTTTGAGCGATTGGAAGGATTTTCAAGGAGATAATAATGGCAAAAGTTGTAATCACTGTACCGAAAGCACGCTATGAACAATTTGGTGTTAACATTCCTGAAAAATGGGATGTGACATTTGTTCCGAAGCCTTATACAGATGAAGAACTGATCCAGGCAGTAAAAACCGCGGATTATCTTTTGGTTGGGTCAGGAGACAGAGTATCTAAAGAAGTGATCAATGCTGGTTCCAATCTGAAGCTGATCCAGACGGAAGGTGTTGGATTTGATAAAGTGGACGGTCAGGCTGCCCGGGAGAAAGGCATTTATCTGTGCAACAATAAAGGCGTGAATGCAAGATCAGTTGCAGAACTCACCATTGGACTGATCCTGGCAGGGCTTCGGCGCATTGCGCTGGCAGACCGTCAGTTCCGCCATGATGGCTTTACCGCTGCAAACACGGACCATCTTATGATGGGTTCGCATGAACTGACGGATAAGCTGATCGGATTTGTCGGTATGGGCGACATCGCAAAAGAAGCTGCTAAAAGGCTGGATGGCTGGGGCTGCAGGTTTGCATACTATGATGTCTTCCGCCTGAAAGAGGATGTGGAAAAAGAGTATCATGTGGAGTACATGGAGTTTGATGATCTGGTCAAAGCTTGTGATGTGATTTCCATGCATGTGCCGGTTGTGCCGGCAACGATAGGAATGTTGGGAAAAGAGCAGTTTGCTGCAATGAAGAAGAGCGCACTTGTTATCAATACTGCCCGCGGAGAAGTCATCGATCAGGATGCACTTGTCTGGGCATTGGAAAACGACGAAATCTATGGAGCAGCGCTGGATGTACTGACACCGGAACCGATCCCGCAGGATGCACCGATCATGAATATGAGCAAAAAGGCTATGGATAAACTGACCCTTACCCCTCATATTGGCGGAACCTCAAATGAAGCATTTACAACGATGCTGATCAAGAGCCTTGAAAATATAACACGAATGATGGATGGGGAAGAACCGCTCCATATCGTGAATATGAGATAAAAGAATCAGGAGAACAAAATGGTTTATAGAAGTTTCGATGAAATAATCAAACAGCTGGAGGGAAAAGAGCAGATGAGCCGCGTGGTGGTGGCAGCTGCAAATGATGACCATACCCTCGGTGCTGTCAAAATGGCTGTAGAACGCGGACTGGCAAAACCGGTCCTGGTCGGTCATAAAGATGAGATCAAGAAAGTATGCGCAGAGATCGGACTGAATGTTCCGGATGAAGATATTTATGATGAACCGGACGATGAAGCAGCTGCATGGAAAGCAGTGGACCTGATCCATGAAGGCAAAGCAGAAGTCCTGATGAAAGGCAAACTGGACACCAGCGTTTATCTGAAAGCCGTAGTCAACCGTGAACACGGCCTGCGCAAAGAAAACGGCGGCACCATCAGCGTGTTTACCGCACATGAGATCCCGGCAATGGGAAAGATCTATGTTCCTGTAGATGGCGGCATGGTCAATTATCCGACACTGGAACAGAAGAGAGATATCATTCAGAATACCGTCGATGCCATGCGTTCACTCGGATGGGACTGCCCGAAGGTCGGTGTGCTTGCATGCAAGGAAAAGGTAGATCCAAAGATGCCGGAGACACTGGACGCAGAAGAACTGAAGAAAATGAATGAGCGCGGTGAGATCACCGGCTGTATCGTAGATGGACCAATCTCCTTTGACTGTGCATGTGATAAAGAGATCGCAGATTTTAAAGGCTATCAGTCGCCGGTCGCAGGAGAATGTGATATCCTGCTGGCTCCAAATATTCATGCAGGCAACATCATGGGCAAAATGATGTCTGTTCTCTGCAACAGTCGTCTGGGAGGATTCCTGGTAGGAACGACTCATCCGGTCATCTTCTCCAGCAGAGGCTCCTCCTCCGACGAGAAGTTTGTTTCCATATGCTTAGCCGCTATCTCAGCAATGAATTTGAAGTAGACTTGATGGTCGGCTATGTGCATATCCAAGCCCTCTGCGCTCAGGATGCTTCGCATATTCGCTCGAGGGCTTGATCTGCCACATAGCCGACTTACAAAAGACTATTTAAACTCAATGAAAGAGGAATAAACCATGGAAAAGATTTTAGTCATGAATCCGGGATCAACATCTACAAAAATTGCGGTCTACGAAGATGAGACGGCGCTGTTCGTGGAGAATATCGCCCATACAACGGAAGAACTGGCTCAGTTTGATGAGATCACGGATCAGTTTGAATTCCGGAAAAACACGATCATCGATGCTATGGACCGTCACGGCATTGCACTTTCGGACCTGACGGCTATCGTGAGCCGCTGCGGTCTTCTTCCGCCAATCGAAGCAGGTGCCTACAAGGTGAACAAAGATATGGTCTGGCAGATGAAATATAATCCGCAGAACAACCATGCTTCTAATGTGGGTGCGCCGATCGCGTATGCACTCAGTCAGGAGCTTGGCATTCCTGCATTTGTTTATGATGGCATTACCGTGGATGAGATGATCCCGCTGACCAAGATCACCGGCTTTAAGGACATGAGGAGAAAGGCGTTAGGCCATAATCTGAACATGCGTGCCGCAGCAAAAAGGTGGGAAAAAGAAAGCGGAAAACCATACAATGAGGCAAATCTGGTGATCGCTCATCTGGGAGGAGGCATTACGGAATCCCTCCATTCTAAAGGACGGATCATTGATTTTGTCAGTGATGAAGAAGGCCCGTTCTCTCCGGAACGTACCGGCGGGCTGCCGCTGTTCCAGGTCGTGGATATGGCCTTTTCCGGCGAATATGATCAGAAATCCATGATGAAGAAGATCAAAGGCGCAGGAGGTCTGAATTCTCATCTGGGAACGAATGATACCCGGAACGTGGAAAAGATGATCGAAGAAGGCGATGAATATGCCGCGTTAGTCTACGAGGCAATGGCACTGTCTGTGGCAAAACATATTGCTGCTCTTTCCGCAACGGTAAACGGGGAAGTGGATGCCATCATTTTAACGGGCGGCATAGCAAATTCAGAGAAATTTACGAAAATGGTTTCTGACAGGGTGAAATTCATTGCGCCGGTTGTGATCTACGCAGGCGAAAATGAAATGGATTCACTGGCTTTCGGTGCTCTTCGCGTCTTAAGAGGAGAAGAGGAAGCGAAAATTTTCACAAAAGTGGAAGGAAAAATCTGAAAAAAAGATATAAAAATGATATAAGAAAAAGACATTTGCGAACCTTGCAAATGTCTTTTTTATTTGGTATGATTCTTATTTAGTAAGTTAACGTAATAAAGTATTTTGACAGGAAAAACATGCAGCTGAAACAAGGATTTGACAACGAGAAATATTTGCAGATGCAGTCCGAAAAGATCCGCGAGCGGATCGGCAAATTTGACAACAAACTGTATCTGGAATTTGGCGGGAAACTATTTGATGATTTTCATGCTTCCCGTGTACTGCCGGGCTTTCAGGCCGACAGTAAACTGCAGATGCTTCTGACCATGGCAGACCAGGCGGAGATCGTTATGGTAGTCAGCGCAGAAGACATCGAACGCAACAAAGAAAGAGAAGATCTGGGTATTACGTATGATATCGACGTTTTACGGCTGATTGAAGAATACCGGAAACGGGGCTTATTTATCGGCAGCGTCGTGATCACAAAATATATGGATACCAGTTCGGTCAGAAGGTTCGAAGAAAAACTGGTCACAAGCGGACTCCGCGTGTATCATCACTATCTGATCAATGGTTATCCAACCAACGTCCCGCTCGTGATCAGTGAAGAAGGATATGGGAAAAATGACTATATAGAGACAACAAGACCACTGATCATCATTACGGCTCCGGGCCCCGGCTCGGGAAAGATGAGCACTTGCCTTTCCCAGCTTTACCATGAACATAAAAGAGGTATTAACGCGGGATACGCAAAGTTCGAAACTTTCCCAATCTGGAATCTGCCGCTGGATCATCCGGTCAATCTGGCATACGAAGCCGCCACTGCAGATCTGAATGATATCAATATGATCGATCCGTATCACCTGAAGGCACACGGAGAGACAACGGTCAACTATAACCGTGATGTTGAGATCTTCCCGCTGCTGTATGCGATGTTCCAGGAGATCTTTGGCAAAAGCCCATATGAATCACCGACCGACATGGGGGTGAATATGGCAGGCTATTGCATCTATGACGATGAAGCGTGCAAATATGCCTCAAGACAGGAAATCATCCGCCGCTACTATCATGCACTTGCAGGGGTTGCGGAAGGAAAGAAAGAAATAGAAGAAGTCAACAAGATCAGAGTGCTGATGAGCCAGGAAGGCCTTTCTGTGGAAGACCGGGCTGTTGTCAGAGCAGCGCAGGAGAGAGAAAAAGAGACCGGCGATGTAGCAACGGCCATTGAACTGGATGACGGAACGATCATTACCGGCAAGACCAGCGATCTGCTGGGTCCATCGGCCGCCTGCCTGATCAAGGCGATCAAACATCTGGCAGGTCTTCCGAAAGAGACCAAGATTCTTTCCCCAGAAAGCATCGCGCCGATCCAGAAACTGAAAACACAGTATCTGGGCAGCCGGAATCCGAGACTTCATCCTGATGAGGTGTTAGTGGCGTTATCCAGTAATGCGTCTAAAGATGCAGACGCAGCACTCGCGCTGGATCAGCTGCCTAAGCTGAAAAACTGTGCCGTGCATACGACCGCAAAATTGTCTGCCATAGACAGAAGAACATTCAAACGTCTGGGATGTGATCTGACTTACGATCCAAAAGATCTGTAAAACAGAACAAACCGGAATGAAGATGTGACTTACCAGTGGGCCAAAACAATAAAAATGGCCCACTTGTTATAAAAAAGAGAGGGATTATTATGAGTAACACTGTTTGGATCATTATTGCATTTGTATTGTACATTGTTCTGATGGTCGTCATCGGAGCAGTCTATTCGAAACGGACAAAAAGTGCAGAAGACTACTTCTTGGGCGGCCGTGGATTAGGCGGCTGGGTCGGTGCCATGAGCGCACAGGCTTCCGATATGAGCGGATGGCTCCTTATGGGTCTGCCGGGATCGATCTATCTGTTAGGTACAGGAGAAATCTGGGTTTCCCTGGGTCTGTTTTTGGGAACCTTGTTTAACTGGATCCTGGTAGCAGGGAGACTTCGCCGATATACCATCCGGGCAAATAACTCTGTGACACTTCCGGAGTATTTTGAAAACCGCTTCCATGATAAAAGCAAAGCGCTGATCCTGGTATCGGCTATCGTCTTTGTTATTTTCTTCCTGGTTTACACTGCATCAGCATTAAGCTCCGGCGCAAAGCTGTTTAAGGTAGTTTTCGGACTGGATTATACCTGGGCACTTTTGATCGGTACGATCGTTATTTTGATCTATACTTTCCTGGGCGGATTCCTGGCAGTCTGTACGACAGACTTTATTCAGGGTATGATGATGATCGTCATGATCCTGGCTGTTCCGATCATTCTGCTGTTCCTGATCGAGCCGGGCAGCGTTATGAGTACTCTGACTGCTTCTGGCGTAGATGGCGGTGCAGCAGCATATTTGAATCCGTTTATGTCCGGCAATTCTTCCATCAGCTGGACGACGGTCGTATCCGGCCTGGCATGGGGTCTTGGCTATTGCGGCATGCCTCACATCCTGGTCCGCTTCATGGCGATCAAATCTGAGAAGGAAATGAAAAAGTCCAAGATCATCGCTAACGTCTGGAACTTCCTGGCATTGGGTGTTGTTTCTGTATTAGCCATCCTTGCAAGAGTTTATATGTTCCCTAAGGTGGGAGTCCTGGAAGACAGCGAGAATATCGTGGTCATGACAGTCAAAGAATTATTTACAAATCAATTTGCCATTCCGTTCCTTGCAGGCATCCTGCTTTGTGCGATCCTGGCAGCTATCATGAGTACTGCAGATTCACAGCTTCTGGTCACAGCATCAGCTGTTTCCAAAGATATCTATGCGGACGTTATTAAAAAAGGCAAAAACATCAGCGATAAGAAGATCCTCTGGTTCAGCCGTGTGGTCGTTGTCATCGTTGCAGCAGCTGCGTTCTTTATCGCCCTGAATCCGAACAGCTCGATCATGGGTCTGGTAAGTGATGCGTGGGCTGGTTTAGGTGCAGCATTCGGTCCGGTTGTTGTTCTTTCGCTGTACTGGAAGAAGACAACCAAAGCCGGCGCATTGAGCGGTATTATTACCGGTGCTGCTGTGGTTATCATCTGGGACTACATTCCGTTCTTCGCCGGTCAGACGATCGGACAGGTGACAGGTCTGTATTCCCTGTTCGTTGGTTTCATTCTCGGCCTGATCGCTGTCGTGATCGGATCCCTTGTTGGAAAACCGGCAACACCGGAGATGATTTCCGAATTTGAAGATGTGAAGAATAAACGAGTTGCTGGAGCATAAGTAATAGGAGTTACACCATGGGAAAGCCCGAAGAAGCAAAAATGAGGGGTATGAATGACCTGACAACAGGAAATGTGGCATTAAAGACGATTGGGTTTGCTATCCCGATCATTATCACCAACCTGCTTCAGGCATTCTACAATATAGCAGACATGGCTATCATTGGCAGATATATCGGCTCTGCCGGTATGTCTGCCGTGAATATCGGCGGCCAGGTCACTATGATCATCCTGGTCTTTGCACTGGGTGTATCCAATGGCGGCGGTATTATTATCGGCCAGCTGTTCGGCGGAAAGCAGAAAGAAAAGATCCCTTCTGTTGTCGGAACGATGCTGTCTTTCTTCTTCCTGATGGCTTTATTCTTTATGATCGTTATCTACGCGCTGGGTGTTCCGATCCTGAAAGGATTAGACACTCCGGCGGAAGCCTATGCAGGAACCAAGACCTATCTTTTTATCTGCCTGGCCGGGACCATTTTTATTTATTTCTATAATGTTCTTGCAGCTGTTCTGCGCAGTGTGGGCGAATCTGTCAGACCGATGCTTTTTGTCCTGATCACCGTGATCCTGAACATCGGGCTGGATATTCTGTTTGTGGGCCCTTTGCACATGGGGGTGGCAGGCGCTGCATTGGCAACCATCCTGTCCCAGTTTGTCAGCATGTGCATGGCCATCTGGTATGTAAGAAAGATCGGATTGTTTGATTTTAAGATCAGCTCATTCAAGATCCAGAAAGATACCTTGAAGTTGATGCTCAAGATCGGCATTCCGAACGGACTGCAGTTTGGTCTGACAAATATATCCTTTCTGCTGATCATGGGATTTATCAATCAGTATGGCGTGAACGCATCAGCTGCAACCGGTGCTGTCACCAAGATCGGAACCTTTGCTGTCCTTCCTGCACAGGCATTGATGACGGCATTGATCTCATTTACGGCACAGCATATCCCGGTGCAGAAGTTTAAGCGAGTCATTCAGTCCATGCTGGTGGCCATGGCCATTTCGGTCTGCTTTACCGGTATTATCTTTATTATTGCGCATATAATCCCTGGGGCACTGCTCGGTATTTTCACCACGGACCAGGCGGTCATACAGACCGGATCGGAATATCTGAAGATCCTGACGATCAGTTATATGTTTGAAAGCGTGATGTTCTGCATGTACGGCGTAATCTCCGGTTCAGGCAATACGTACTATACGTTTGGCTGTGCGATCCTGTCAGCTTTTATCGTGCGTCTGTTATTTACCTGGATCTTTACGTCGTTCACATCCATGGGCCTTTTAGGAATCGGCTGGGCCTATGTTCTGGCACCAGCTGCCAGCGGCCTTGCAGCATTGATCTTCCTTCTTACCGGTAAATGGAAGAAGTCCAAAATGAGAGTCTGAAAAACCGATTCCATTGTGGCTAAAAATATAAGAATACGATATAATAATGACGGCTAACATTCAGCCGTCATTTATTATTTAGAAACCGTACAGGAGGAAAAAATGGGAGAATACAAAGTTTTAGCAATCAATCCGGGCTCAACATCGACGAAGGTTGCCCTGTTTAAGGGAGAAGAAAAAATCTTTTCCGTCAATGTGTCGCATGCGGCTGAAGATCTGGCCAAGTTTAAGGAAGTATCGGATCAGCTGGAGTTCCGTCTGGGCATGATCCGCGAAATGTTAAAGGAAGATGGTGTTGATCTGTCAGATCTGGATGCAGTCGTTGGAAGAGGCGGTGGCCTGATGGCAGTGGAAGGCGGCGTGTACGCAATCAATGATGTTCTTCATGATCATGCTGTCAGAGGTGCTAATGGCGTACAGCATCCGGCACAGTTAGGTCCGCAGATCGCAAAGGCATTTGCAGATGAATACGGATGCAAGGCATTTGTCGTTAATCCGCCGGATACAGATGAATTGATCCCGGAAGCACGTATGACTGGTATCAAGGGACTGCTCCGTCATGTGCATGGACATGCGCTGAATCAGAAGGAAACCGCCATTGTTCATTCCAAAAAGATGGGCGTGAAATATGAAGATATGAATTATGTCGTATGTCATATCGGCGGCGGCACTTCTATTACAGCTCACCGGAAGGGCAAAATGATCGACGGCAATGATATCGTCGGCGGTGACGGACCAATGACCCCGACCCGTTCCGGCAGCGTGCCGCTGGCAGAATTAGTTGATTATATTTTCGACAATGGTCTGGATAAGAAAACGGCAAAAGCATTTGCAACCAAGACCGGCGGATTTGTAGATCTTCTGGGAACCAGTGATGCTCTGGAAGTATACGAGAGAGCAGAAAAAGGCGAGCGTTTTGCAAAACTGGTCTGGGATACCATGATCTATCAGTGCATCAAACAGATCGGTGCCATGGCAGCCATTATGGAAGGCAAAGTAGATGCGATCCTGATGGGCGGCGGCATGGTTCATAACAAAGACCTGGTTGAGCGCATCACCAAGGCAGTTTCCTTTATTGCTCCGGTCTATGCATATCCGGGCGAGTTTGAAATGGAAGCTATGGCCAATGGTGCAGCGCGTGTATTAGATGGAGAAGAAGAACTGAAAGAATACAAAGGGGAACTGAATTACAACGAAAAAGACTTTATGGGGGAATAACATGTACGATTATCTGATCGTTGGTGCAGGCTTGTATGGCGCTGTTTTTGCACATGAAATGAAAAAACAGGGCAAGACCTGTCTGGTTCTGGAAAAAAGGGATCATATAGCCGGCAATATTTATACGGCTCTGGAGGAAGGTATTCACGTGCACAAATATGGTGCGCATATTTTCCATACGAATGACCGGAAGGTCTGGAGCTTTATAACACAGTTTGCAGAGTTCAACCGTTATACCAACAGTCCGGTTGCCAATTACAAGGGTGAGATCTATAACCTTCCGTTCAACATGAACACCTTCAGCAAGATGTGGGGTATCTCCACACCGGAAGAAGCAAGGGCAAAGATTGAAGAACAGAAGAAAGAAGCCCTGGCTTCTCTGGAAGGCGAACCGAAAAACCTGGAGGAGCAGGCCATCTCCCTGATCGGAACAGATATCTATGAGAAACTGATCAAAGGCTATACTCAGAAACAATGGGGAAGAGCATGTACAGAACTGCCTTCGTTTATTATCAAGAGGCTTCCGGTCCGCTTCATCTATGATAACAACTATTTTGATGCACTGTTCCAGGGAATTCCGGTCGGCGGTTATACACAGATCGTAGAGAAACTTCTGGACGGAACAGAGGTGCGCCTCTCCACAGATTATCTGGAAGAAGTCAAAAAAGCAAAAGCGCAGGGATGTGAAAATCCGGAAACGCTGGGTCTTGCAAAAAAAGTTGTCTATACCGGACCGATCGATGCATACTTTGACTATTCATTAGGGACACTGCAGTATCGGCGCGTGGAATTTGAAAAAGAAACGCTGAACGTGGATAATTACCAGGGAAACGCCGTGGTCAATTATACGGATGCGGAAACACCGTTTACCCGGATCATCGAGCACAAGCATTTTGAGTTCGCCCACAGATATCATGCAGATGGTTCCCTCCTGACACCAGAAGAAGAGGCAGCAGATCCGAAGACAATCATTTACCGCGAGTATTCCGTGGAATGGAAAATTGGTGATGAACCGTATTATCCGGTCAATGATGATGTGAATAACACACTTTATGCCAAATATAAAGCGCTGGCAGACCAGGAGAAAAACGTGATCTTTGGCGGACGTCTTGGTGAGTACAAGTACTACGATATGGATGTTGTAATTAAGGTGGCGTTGGAGAAAGTGCAGGAAGTTATTTCTGCAGGTTGACCAGATCTTCAAAGAAATCAGGGTAGGATTTTGTGACGAGTTCTGCGTTGTTGACCTGCACCGGCATCTCGCTGATGCAGCTTGCGATAGCACTCATCATGGCAATCCGGTGGTCATGACAGGATGTGACCTTTCCGCCCTTCAGAAAATGTTTTCGGTTTTTGACCGGATCATCCGCTGACGGACCGGAGATGATCAGACCATCTTTGAATTCCCGGATATCAGCACCTAATTCTTTTAAACTGTCACGAACCGATTTTAAGCGGTCAGATTCGATACCACGTAATCTGGCCGCATTTCTTATGATGGTCATTCCGGTAGCTTTGCAGGCCAGCAGGGCAATAGCAGGAACCAGAGATGGAATGTCTGCTGCGTCTACACGGATGCCGTGCAGATTACCGCCCATCACGGTGATAGAGTCGTGATTTGGTAAGATAGACCGGTATTCTCCGTATTGGCGGTAGATATCGATCTTGGCTCCGAATTCCCGGAGAATATCTAAAATTTTGGCATCATACTGCAGAGAATCGATGTTCATATTCGGGCAGACGATCGGTCCGCTGGTCAGAGCACCGGCGCAAAGCCAGTAGCCGGCCATAGACCAGTCTTTTTCCATGACCGGATGGTCTGGAAGGACGTAAGATTGATTGCCGCCGACCTTGAAAACATAAGTGATGTCCCCTTTGCCTTTTTCCATGGAAAGTTTAATCCCGCATGCTTTAAGGACGTCGATCGTCATCTGAATGTAGTTGATATGGGCGATTTCTCCCTGAATGATAAAAGTGCTGGTGATGGAAAGAAGCGGTGCGGCCATCAAAAGACCAGAGATAAACTGCGGGGAAACATCCCCCGGAATAATATAGGTGCCTCCTGTCAGCCGGCCGGAGATGGTGATCGTGCCATTTTCTTTTTCTTCGTGCCGGATCCCATGCACCTTTAATGCTTTATAAAGTGCTTTGGAAGACTTTTCAGTCAGAAAACTGCCGGCATGGAATTCGCAGGTTTTACCCAGAGCAGCTGCAACCGGCAGGATCAGTTTATAAGTGGAACGGCTGTCACCGCAGTCCAGATAGCAGATCTCTCTGCCGATCACCGGACCGCGTTCCGTTTTGCCCAGTCCCAATCCCTCAATACAGCGGATCGTGGAAACGATATCCCGGGAAATGTTTTTTAATTGAATCACATCAGTCTCGCCTGCAAGTGCCTGTGCAATAAGCCACCGGTGAGCGAGATCTTTGGATTCCGGGATGTCGACGCTGCCGCCGAATTTTTTATTCGGGATCGTTACGTTCATATTTATCTCTTTTTCAGAGGAACATACTTGGCGTGTTTGACAACGTTCTTATAAGCAGGACGGATGATCTTTCCGCCGGAGACCAGTTCTTCAATCCTATGAGCAGACCAGCCTGCCATACGAGCGATAGCAAAGAGCGGAGTAAACAGCTCTTCCGGAAGACCGAGCAGACGATAAAGCAGTCCGGAGTAAAAGTCCACATTGACGGAAATATCCGCACGGTACATGGTCCGGTTGTTGGCGATTGCCAGCGGAGCCAGTTTCTCGACCTTTTGATAGAAATCGAAATCAGCCTGTGCGCCTTTTTCTTTGGCCAGCTGTCCGACAAATTTTTTCAGAATAACGGCACGAGGGTCAGAAATGGAGTAGACGGCATGTCCAACGCCATATAAGAGTCCCTGCTTGTCATATGCTTTCCTGCGAAGGATCTTATTCAGATAACGGGAAATCTCTTCATCGTCATTCCAGTCTTTGACATGTTTCTGGATATCATCCATCATACCGACCACACGGATATTAGCACCGCCGTGGCGAGGTCCTTTCAGTGAAGCAAGAGAAGCGCTCATTGCGGAATAAGTATCGGTCAGTGTGGATGTGACGACACGGTTGGTAAAGGTGGAGTTATTACCACCACCATGATCAGCGTGAAGGACCAGGCAAAGGTCTAATACACGTGCTTCAAATTTAGTAAACTTACTGTCGTCACGAAGCAGATGAAGGATGGTCTCTGCTGTTCCCATGGAAGGATCCGGCTGGTGGATGACCAGGCTTTCGCCCTCTTTATAATGCTCATAGGCATGATAGCCATAGACTGCCAGAAGCGGGGTAATGGCAATCAGCTGAATGCACTGCCTAAGTACGTTATCGACAGAAACATCGTCTGCATGATTGTCATAGGAATACAGTGTCAGAATACTTCTGGAAAGAGTATTCATCATATCCTTGCTTGGAGCCTTCATAATGACATCGCGGACAAAGTTTGTCGGAAGCGTACGATAGGAAGCAAGGGTTTTGCTGAATTGATTTAATTCTTTCACAGTCGGCAGCTTGCCGAAGATCAGAAGGTAAGCAGTTTCTTCAAATCCGAAGCGTCTCTCTTTTGTAAAAGATGCCACCAGATCTTCCAGGTTATAGCCGCGGTAATAAAGCTTGCCAGGGCAAGGAACCAGTTCATCATCATCGATCGTATAGGATTTAACTTCTGCGATCTCTGTCAGTCCGGTCAGAACACCTCGGCCGCTGATGTCACGCAGTCCGCGTTTGACGTTGTATCTCAGATAGAGAGTCGGGTCGATCTGATTGTTCGCCTGGACGATGTCCGCCATCTTTTCGATTTCCGGTGTGTTATCGGAAAACTCATATTTCTTTTCGTTTTCTTTTTTTGCAGCTGCCATTTTTACCTGCTTTCTTCCTGATATGATCAGGCGGATATAATTAATTTCTTATACTAAATGATTGGATTTTTTTTGTCAAACAGATATAATGAATCAATCATGAAACGGATGAGTGCTGTATTTCCTATCACATGTATCCTTCTTGCGGCAGCTGGAGCGAGTGGTCTGGTCATGGACTTTATGCTTGCAGTGGAAAAGATGAAGGATATTGACTGCCCGAAATTTCTGGCAGTACTTGTCATTGTCATGGGACTTGCCTGGGCAGTTGCAGCGATCATCACAGGAATCAACGGATATGCAGAAGCAAAACGTGTGATCCGTCAGCAGCGGAAACGAGTTCCTGTAGCAAGAAACCAGTCAAAACTGAACGGCCGCCAGCTGGCTGTGCGTGCGATCCTGATCATAGCGATCTGTGCGGCAGAGATTATTTTTGCACTGCTCACCGGATTAAAGACCGGACAGCTTTTGTACTTTGTCATAGCAGGGCTCATCATCCCTTATCTTTTTATGATCAGCGGTAAGGCAAATATTGCATAACCTGCCTGCATTCTTCTGAAAAAAACCAATATTTACAATTGAGAGCGCACTATAAATATGCTATATTAACTATGTATGGATTTATTTGAGTATGCGCATCAAAATAAGCTGAAAGAAGAGGCTCCGTTAGCCTCCCGCATCCGCCCGCGGACCCTGGAAGAGTTCGTGGGACAAACGCATATTCTGTCCAAGGGAAGTCAGCTGTACCGGTCCATTCAGGCTGATAAATTATCGTCTGTTATTTTTTACGGACCGAGTGGAACAGGAAAAACAACATTAGCCCGCGTGATCGCCAACACGACCAGCGCAGACTTCCGCCAGCTGAACGCAACAGTGGCAGGAAAGAAAGATATGGTGGATGTGGTAGAGCAGGCAAAAGTGACGCGCGGAGCATATGGCCGCAAGACGATCCTGTTTATCGATGAGATCCACCGCTTTAATAAAGCACAGCAGGATTATCTGCTTCCGTTTGTGGAAGACGGTACCGTGATCCTGATTGGGGCGACCACGGAGAATCCGTATTTTGAAGTGAACAGCGCTCTCATCAGCCGCTCTATGATCTTTGAGCTAAAACCGTTGGAATCATCGGAGATCCGGCAGATCGTACAGACGGCACTTTCGGATTCGGAGAGAGGCATGGGCATGTACCATGCAGCCATCGATGAGGATGCACTGGATTTTATCAGCGATTTTGCGGGCGGAGATGCCCGGGTTGCATTAAACGCAATCGAGCTGGCGGTTCTGACAACGGAACCGGAAGATGGAAAGATCCATATCACTTCCGCCATTCTGGAACAGTGTGTCCAGCGGAAGAATGTCCGCTATGATAAAAACGGAGACAATCATTATGATACGATCTCTGCATTTATAAAAAGCATGCGGGGAAGTGACCCGGATGCAGCTATCTACTATCTGGCAAAAATGTTATACGCCGGAGAAGATGTGAACTTTATCGCAAGAAGAATTATGATCTGTGCAGCAGAAGATGTAGGCTGCGCGGATCCGAGAGCTTTGCAGGTAGCAGTAGCTGCTCAGCAGGCGGTGCATGTGATCGGCATGCCGGAGGCAAGGATCATTCTTGCGGAGGCCGTTCTGTATGTTGCAGGTGCGCCAAAGAGCAATTCAGCTGTGATGGCGATCGATAAAGCAATGGAAGTGGTACGTTCCACGAATGTGAAGACGGTACCGCCGCATCTGCAGGATGCACATTATGACGGAGCCGGAAAACTGGGGCACGGAGAAGGTTATCTCTATGCACATGATTTTCCGGAACATTACGTAAAACAGCAGTACCTGCCGGATGAACTTTTGGGTGAGACCTTTTATGAACCGGGAACGCTGGGCTACGAAAAGACAATGAAGGAAAGACTGGACAGACTGAGAAACCGGGATCATTAACAGAGTATGAACGATATACTGGAAAAAGCCCTTCAGCTGGGTCAGAACAAAAAAATAGCGACGGAAGAATATCTGGTTGCCGCAGGAGAAAAGGAAGCAGCTTCTTTTTCTGTTGCACCGGAAATGATCGCCGTTTCAAATATTACGGAAAACACGGTCGTGAAGCTGGATATGAAGATTGAGGAACCGGGCTACTTTGAAGTAGAGGCCATCGTTCCGGAATCTTTCATCATGCCGGGCAAACGGATCATCACCAGCGAAGATTTTGTCGGTGGGGTTTACTATTTCCCGATCACGATCGTAGAAAGCCGTCTGCATGCAGGAAAAAACTTTTCCCAGATCATACTGCGCTCTTCCACGCAGGAGTTCAAGATTCCTGTTGTGGTCAACATTAAAGTGAAAAGTGCGCTGGATCACCGCAACCCGCGAAAAAAACTCTCCGCACTGCTGCACCTTTATCTGGATTATAAAAAAGGTCTGATGGATGCCTATGACTGGATGGAGAAATCAAATGCGCTGATCGGTGATGAAAGCGGAAATGACCGTATATCCATGTTCCTGATGCTGTATCAGGCACAGATGTATATTTTGCTGCAGCAGTATACGAACGCAGCTAACATTCTGGAATTTATGGCGGAGCAGATCGCTAAACTTCCGGAGACCGACTATGAACTGGTCTGCTATTTCTATTATGTGGAATGTCTGTATGACAGAGATGAAACACAGATCGAGGAGGCAGTCCGCCGTGTGAAAGCGGCTTACCGCATCTATCCGAGCTGGAGGATCTTATGGGTCCTTGTAAACCTGGATGAGACCTATAACCGGCAGCAGGGACTGAAATTAGATTCTCTTCTGGACTGCTTTGAGCAGCTGCGCTGCAACAGCCCGATCATGTATCTGGAAGCGCTGGAGGTATTCCGCAGGAGCCCGCAGTATCTTTGTGATGCATCGGATTTTGAACTGCAGGTCCTTTATTTCGGCGCGAAATCAGATTATGTGAACGCAAACCTCTGCAGCCGCTTTGCAGAACTGCTTTTGGAGACAGAAGAACGTTCTCTCCTTAAGATCAATCTGCCGCTGGCGATCCGCATTCTGAAACTGGTTTATGCTCGCTTTAAGACACGGAATATCCTGATGGCACTGTGCCGTCTTCTGGTCCTGCAGCGTAATAAAGCCGGAGAGAATCACGCATACTATGCAGAAGCACTGCGGGAGTATGTGGATAACATTCCGGATCTGTTCCGGTATTATCTGGAATCGATCAATGAAGATAATTATGACGTGATCCCTACCAAAACGATGGAATCCGTCTTTGAAGATCCGCAGAAATATGAAGCTTATCTGCCATATTTCTATGCGAATATGATCAGCAATAAAGATAAATATCCGGACTACTATCGGGCAAATCTCGGCGCGGTCGTGACGTTTGCGGAAAAGCAGATCCAGCGCGGTGCCGAGAGTAAGCACATGGTGATCATTTATAAAGATATCCTGGAGAACCATCTCCTCACGCATACCATCCAGAAGGGGCTCTTTGAGGTCCTGGCTGCAAGAGAGATCGTTTGCCATTCCCCGCGGGTGACGAGCGTCATGGTGATCCATAATGAATTAAACGTTTATCAGGATGTGATCCTGAAAAACGGCAAATGTCTGGTGCGGATCTATTCCGGCAGTGCCATCATTCTGTTCAAGGATGCACGCGGGAATATCTATTCCAATATCCAGTATGAGATGAACGAGCTGATCAATCAGAAAGAGTATATCGATCTGTGCATCAATGGTGTACCGCTGAATGATTATATGCTGATGGAAGATACCCTTCCGCTGACACGTGCTTATAAAGATCCGGTGGAGATCCTGCATTATCTGACGCATCATCTGAAGGGATCCGATTTCCGTGTGTCCTATATTCAGAAACTGCTCAATGATACGGTCCTGTATTTCTCGCGGAATACAAAAGAGCAGGAAGTTTATGATGAACTGATCGGATTCTTTAAATTTGATCTGGCGCCGGAGACCCGCGGCAAGCTGATCGATATCATGATCGAACGGTCTCTTTACAAGGATGCATACGAAGAGATCGAAAAGGGCGGCTTTGAATATGTGGATGAAAACAGTATTGCGAAACTGTCCAAAGTACTGGTGAGTGTCAGCAACTACGAGGAAGATCCGCTCCTTCTGCAAATGTGCGAGCAGAGCTTTGTGAAGACTACCTTTGACCGGGAGATCTTTGAATATCTGCTGCGTCATTATAACGACAAAACAGAAGTCATGCTGGACCTTTACCGCGCGGGCAATGCGTATGGCATTGAAGATGCAACGCTTCCGGAACGGATCTTAAGACGGACGCTCGAAACACATGAGACGAGCGAACTGATCCCGCAGCTTTTCGCAAAATACTATGAGAAAGGCACAGACGAAAAACTGAAAAAAGATTATCTGAATTACCGTGCTGCCCGTTATTTCTATGATCAGGACGAAAAGAATACAGACTTTTTCAAATATATTGAGAGTGGAATGGCGTCTGGTGTCAGCTACAATCTGATCACGGAAATCAGTTATCTGAAATATATGTCTGACAAAGATCTTTCCAGCCTGAACCGGCTGTCACTGATCGAAGAAAAACTGAAAAACTTTGCCAGCCGTTCTATTATGCTGGAAGAGTTTAAACGGTTTAAACGGTATTTTACACTTCCTGCTGTATTGGCAAATTCTGTGATCATCACGTCGTTCGGCCACCGTGGAGAAGTGACTTACTGGATCACAGGGAATGCTGACTCCAGTATGGAAAAGACAGAGTCCATGAATGAGATCGTGGATGGTTTCTTCGCAAAGTATATTACGTTGTTCTATGGTGAGAGCGTGACGTATTCCGTAGATGGCGGGGAAACAGTTACGGTTCGTTATGAGGATCTGGATATCGTACATGATGAATCCCGTTATTCTACGATCGATACCCTGATCCGTATGGAAAAGGAAGGCAGCAGAGAAGAGCTGAATGAAGCAGCAAGAGATTATTTTGTTAAAAGTGAATTGATCGACAGGTTATTCTGATGGAAAAACAGGGACTGATCATTGGGATCGATTATACAAAAGAATACTGTCAGGCGAGCTATTATTCTTATCGTCATAACCAGCCGGAGTCTGTGGCTTCCGGAACAGAGACCATGCGTTATCTGATCCCGACCGCACTGACTTTTGACAAGAGTAATGAGGAATGGCTGATCGGCCAGGCTGCGATCGATTATGCAAAGAGAACCGGGGAGTATCTGTTTGAAGATCTGCTGGATAACTGCTTCCTGAATGAAAAATGTTATATCAATGAGAAAGAATATTCCTATACACAGCTGCTGGCTGTTTACTTTGGTAAGATCATTGAACTGACGCAGGTTACGACCTCGATCATGAGTATAGAGAATATCACAGTGAATCTGCGGGAGATCAATTATGATATCCGCAGTACACTTTATGAAGTGTTCCGCCTGCTGAAACTGCCGGCAGACAAGATCAAACTGCAGTCCTGTGCAGAGAGTTTTGTTTATTATGTGCTGGAAGAAGACCGCAGTATCTGGGAAAAAGGAGCGCAGCTGTTTGATTTTTCCAGAGATGGATTCTTTGAAAAACAGCTGAGTGTGCAAAAAGGACCGGAAGGAGATCTGGTCTATGTGTTTGAAAAAACGCATGATGAGTTCTCTTACCAGGGTCTGGAAAACTATTCCTATGTAGATCATCTGGATGAGAAGTTAAAGGAACTGATTCAGGAGATCTTGCAGGAGAACCCGATCTCCAGTGTCTATTTTACCGGGGAAGGGTTCAATGAACTGTGGTTTGTAAAGACACTGCAGGAGGTTTCTGAACGTGCCCGTGCATTCAAGGGTAATAACCTGTATGCCAAAGGCGCCTGCCTTGCCGGGTTTCGCAGAGCAGATGAAACACTGAAAGACTACAACATCATCTGTGACGGACGGACGAAAGCCACCATTTCTGTGGAAGCGGTATATAAAGGAAGCCCGTGCATCCTGAATCTAAGCAAAGCTCCGGTGGATTATTATGATGCCGGTCTGGTCACGGACTTTATTCTGGATAATGTTACCTCGATCCGGTTTTATGTCACCTCTCTGGTCAGCAGAGAGCGGACTTTTGTGGATTTTGATCTGAGCAGTTTTCCGGAACGGCCGAATAAGACCACCCGGGTGGAGATCGCGATCCACTATTTCAATGATTGTGAGTGTGAGATCTCTGTGACCGATAAAGGGTTCGGAGAGTTTTTCAAGGGCAGCGGCGAAAAAGTCGTCAAACGCCTGAATATGGAAGGATACGTGTAAATGGCACTGCAGGTTTGCGGAAGACAATCGAATCATCCATTTTATATCAAGGCGCTGGATCAGAACGTCTATTCTCTGGAGGAGATCAATTACTTTATCTATAACCACATTAATCTCGTCTACAGGGATTTCTTCAGCGAGACGTTATTTGAATACATTGATATCGAACTGGGGCATAAGGATATCGCCGAAAAGCTTCGTGAGATTGCTGACAATGACGGAACGGTGCAGGATTTCATTAAATGCATCCTGAATGATAGTTATTATTATTCCGGCTTTGAGCTTGGCAAGATCGCGAACGCAGTCATGAATATTGATAACATGAGCAATGCAGAGCGGATCAAGATTGAGGGAGATGCTTATTATAAAGCAGGAAAACTGGAAGCCGCACTGAATGTCTATTTCGATATCTTAAACAACATGGACAACGATGAAGTTATGCCGGAAGCCTTTTACGGCAGAGTCGCTTATGCCATCGGCGTGATCTATGCCAAGATGTTTATGAGCAGAAACGCCAACAGTTATTTTGCACGTGCGTATGAAATCTATCCGGATCCTCTTTATGCGAGATCCTGCGTATATATGGCTCTGGTCAATAATGATGAAGAAGAACTTTTAAAGACGATCATGAGGTATCATATTTCGGATGATACCCTGGAGCGTATCCGTAAACGAGTCGGCGCCCTGCGCCGGGAGATTGAAACGAGTGATGAAACTTTATTGTTCATCCGTAATTTTGAAAACGGAAACAACAGTGAAAAAATAATAGACGATTGGAAAAAAGACTATCATGAAAGAATTAGCTAAAACCTACAATCCAAAAGAAATCGAGCAGGTGATCTATGACCGCTGGCTCGAGAAAAAATATTTTCATGCGGAAGTGGACGAGAGTAAAAAACCGTTCACCATTATTATGCCGCCTCCAAACATCACCGGACAGCTTCATATGGGGCATGCACTCAATAATACGCTGCAGGATATCGTGATCCGTCAGAAAAGAATGCAGGGCTATAATGCGCTGTGGCAGCCGGGATGCGATCATGCCAGCATTGCAACTGAAGTCAAGATCATTGAGACCCTGAAAAAAGAAGGGATCCATAAAGAAGATCTTGGCAGAGAAGGCTTTTTGAAACGTGCCTGGGAATGGAAAGAGGAGTACGGCGGACGTATTGTTACACAGTTAAAGAAGCTGGGCAGCAGCGCTGACTGGGACAGAGAACGGTTTACCATGGACGAAGGCGTTTCCAACGCCGTTCTGGATGTCTTTGTCAAAATGTATGAGAAAGGCTGGATCTATAAAGGTACCAAGATCATCAACTGGTGTCCGAAATGCCAGACTTCCGTCAGTGATGCAGAAGTTGAGCATAAAGATACTCCTGGTAAATTCTGGCATATCAACTATCCGATCAAAGGAGAAGATACTTTTATCGAGATCGCCACGACCCGTCCGGAAACCATGCTGGGTGATACTGCAGTTATCGTTCATCCGGATGATCCGCGTTATCAGAGATTTATCGGAAAGACTTGTATCCTTCCTCTGGTTGGAAGAGAAATGCCGATCATTGCAGATCCATATATCGATCTGGAAGTGGGAACCGGTGCTATGAAAGTTACCCCTGCCCATGACCCGAATGACTTTGAATTAGGCAAACGCTACGGACTGGAAGAGATCTGTGTCTTTACCGATGACGGCTATATCAATGAAAACGGCGGAAAATACGCCGGACTTTCCACCATGGAATGCCGCGATAAGATCGTGGCAGATCTGGAAGCCGAAGGCCTTCTGGTGAAGGTGGTGGATCATGAGCATTCTGTAGGCTACCATGACCGTTGTTCTACGATCATTGAGCCGATGATCAAAGAACAGTGGTTTGTCAAGATGGACGAGCTGATCAAGCCTGCTATCAAAGCGGTGGATGAAGGAGAAGTAAAACTGATCCCTCCTCGTATGAGCAAGCTTTACCATAACTGGACAGACAATATCCGTGACTGGTGTATTTCCAGACAGCTCTGGTGGGGTCACAGGATCCCGGCTTATTACTGCGAAGACTGTGGGGAGATGGTCGTTTCCAAAACCGCACCAACAGAGTGTCCAAAGTGTCACGGCAAATCCTTCCATCAGGACGAGGACTGTCTGGATACCTGGTTTTCCTCTGCTTTGTGGCCGTTTAGCACGTTAGGCTGGCCGGAAAAGACAAAGGATCTGGAATATTTCTATCCGACAAATCTGCTGATTACGGGCTATGACATCATCTTCTTCTGGGTCATCCGTATGATCTTCTCCGGTTATGAGCAGATGGGCGAGAAACCGTTTGACACCGTACTCTTTACCGGACTGGTCCGTGATGAGCTGGGACGCAAGATGAGCAAATCACTTGGCAACGGCATCGATCCGCTGGAGGTGATCGATCAGTACGGCGCCGATGCCCTGCGCTTTACGCTGGCTACCGGGAATACGCCTGGCAATGACATGCGCTTCTATTTTGAACGTGTTGAGGCCAGCCGTAATTTTGCCAACAAGATCTGGAATGCTTCCCGGTTCATTCTGATGAATATGCCGGAAGAAGGGATCAAAGACTTTGACTATGCACTCCTGACGGATGCGGATAAGTGGATCTTATCCAAGGCTAATAAACTGGCAAAAGAAGTGACGGAGAACATGGATAAATACGAGATCGGTATTGCTGCCGATAAGTTGTATGCTTTCATCTGGGAAGAGTTCTGCGACTGGTATATTGAGATGGTGAAACCAAGACTGTATGACACCTCAGATGAAGGAGCAGATTCCAAAACCGCCGCTTTATATACGCTGCAGAAAGTCTTGCTGATGTCCTTAAAACTTCTGCATCCTTATATGCCGTTCGTGACAGAGGAAATCTATACTACGTTACGCACCTGCGTTCCGGAAGAGAATCCGGAAGAGTCCATCATGATCTCCAAATGGCCGGAATACAGCGCTGATCTGTGCTTTGAGGACTCTGAGGAAGAGATCGAGCTGATCAAAGAAGCTGTTCGTGCGATCCGTAACGGCCGTTCCGAGATGAATGTACCGCTGGCGAAGAAGGCCCATGTTTTTGTGGTCAGCCAGTCAGAAAAGGTACGCAGCATCTTTGAGAAGGGAAGCGTTTTCTTCAGCGTTCTGGCAAAGGCCAGCGAAGTACATATCCAGGAAGACCATCAGGGAATCCCGGATGATGCCATGAGCGTTTCTCTTGCAGAAGTCACCTGCTGCATCCCATTAGAGGATCTGATCGATAAAGATAAAGAAAGAGAACGTCTCCTGGGCGAGCAGAAGCGGTTAGAGGGAGAGCTGAAACGTGTTAATGGTATGCTTTCCAACCCGAACTTTGTGAACAAAGCTCCAGAGGCCAAGATCAAAGAAGAGCAGGAAAAGAAAGAAAAGTATTCCCGCATGATGGAGCAGGTTACAGCACAGCTTGCTAAGCTGGGAATGTAGGTCAGCTTTTTTAGTTGCTGTGGAGAGACGCGCACAGTTTTGACAAGACATTTCTCAACAGAGTGGTTTGTTTTGCCTAATGCGTTGAGAAATTGTATGTGAAACAATAGTTTTTGAGGTCTTTTTCTTAGGGAAAAGGCCTCTTTTTTTCACTTTCTCAACGGCGTGGCCATTCCTGCCTAATCTGTTGAGAAAAGTTGGCATTTTTCTCAACAAAGATAGAAGTATTGGTTTCACTGTTGAGAAATCCTTGAATAAGTATCTTTTTGGCCAGAAAAAGGACCATTTTAGGAGCTCTATAGAGAAATTTCTCAACAGATGTTGAAGTATTGGCATCACCGTTGAGAAACTGTAAATGATATTAGTAAAGAAGGATCTTCTGACCCTGTTTGATGAAACGAATGCCGCCGCCATCTTCCGCTTTTGCGGAAGCCGCGGTGGCTTCTTTTATTTTCTCGCAGATCATAGAGACTTTTTCATCCTCTACAGCAAGAATGAATGTGACGTTTTCTTCATATAATGTTTCCAGCGGAGGAAGATCATTTTGATTCAAAAGATACTGGATCTTGCCGAGACTGTTGTAGTCACACTTCACAGAGATCTTCCTGCCTGTACACAGTTTCTGGCATGAATTATTTTCTTTCGCCTCTGCCACCGCCAGTGCGGCAGACTGTCCGTACGCTCTTGCCAGAGGACCGGCACCAAGGAGGATGCCGCCGAAATAGCGGGTCACAATAAGAACGCAGTCGGTCAGATGATTGGCAAGCAGGACATCTAAGATCGGACGTCCGGCAGTTCCGGAAGGTTCTCCATCATCTGAAAAACGCTGGATCGATGCATTTTCACCCACAATATAAGCATAGCAGTTATGACGGGCGTCATAATACTGCTTGCGGATGCTTTCTATATAAGAGATAGCTTCCTCTTCCGAATGGATGGGGTGGAGCTGTGCGATAAAGCGGGAGCGCTTTTCGGTCAGTTCACCGGATGCATCTTCTGTAATGATACGAATTTCGTCCTGCATAGCGTCACAAAATAATCACATAAAAAACACGTTTTTCCTGTATCATAATAGCATCTTTTTCGTAACAATTGTAACAAAAACGTAATGGTTGGATTTTTGACATTCGCTGGGCGTTGATGTATAATTTTTCATTGTATATGCTTCGCAAGAGGCGTATTCCTAATGCAATAACAGTTCACAACAGGAACAAGGACTATATAAAGAGGATAGAGTATGAAACTGAATTCAGATGAAGTTAGGGAAAAACAGAAAAACCTTTCATCGAAAAAGAAGAAAAAGAAAACCAGTATCGTTGTCCGGATCATTCGCTGGGTCCTTTTAACGATCCTTTCCGTAATCTGCATTGCAGCCTGCCTGGTGATGGGTGTGGTCGTTGGTATTGCTAAATCCACACCGGCACTGGAAGAGATCCAGGTCGCTCCAACGCAGTATCCAACTACCATTCTGGATACAAACGGAACGGAGATCCTGAAACTTTCGGCAGCCAGCGCAAAGAGAATCGAGGCTTCTTTGGATGAAGTTCCTGAAGTTTTAAAATGGGCTTTTATCGATCTGGAAGACGAACGTTTCTATAGTCATAAAGGTATTGACTTAAAGGGTATCGGCCGTGCAGCTTATCAGACTCTTACACAGGGGTCTACACAGGGCGGTTCTACGATCACGCAGCAGCTGATCAAGAACAACGTGTTTGAGACCGGTGGATTTGAGCGGAGCAAAGGTTCTTTGATCAGACGTAAGATCCAGGAGCAGATCCTGGCACTTGGTCTGGAAAAGAAGATGAGCAAGGATGAGATCCTGATCAACTATCTGAACACCATCAACCTTGGTGGAGGTAACTATGGTGTTAAGATGGCTGCTAAATACTATTTCAACCGTGATCTGAGCCAGCTGACCACTGCACAGTGTGCCGTGATCGCTGCTATTACGCAGAACCCGTCCGGCAATAACCCGGCAAGACATCCGGAAGAGAACCGTAAGAGAATGGAGACTTGCCTTGAATACATGAAGAAGAACGGTCATATCACACAGAGTGAATATGATGAAGCAATGGCGGAAGATGTTTATGCAGGCGTTTCTGAAAATGCCGCATCGAACGGCAACCCGCTGTATTCCTACTTTGTTGATTCCCTGATCGATGATCTGATCGAAGATCTGCAGAAAAAGGCCGGCTTTACTTATGCACATGCATACAATCTGGTCTACACCGGAGGTCTGACAGTTTATTCTACCCAGGATCCTGTGATCCAGGAAATCGTAGACCGTGAGGTTAATAACTGGGACAACTATCCAGGCTGGACTACTTACGGCATCAGCTGGGATCTGACGATTGAACGTGCAGATGGTACTAACGAATACTTTAACCAGAGATCAATCGTCCGCTGGATGGAAGATGTCGTACAGAATTACAACTTCTACGATGGAACGTTGGAAGCCTGGACTTATAAGAATGATTACGGCTCCCCTGAGGAAGCGGATGAAGTCATCGCTGCTTTTAAAGAATATGTTTCCAAACCGGGTGACACGATCACCTATGAGAAGGTCTTCTATACGCTGCAGCCTCAGGTATCCTTCACTGTCATGGATTATACCAACGGCCATGTGCTTGCACTTTGCGGCGGACGTGGAGAAAAGACCCAGAACCTGACATTGAACCGTGCAGTAGATACAACAAGACAGCCGGGATCCTGCTTTAAGGTCCTTGCAGCATATGCACCGGCACTGGATGCAGCAGGTTATACGCTGGGTACAGCAATCGATGACTCTCCGTTCCACTATGGCGGAAACATTAACCGTGACGTCCATAACTGGTGGGGCGATTCCTACCGCGGACTCTCCACAGTACGTGAAGGTATCCGGGATTCGATGAACGTTCTGGCAGTTAAGACGCTTTATGATATCGGAGAAGATCTGAGTATTCAGTACTTACAGAACTTTGGTTTCACCACGATCGATCCTGTTATGGATGCCGGTGTTGCTACCGCTCTTGGCGGTATTACAAATGGTATTACCAATAAGGAAATCACGGCTGCATATGGATCGATCGCCAATAAAGGCGTGTATAATGAGCCGGTTCTTTATACCAAGATCGTGTCAATGGACGGCACCGTTCTGTTGGAGAATATACCGGAGACACATACGGTATTGAAAGAGAGTACAGCGAGCCTCCTGACCAGCGCTATGTTAGACGTTGTAAATGGAGGTACCGGTTCTGCTGCTGCTCTGTGGACAACACAGGTGGCAGGTAAGACGGGAACCACATCAGATGATAAGGACCTTTGGTTCTGCGGCTTTGTTCCAAACGGATACGCTGCATCTATCTGGACTGGTTATGATGAAAACGTTTCCATTACATGGGGCGGTGTCTACCATGAGTATTTGTGGGCAACCATCATGAGTCAGGTGCTTGCTGCCAAAGAAAGAGAAGGCGGCTGGTTTGAAATGACTGGCGGCATCGTCCAGGCGACCATCTGTAAGAAATCCGGTAAGATCCCGAATGGATCCTGCGGAGGTGATGCGGGATGCGTTATCACAGAATACTTTGCAGAAGGAACTGTTCCAAGTGCGTCCTGCGATGTACATACGACATGCCGTGTCTGTGCTGATTCAAAACTGCTTCCAAACGAATACTGTCCAAAAGTTATTGATATGGTCTGCCGTGTAAGGCCAATGGATGTTACCGGCAGTGAACCGAAGGGCACAACCGAGGACAGTAAGCTGGCTCCGCCAACATCGACCTGTAATATCCATAACGCGGAATGGGAGTCCAAGAGCCGCGAGGAGGAATCCAGACGGAAAGAGGAAGAGGAGTCCAGAAAGAAGGAAGAAGAAGAGCAGTCCAAGAAGGATGAAGAAACCAGAGATGACGAAGATGAATGATTCCCGCATCTGAATGATTTAGCAGAACATACAGGCGCACCGCAATGGTGCGCCTGATGAATAAAAAGAGTCTGAGAAAAAAAGGAGACAATTATGGCAATTTTTAAAGGTGCAGGCGTGGCAATGGTCACACCAATGAAAGAAAACGAAGATATCAATTTCGAGAAGATTGAGGAACTGGTAGAATTCCATATTAACAATGGAACCGATGCCATTATTGTCTGCGGAACCACAGGCGAGCCGTCCACCCAGAGCGTGGAAGAGCATATGGAAGCAGTCGGCTGTGCCGTGGCTGCAGCCAAAAAACGTATCCCGATCATCGCCGGATGCGGTTCCAACAACACACGTACAGCAGAGGAGACCAGCACAACTTCCCAGAAACTGGGTGCAGATGGTCTGTTAATGGTCACCCCGTACTACAACAAATGTACACAGAAAGGTCTGATCGAGCATTATGTCCGCCTGGCAAAAGGCGTTGACCTGCCGATCATCTTATACAATGTCCCAAGCAGGACCGGCGTGAACATGCTTCCGGAAACCGCAGTGAAACTGGGCAAGATGTGTGAGAACATCGTAGCTGTAAAAGAGGCTAGCGGAAATATCTCTCAGATCGCACAGCTGGCAGCCCTTTTGCAGGAAGATCCGGTCATGGATATCTATTCCGGTAATGATGACCAGATCGTACCGATCATGTCTCTGGGCGGCATTGGTGTTATTTCTGTTCTGAGTAACATCGCTCCGCAGCAGACTCATGATATCTGCCAGGCTTTCTTTGATGGCGATGTGGCAAAGAGCCGGAAAATGCAGCTGGAAGCATTGGATCTGATCAATGCCCTGTTCTGCGAAGTTAACCCGATCCCAGTCAAGACTGCTATGAACATGATGGGCATGGAAGTTGGTCCGTTGAGAAGCCCTCTTTGCTCCATGGATCCAAAGAATGAAGAACGTCTGCGTAAAGCGCTTACCGATTACGGTATTCAGCTGGCAAAATAAAGCGGAGGAATTCGTTATGATCAATGTTTTGATTCACGGCTGCAACGGCAGAATGGGAAATATGGTCAGCGCACTTTCGGCCAATTATGAAGAGATTCAAATCGCTGCCGGAGTGGACAGAGCAGATACTCCGGATGGAGGAAAGTCCTATCCGATTTATGAATCATTAGCAGATGTAAAAGAAAAAGCGGATGTGATCATTGATATCTCCACCGCTACCGCAATGGATGGATTGTTTGCTTATATCCGAGAAACAAAGATCCCTGCAGTGATCTGCACGACAGGCCTTGGCAAAGAGCAGGAAGAAGAGATCGATGCCCTCTCCAAAGAGGTGCCGATCCTGCGTTCCGGTAATATGTCCATGGGCATCAATACCCTGTTAAAAGTGATCAAAGATATCAGCAAAACACTGACCGGAGCTGGTTTTGATGTAGAAATCGTGGAGAAACATCATCGGACTAAAGTGGACGCTCCGAGCGGAACAGCCATTATGCTGGCTGATGCTGTAAAAGAAGGCACACAGGAAGACTATGATTATGTCTATGGCCGGAATGAGCGGCGCAGTGTGCGTCCGCAGAACGAGATCGGCATCAGTTCTGTACGCGGCGGAACCATTGTTGGAGAGCATGAGGTGATCTTTGCCGGTACAGATGAAGTCATTGAGATCCGTCATACGGCTTTCTCCAGGGCAGTATTTGCAAATGGTGCATTAAATGCAGCCCTCTTCCTTTCGCAGCAGAAGGCAGGTCTTTATTCCATGTCAGATGTGATTGGATAATTATTCGATATTTGTTTTATAAAGTTTAAAGTCAGAGCCATTGCAGATGAGTTCGAAATCCTCCGGAAGAGAACCTGCCATGGCTTTTTCTTTGTCTGCCGGGATTGCTACATAGTTGATCCCCAGGAACTTTACTTCTCTGCGGACATAGTCCGGCGTGATGTTTTGATAGGTATAAAGAGAATTGTACAGAGCATTCAGGCGGGAATATTCATATTTCGTCTGATACTGCATGTAGTTATTGGATATATAAACATAATAGATCAAAGAGATATCCTTATATTGTCTTAGCTCGCGGGAAAGATCACGCGGCATCAGAACAATGCTTTCTTTCATCAAGTCCCGGATCTCTTCTTCGGTCAGATCAAGATCTTTGGCACTGACATCTTCTTCGATCGCATCTGCAATTTTAATGGTATCTGCAGATACTTTCTGCGGATTATCAAAGGATTCAAAAACATCCTCATCCAGAAAGATACTATGGCCGGAGATCAGCAGGACAAAGCTGATAAAAACGACTAAAGCAGACTGCAGCAGTTTTTTTGCAGGAAGCATACAGAGTGCAGAGAATCCAGCTGCGATCACGATATTGGTCTGCAGGAGCCAGAAAACACGCCAATATACGCCGACTCCGGTGATATAGCTTTCCACATACGGCATCGTAAATGGATTGATGAACAATACGATCAGAACTGCAGTAGAGATCAGGAAGAAGAAGCGGAGCGGATTCTCTTTTTCTTTTTCCTCTTTGAACCGGATCGCAAGGATCACGATGGCAATGATCAAGAAGAGCGGCGCCAGATTCCATCCAAAGTAGCGTGTCGCTAATTCATAGAAGGAACGGGCATTTACACCATTTCCTTCGCTTAAGGAATCAAGCGAACCGGCGGAAATAAGCAGATAGATCTTCCAAAGCACAAACGGTGTGATACCGGCTGCCGGGATAAACAGTTTAAAGAATTCCTTCCACTTCCGGACGATGATCAGAAATGCTAAGGCATATACAGCGTATAAAACCGGAGCAAGGTAGGTTCCGACTGTGGAGGCTGCCTGGCTTGCCAATAAAATAGCAAACAGATAAAAAATATTTGGAAGCGACAGCTTCTTTGCTTTTATGATCCGGATAAATACATAGAGCAGCAGCGGCAGGAACAGATTGGCCAGGACCGCTTTGCCCTGCCAGATCCTCAGGATCAGAAACGCTCCGGAATCATAAGTGGAAGGACCACTGACCAGGTTTAAAAATGCTCCGAACAAAAGAAACAGGAATGAGCGGTCTTTTCCGAATTCCCGTCCGATCATGTAAAGGACCATATAATGCAGAAGGATCAAAAAGACCGGGATGATGCTGTGGCAGAGGATCGCTGGTTCTGTTAAAAACAGCTTTGATAAAACTGCCAGGAACGCCTCCCAACTGACCAGCAGATAGGTAGCGGGGAAAACACTTCCTTCCATGCCGCTGGCCGGAAGGGTATTCATCATAACGTTCCGGTTCAGAAACGTGACGCTTTCTGCAATATAAAAATTATCATCGACGTTATAGGATACGTGCACAATGACCATCGAACACTGCCAGATGATCAGGGCAACCGCGGCAAGTAAGATCAGATACTGCCACCATCTGTTTTTTGCTGTATCAAGGATGCTTTCTTTGAGCGTAAGGATATCTGCCTTCAGTGGGATCCGTTTTTTCAGGAAAGAGAGAAGGCAGTATGCAATACAGATTGCGATGACAGAGGATAAAAACAGCCAGTACAGAGAAATGAAAGGCCACTCATTGTACATGAACGGCAGGCTGATGATATGGAAGAGGCAAAGGAGCGTGGTAAAACCGGAAAGGATCTTGGCTGCGATCCCGTTTTCGGCTTTAAAGAGCATATGAAGAAGATCCCCTGTTATGTAGCTGCAAAGCAAAAGCACAACAGGAGTGATCCAAACAAGACTGCTCCAGAATAAAGTGTTCAAATCCGTGCTCCTGTATTCTAAATTTCTACTTATTATAGCCTATGTTTTATAGGGCTTCAAATGGTTTGTATTCGGGTGGCTTTTTAGGCCCAAATATGCTATTCTTACATCAAATGCGCCCATGCATTTTATTTCGTGATGCAAAAAAATAAAAAGGAGTTAGAAAAGCAAGTGAAAGAGCTCGAATATCCTTTTGACGGGGAATATCTCCTGAAGAAGAAAAAGTCCATCAAAAAGGAATTACTGAAAGACGAAACACCGCGGATCCAGAAGAAGATCGCCATTTTAGGCGGCTCCACAACAGCGGATATCGCGCAGATCCTGGACCTCTTTTTGCTCCAGTATGGGATCGAAGCTTCCTTCTATGAAAGTGAATACAACAAGTATTATGAAGATGCTCTGTTTGGGAATCCGGATTTTGATGCCTTTGAGGCGGATGTTATTTATATCCACACCGGCATTCACAACATTATGAACTTCCCGGTGATGACAGATACAGAAGAGCAAGTCAATGCAAAGCTGGAAGCAGAGTATGCGCACTTCCTTGCCGTCTGGGAAAAATGTGCAGAAAAGAAAAACTGCGTCATCATCCAGAATAACTTTGAGTATCCGTCCTGGAGACTGCTGGGAAATAAAGATGCATCTGATCAACATGGAAAGGTAAACTTCATTTCCAGACTGAATTTAAAATTCGCGGAATACGCCCAGAAGACAGAAAACTTTTTCATTCATGATGTGAATTATCTGAGCGCACGGTGCGGAATAGAAGCCTGGGAAGATCCATTTTACTGGAATATGTATAAATACTGCCCTGCAGTGCCGCTGATCCCGGAACTGGCTTTCTCTGTTGCCAATATCATTAAGTCTGTTTATGGGAAGAATAAAAAGGCTCTGGTCCTGGATCTGGATAACACTCTATGGGGCGGCATCGTCGGAGATGACGGTCCGGAGAATCTGCAGATCGGCCAGGAGAGTGCTGTCGGTGAAACCTATTATGAATTCCAGCAGTACCTGAAAGCACAGAAAGAACTGGGAATTCTTTTAAATATCGACTCCAAAAACGAATACGAAAACGCCATTGCGGGCTTGAACAGCAAAGGCTCCGCATTGACACCGGACGACTTTATTCTGATCAAAGCAAACTGGGAACCAAAGGACAGGAACCTCCTGGCAATCGCACAGGAGCTGAACCTGGGTGTGGATTCCTTTGTCTTTGTAGATGATAACCCGGCAGAGCGGATGATCGTCTCCGAGCAGGTGAAAGGCGTGGCAGTACCGGAGATGGAATCCCCGGAGACCTATATCAAAACGCTTGATCATTCCGGCTTCTTTGAAGTGACTAATTATTCTGCGGATGATGCCGGCCGCAATGAGATGTATAAAGCCAATATCCAAAGAGAACAGGCGCAGGCAAGTTTCGCAGATTACACAGAGTACCTGAAGAGTCTGGAAATGACGGCAGAGATCAAACCATTTGCGAAAGAGTATATTCCACGGATCTCGCAGCTGACAAATAAGAGCAATCAGTTCAACCTGACCACTTTGCGCTGTTCCATTGCGGATATCGAAGAGATGGCAGCAGATGAAAACTGGATCACACTTTACGGAAAACTGATCGATAAGTTTGGCGATAACGGCGTGGTATCTATTCTTGCAGCGGAGATCAAGCCGGAAGCTGTGAATCATCTGGGAAAAGAAGCACATATCCGTCTGAACCTGATGAGTTGCCGCGTTCTGAAGCGGGATATGGAATTTGCCATGCTGGATGAGCTGGTCCGTCAGGCAAAAGCGAAAAATGTGACAACACTGGTCGGACACTATCTGCCGACCAAGAAAAACGGTATGGTCGCAGAACTTTATACCGATCTTGGGTTTACGAAAGAAAATGATATCTGGACACTGGATGTGAATTCTTATCAGGACCAGTGTCATGTAATAACGATCAACTGATCGGAGGTAATAATGGAAGAAAAGATTTATGAAACACTGAATGAGATCTTTCAGGATGTCTTTGATGACGAGGACATCGTGGTGGATGCCGGGACCAATTCCGATACGATCGAAGATTGGGACAGCTTAGAGCACATCAATCTGGTCGTTGCGATTGAGAAGGCGTTTGGATTGAAGTTTTCCATGGACGAAGTAACGGGCATGAAGAACGTTGGTGAAATGGTAGAGATCATTAAGGCACGCGGAACCAAGCTGTAATGAAGAAAAGCATTTTCAAAAACCACATCGGAGAGCTGGTGGCTGCCATAGTGATCGGCCTTCTGGAAGTCCTTGCGTTATCGCTGTTCTATAAGGACTCCCTTGCTTTCTGGTTTGCGTCTTTTGGAACTGTGCTGCTTCTGATCGGAGCATGGATCGTTTTCTCTGCGTTGTTCTTTGTTCTTTTCAGGCTCTTCCTTTTTTTGATGGACCGCCTGGTGCCTGCAAAGAAACAAGGCAGGAAACACTTCTGGTTTGCACTGCTGATCCTTTTGATCTTCTGGCTGCCTTGGCTGATCGCCTTTTATCCGGGATCCGCTTCGTATGACATGATGTATCAGGTCACGCAGATCAACGGAGGCATCTTGCTGAACGGGCATCATCCACCATTTGCAACGATGGTCATGGGGCTTGTTTCCAACATCGGATGGATGATATCACATGGGCCAAACCTGGGGATCTTCCTTTATATTCTTCTGCAGACATTGATCTGTGCAGTCAGCGTGGCATACATGATTGCCCAAATGCAGAGGATCGGGGCATCAACTGCTTTTCAGATGATCGTTTTGGGCTATTTTGCCATTGTCCCGTTGTGGGGCGGTGCCATGCAGACCGGCATCAAGGACATTTTGTTTACGGGAGTCTTTCTCCTGTTTATGACATTCTCCATGCAGCTGTTCCTGCCGCTGCGAAAGGCAGACGGCACTGTGCGTTTTCCTGCATGGAAGTGGATTTTGTACGGCATTTGTATTGTGGTGCTTTGCCTCTACCGGAATGGGATCATTTTGATCCTGGTGCCGACTCTGGTGATCTTTTTCTTCTGCGGCGACAAGAGCAGAGGATGGAGAAAATACTTTGTACTGACTGCAGCCGTTTCACTGGCACTGGTACTGGTCTTTGGCAATGTGGTGCAGAGAGTCTACCACACAAAAACAGAAACAGCAGAGGCCTTATCAATTCCGTTTCAGCAGACGGCCAGAGACATCAGGGATCATGCAGAGGAATTAACACCACAGCAGCAGGAGATTATAGAAAAGACATTCAATATTGAGGATTATCGGAAGATTGGAAAAGCGTACTACCGATATGCTTCTGACCCGGTTAAAGTGCATTACCTCTGGTGGGCAGCGGATGAGCAGTCTTCCATGCTGAAAGAGTATTTGAAAGTCTGGGGACAGCGCTTAGGCAAACGTCCGATGACGTACATCGAAGCTACACTTTCCAACACCTTTGGCTATTACACTATCACGCCAAAGATCACACCGGAAAAATACGGGGCAGGAACCATGGTGCAGTTTGGTGTGGATACTTTGGCATCGGAAGATGCAGTCAAGGCAAGTGAAGGCAGACTGGATGCCAGTTACATTCCGCACCAGGCGGAAAAGATGCAGGGCTTTGCCACGGTCCTGACGAAATGGCACGGTCTCTGGCAGAAGATCCCGGTGCTGAATCTATTATTGAAATGTGGAACATATGGACTGATCTTACTGATCATAACGATCCATTTTGCAAAAAAGAAGAATAAAAGGGTGCTTCTGGCTATCCCACTGATCCTTTTGTATCTGATGGCCATGGCATCCCCGCTGAATGAACATATTCGATATGTCCTTCCTGCAGTGGCATCGCTGCCGCTTGTGATCGCAGCCTGCTATGGACGGGAGGAAAAACAATCTTTGGAGGAATAAACATGAAAGAAAAGATTTTAGAGATCCTGACAGAGATCAACGAGGACATTGCCGGATACGAAGGCGATGGACTTTTGGAAGACGGCATCATCGCATCTTTGGATGTGATCGAGATCGTATCGGCTCTGGAGGATGAGTTTGGCATCATCATTGCTGCCAAAAGTATTACGAAAGAGAATTTTGCGTCGGTGGACAGCATCTGCGCGCTGGTGGAAAGCCTGCAGTAAGGATAGTTTATGGGACTGGTTTCCGTCTGGTTTCTGATCTTTATGGCGGCGGTCACTCTGGTGTATTACCTGGTGCCGCAAAAAGGGCAGTGGATCGTTCTGCTTCTGGCAAGCCTTTTCTTTTACGGGCTGTGTGCCAAAGGCTTTCTGGTATGCCTGCTTCTTTTCGCTGTGATCGTTTATCTGTTTGCGAAAAGATTTGAGACGGATAAGAAACCACTTCTGGTCCTCTTAGAGATCATCCTTCTGATCGCACTGGTGATCGTCCTGAAATACGCCGGGTGGTTCGGCAGCGGTCTGGAAGGAGCTTTGGGATGGCTCGGTTCCTTCCGCGCAGCTCAATACATCGTCCCTTTAGGCATCTCCTATATTATGCTGATGGGACTGGGCTATTCTCTGGATGTGTACCGCGGGACGATCCATGCAGAAGGAAACTTCCTGAAAGTGTTAGGATTTCTGGCATTTTTTCCGGCTTTGACACAAGGTCCGATCAACCGCTTTGCAGAGCTGGTCCCGCAGATGGAACAGGGGAACCGTTTCCGCTATGAGATGCTCGTCTTTGGAGTACAGCGGATGCTGTGGGGCTTTTTCAAAAAGCTGGTGATCGCAGGAAGACTGGGCCTTGTGATGACGGAACTGACCGGAGGATGGAAAGGAAGCGCCTATAGCGGCATCTACGTTTTTCTGGCTGTTATCGTCTGCTCCTTCTATCTGTTTATGGACTTTTCCGGCTGTATGGATATTGTGATCGGCGCAGCGGAGATTTTGGGTATAAAACTGCCCGAGAACTTTGACCATCCGTATCTGGCTGAAAATATGCCGCAGTTCTGGCGGAAATGGCATATCACACTTGGCGCATGGCTGAGGGATTATGTTCTTTACAGCTTTACGATGTCCGGCGCGGCAAAGAAGATGAACCGTTCGCTGCGGGAAAAGATCGGAAGGCGTGGAGCATCGTCTGTCATCAGCATCATCGGTGTCCTGTTTGTATGGCTGGTCTTTGGCCTCTGGCATGGGATCGCTGCCAACTTTCTGATCGCTGCAGCATATTATGCTTTGACGATCATTGTCGGGATATTGATCGAAGCACCGGTTAAAAAATTCCACGCCCGGTTTCCACGTCTGAACGGATCCGTTGGTTTTCAGATCTTTCGTGTGGTGCGGACCTTTGTCCTGAGTATTCAGGGAGCGTATCTGATGCTGATCCCAAATGTAAAAAGCGGGTTTGCCTATTTACTTTCCTTCTTTACACATCCAACCGCACAGCTGGTGGTAAAGACAGAGGGAGAACTGGCTGGAGGCATCCGGATCCTGGGATTAGACCCGTACGATTTTGTGGTCCTGATCCTGTCCTTTGCATTTTGGATCGTGGTTTCCCTGCTGCACCGGAAAAAGGATGTGCGGCTGCGGCTTGCCGGGATGCATATTGTTCCAAGATGGGTGATCCTTTTGGCTGTCGTGATCGCAACGGTCCTGTTCGGTCTTTACGGCGGCGGGGATCTGGCAAGTTTTATTTATCAGGGGTTCTAGATGAAAAAGCTTGGGAAAGCAGTACTGTTTTGTCTGATCCTGACATTGCTGCTGGCTCTCTTCAATAAAATATTGATGCCGGATACCCAGTTCCGGGCTGACACAAAAGAACTCGGGAGCGAGGTCGATTATATCTTCCTTGGCACGAGCAACGTGTTCTATTGTGTGAACCCGGTCATTATCTGGAATGAAAAAGGTTATACCGGTTACGATCTGTCGCTGGAGCAGGCGCCGCTGATCGTATCTTTCTATCAGCTGAAAGAAGAACTGAAGAAAGTCAGGACAAAGACCGTATTTCTGGACTGCGCCGCTTTTGAATACAATTACGGCGTTCCATCCATGAATCAGCTGGCATTGGATAAGATGCCGTTCAGCTGGGATAAATTGAAACTGATCCATGAACTGGGGGAAGATGACGCAGACCATCATGTTGCTGCTGAGCAGACTTACAATAAGATCAGCTACCTGATCCCGCTTTACAGTTTTCATGAAAGATGGAAAGAAATCTTTGAAGGCACTCTGAAGAGCCGGTATCACGGGAAATATGAGCATACCTTTGCCAGTTATGTGGCAAACAAAGACCATTACGTGTTTAAAAAAGATTATAGGTGGCTTCCGACTATGGAGGAATTTGGCGGAGTCTATGAAACTACGATCACACCAGTCAACCGGGAATGGTTTGAAAAGATCCGCAATCTGTGCGAGGTAAATGGAGTTGAGCTGGTTTTGGTCAAGACACCGTCCAAGGGGTGGCTCGTGGAAATGAGCAATTCCCTGAAAGCTTTTGCGCAGGAAGAGGGAGTGGAGTATCTGGAGATGAATGATGAGAACGTGATAACGGCACTGTCTCTGGATGAACAAAATGATTTTTGCGATACCTCTTCGCATTTTAATATTTACGGAACAGAAAAGATCAGCCGGTATCTGGCTGCATATATGGAGAAAAAAGCGTCCTATACGGATCAGCGGATCCAGGGAACCGGGATCAATGCTTATTGGAACCAGTTATATGAAACATATTTGGATTATAAAAACTCTGATACAGAATAAATATCGTCGGAAGGGCTGAACATGGTTTTCTCAGGAAACATCTTTTTATTCGTCTTTCTTCCGGTGACCCTGCTGTTTTACTTTAACCCGTTTACAAAGAAGTGCAGGGACGGAGGACGGACATTCAAGAATATCGTCCTTCTGATCGCCAGCCTTGTCTTTTACGGATGGGGTGAGCCGCGTTTTGTTTTTATCATGATGATCTCGATCGTCCTGAATTATCTGATCGGTCTGGGACTCGGGAAATATGAGCAGAAAGCAGTGCGGCACTGGCTGCTTGCAGCGCTCCTTCTTTTGAACCTGGGACTGCTGTTCGTGTTTAAGTATCTGGGTTTTGTGTCAGGCATCTTTGGAGGAACGATCCGGATCGCCCTGCCGCTTGGAATCTCGTTTTATACGTTCCAGATCCTTTCCTACGGACTGGATGTTTACTTTAATAAAGACAAGGTGCAGAAAAACATTCTGCTCTTGGGCGTTTATATTTCCATGTTCCCGCAGCTGGTGGCCGGACCGATCGTCCGGTATGCGGATGTATCGGAAGAGCTGCTGAACCGGAAAGAAACATCGGCAGATATCACTTATGGTGTCAGGCGGTTTGTATATGGACTGGGTAAGAAAGTCCTGCTGGCCAACTTTCTGGCCATTATTGCAGACTATGCATTTTTAAGTCCGGGAACCAATTCGGTTGCAACTAGCTGGCTGGGGACCATCTGCTACACGCTGCAGATCTACTTTGATTTTTCCGGTTACTCGGATATGGCCATAGGCCTGGGCAGAATCTTTGGATTCCATTTTCCGGAGAACTTTGATTATCCGTATGTGTCGCTGTCCTTTACGGAATACTGGCGCAGATGGCACATGACATTAGGAAGCTGGATGAAGGATTATCTGTTCTATCCGCTGCAGAAGAGTGACGGCATGATCCGTCTGGGCGGATGGGCCAGAAAAACTTTGGGCAAGAAAAAAGGAAAGTATGTACCGGTCGTTTTATCGCTTCTGGTCTTGTGGCTGGCTATGGGATTCTGGCATGGCGCCAACTGGAACTTTGTGATCTGGGGACTTTTGTTCTTTGTGTTGATGAGTTTTGAATCCCTGACGGGAATGGGCAAAAAAGCACTCAAAAGTGCAGCCACAAAAGGATTTCAGGCGAAAAAGATCATCTATCATATTTATGTGATCTTTTTCCTGCTGATCGCTTATGTGCTGTTCCGGGCAGAGAGCCTTCCTTTGGCGTTCCGGTATATCGGAAACCTGTTTGGAGGCACGACCAATACATTTGTAGATGGTGATTTTTGGAAGTATTTGAAAAATATCCGTTTCCTGCTTCCGGCAGCGATCCTTCTGTGCACGCCGTTTGCCAGATGGATCAGCGGAAAGATCAGGAAGCCTTTGGTAAGAGAGATCGGAAGGGGCGTCGTGGTTCTGGCTATTTTTGTCCTTTCCGTCCTGTCCATTGTGACAGAACTGTACAACCCGTTCATTTATTTTAATTTTTAAACATGCAGCAAGAAGGAAAAGTTGAAAAGATCATAACGCGGATCATCATTGGCATTCTGTTTGCCTTTCTGATCTCTATCATCGCGGTAGCGATTGCGATCAAGGCAGGAAAGACAGAATTGTTCCGGATGGATCACAGCATTGAGACGAAAGTCTATGAGATCGGGCAGGAGGATAACTTCCTGCAGAGGATCTCCAAGGGCTACAGCAATGCTGTATTTGCTGCGAAAAATTATACCAATGCATATTCCAATGATCTGCTGCTGGGCAGACGGAAGATCGTAGAGACAGAGGTCCGGTATAAAAACCTGATCGGGTTTAAGATCTTTGCGCCGGGAGAATACAACAGCCTCTTATACCTGGAGGATGGGTATCTGGCCAGTGCGAATCCAAAAGAGTCTCCGGAGGATATCCAGAAGATCGCTACCAAGATCAAAGGCCTCTCAGAGACGGCAAAGGCAGCAGGATCCACCTTCTTTTATGTGCAGACTCCAGGCAATATCAATAAATACGGGGATGAAGGGATCAATCAGGTGCAGGATTTTTCCAATCAGAATGCGGACCTCTTAGTGGAGGATCTGCGTGCCTACGGCATCGACTGCCTGGATATCCGGGATAACATGCATACCGCATTTTCGGATTACCGCTCGTTATTCTTCCGGACGGATCATCACTGGCGCCAGCCGGTGGCGCTCTGGGCAACCAATGAGATCTGTCAGTATATGCAGGAACAGTATGGTTTTGTATATGATCCGAGTTACTATGATCTAAACCAGTATGAAATTGAGGTGCTTCCGGAACACTATCTGGGGTCGCTGGGCAGAAAGGCAACTTTGGCCGAGGCAGCGCCGGATGATTTTGAGCTGATGCATCCAAAGTTTGATACGTTCCTGAATCTGGCCCTGGATAAAAAGGGACAGGACGGAGAACGGTATATGCGGGAAGGAAACTGGGAAGCGCTTTATGACAGAGATGAAATGAATCATGAAGACATATACTGGAGAGAGTGTTTCCTGGCATTGCTCTCGTTCTATGGAACCGGAAAAGCAACGGTGACAAACCTGCAGGCAGACAACGATACCACGATCCTTTTTGTGGCAGACTCTTTGTGCATTCCGGTTACAGGTTTTATTTCCCTGAATGCAAAGCAGGTGGAACTGATCGACCCGCGTTATTATGACGGCAGTATTAAAGACTACATTACAGAAACAAAACCGGATTATGTCATCAGTTCTTACTCGGTGACAATTATCCAGGATTATTATCCAATCTTTAACTTTGATTAATGAGTGCAGGAAAGTTTGATAAAATCATTATAGGAGCAGGCATTTACGGGCTTTACGCAGCGCTTTTATGTGCGCGGAAGAATGAGCGTGTTCTTGTGCTGGAAAAAGAGGACGACTGTTTTACACGTGCGACGTATGTGAATCAGGCGCGGGTGCATCTGGGGTATCATTATCCGAGATCCTTATCTACAGCAAAAGCAACGGCCGGCTATTTTGACCGTTTTGTAAAAGAATATCCGGAATGCATTTATGATGCATTTGATCAGGTCTATGCGACCAGCTCCAAATTCTCCTGGACCAGTGCGGAACAGTTTGAAAAGTTTTCAGAAGCGGCACAGATACCAGCAGAGAGAGTCCCTGCTGAGACCTACTTTAAAGAAGGGATGTGCGACGGAGCGTTTCTGACACGGGAGGTCACCTTTGATGCACAGATCCTTAAAAGACGCATGCTGGGTGATCTGAAGGATTATCCAAATGTAATGATCCAAACCGGTGCGCCGGTCACAAAGATCGAAAAGAAGGAAGACGTTTATCTTCTGGAAGCAGGAGAGGGAAGCTATGAAGCACCGTTTGTGATGAACGCTTCTTATGCCTGTGTGAATGAACTAACAGAACTGGCAGGATTTGAACCATTCCGGATCAAATATGAATTATGTGAAGTGATCCTATGCCACGTGTCAGAAGAACTGAAAAACGTGGGGATCACCGTCATGGACGGACCATTCTTTTCCATTATGCCGTTTGGCAGGACCGGGCTTCATACACTGACCAGCGTTACCTTTACGCCGCATCAGACCTGCTATGAAAAACTGGCGGAATTTGAATGCCAGAAAAAGAGCGGCGGAACCTGCCGGAAAGGATATCTGGCAAACTGCAATACCTGCCCGGCAAAACCGGACTCTGCATGGCCTTATATGTCCAAACTGGCCCGCAAATATATGAAAGAGGACTTTCAGTTTGAATACCTGGGATCTCTTTTTTCCATCAAGCCGATCTTAATGGCTTCGGATGTGGATGATTCCCGCCCAACCATGATCAAAACGCACAGCACATCTCCGACATTTGTCAGTGTGCTGTCCGGGAAGATCACAACGGTCTATGACCTGGAGGAATTATTATGAACAACGGCAAAGAACCAATCTTTATCTCTGCAGTGATCTATGTGCGAAACAACGCTGCCACGATCGGCAGTTTCCTTCAGCATGTGTATGGACAGCTGGAAAAACAGTTTGCACAGTTTGAGATCATTTGCGTGGATGATGCTTCTACGGATCTTTCCGAGCAGAAGATCAGGGAAGTGTCAAAAGATTTCACCTGTCCGGTGACCATTGTAAATATGGGATTTGTGCAGGGCGTTGAGCTGGCAATGAATGCCGGCAGCGATATTGCGATCGGTGATTTTGTCTACGAATTTGATTATGCGCAGCAGACCTGGCCGGATGATATGATAGAACAGTTATACCGGAAAATGCAGGAAGGCTTTGACATCATCTCCGCCTGCCCGAATGGAAAGACCAAACTTTCCTCCCGGATGTTTTATTCCATCTTCAATCATTTTTCAAATATTAAAGCTAAGATACGGACAGAAGCATTCCGGCTGATCTCCAGACGGGCGATCAACCGGGCGACGGCGATGAATCATGCGACCATGTACCGCAAAGCCGTTTTTGCAAATTCCGGTCTGGCATCAACCTACTTGACTTTTGATCCGCAGAAAGCTGCAGCAGACAGGGGATCCGGTAAAGAGAGACGGACGCTGGCGATGGATTCACTGATCCTGTTTACAGACATCGGCTTCAAGATTGCGCTGGTGCTTTCTATCATCATGCTGTGTTTTGCAGCTGTGGTAGGCATTTACACGGTGGTCATTTACGCAACCGGACATCCTGTTGAAGGCTGGACGCCGATCATGATCTTTCTGGCGATCGGATTCTTTGCTTTGTTTGCGATCTTAACCTTTGTGCTGAAATACCTGTCGCTGATCCTGAATCTGAATTTCCGCAGGCAGCGCTATGTGGTTGGAAGTGTGGAAAAATTATAAAGGGCGAAACTCTGTCGAGTTTCTCTTATTCGCTCAAAGCCGCCAGGCTCCCTCGACCTTCGGTCGGGGGAAGAGAGGAACGATATGAACCATTATACGTTTGAAGAAATAAAAACCGGAATGGAAGAACAGTTCTCTGTGACGATCACGGAGCAGATGATGCATCAGTTCCAGGAGATGACCGGGGATGTGAATCCTTTGCACTGTAATGAAACATTTGCAAAAGAAAAAGGTTTTGGCGGAAAAGTCGCTTATGGAATGCTGACTGCTTCCTTTCTATCCACCATGGCAGGCGTCTATCTGCCGGGCGAGAACTCACTGATCCAGAGTGTGGAAGTCAAATTTGTAAAACCGGTCTTTCCGGGTGAGGAGATCACCTTTACCGGAAAGGTGAGTGAAGTAAATGATACGTTCCGGTTCCTGGTTTTAAAGGTAACAGGGACGGTAACAGGAGAAAAAGAAAATGAACGTTACGGCACAAAAGTGCTGAAAGCAGTAATGCAGATAGGAGTCCGATAAATGAAACGATTATTGATCACCGCGGCTGATTCCGCATTTGGACTGGAATTGATGGAATCATACTGCAGGGAAGACCTGGCAGATATTGAATGGATCTATGGCACCTACTATGACTGCTATGATCTGATCGAAGACTTGATGAATGCTTATCCGAAGCTGAGAGAAAAACTCTTTCTCCGGCAGGTGAATATGCGTAAAGTGGGTGAGATCGAAGAGTTCCTGAAAGAACTGCATGAAAAAGAACTGGTCACCGACTTTGTGCATCTGCCTGCGCCAAAAGCCATTCCGGAACGTTTCCAGAGAATGGACTGGGACAACTTCTTCCAGGCACACCTGGACATCTCTTTTAAATCGGCCGTATTGATCCTGCAGGATCTTCTGCCAAAGATGTCCAAAGCGAAGAAAGGCAATGTGCTGCTGATGTCATCCTATTATGGAACAGAAGAGGGCACGCCAAACTTCCTGGCGCAGTATGTTACTACCAAAAGCGCTATGCTGGGGCTGATGCGTGCACTGCACAAAGAATTTTCTCCGAAAGGGATCCGTGTGAATGCCATGGCACCGGATCTGACAGACACCAAATTCCTTTCGGATATGCCGGATCTGATCAAGGAACAGGCAGCTTATAATAATCCGCGCGGACGGATCCTGACAGCAGGGGAAGTTATTGCGGAAATGAGAAAGCTTCTGGATGATGAAACGACCGGAAGCGGAAAGACCGTGATCGTAAAATGAGAGCGCTGGCGGGATACACAGGATTTGTAGGCGGTAATCTGGCAGCAGCCGGAGCGTTTGCAGGCCTTTATAACAGTAAGAATATCGGGGAAGCTTTCGGCACAAAGCCGGATATCCTTTATTATGCGGCAGTCCCGGCAGAAAAGTTTACTGCAAATACATTTCCGGAAGAGGATGAAAAGATCATCTTGAATGCGCAGGAAAACATCCGTAAAATCGCACCGAAAAAAGTAGTGCTGATCTCAACGGTGGACGTGTATGAAGGAACCTTTCCGGTCACGGAAAAGGATGCCGCTTCAGGAAACGGCGCTTATGGAAAGCACCGCCGTATGCTGGAAACTTTTGTAGAAGAGACTTTTAAGGATCATTTGATCGTGCGGCTTCCGGGTCTGTTTGGGAAAGGCATTAAAAAGAATTTTATTTACGATTACATCCACTATATCCCATCACTCTTAAATGAGCAGAAGTTCACAGAACTTTCTGCACAAAAAAAGGAGTTAATGGAGTATTATAAGATAAACGAAAAAGGTTTTTATGCCTGCCGGGCGGAAGAAAAAGAAGAAAAAGCTCTTTTGCGGAAAATCTTTGAAGAGGTCGGATTCTCCGCATTGAACTTTACGGATTCCCGCGCGGTGTATCAGTTTTACGATCTTTCAGACCTTTACGGGGATATTGAAAGAGCAATGAACGCTGGCATTTCACTGCTGAATATTGCAACGGAACCGGTCAAAAGCAGTGAAGTTTATTTTTACCTGACCGGAAAAGAGTTTGTGAATGAGCTGCCCGGAACACCGGCAGACTATGATATGCGGACCGTCCATTTTGAAAAGATGGGAGGTTTCGCAGCTGCCGATGCAAACGGCGGATACTTATACCAAAAAGAAGATATGCTTAAGAGGATCAAGGATTTTACAGACAAGGAGATCACATTATGAAATATGCTATTTCCAACATTGCATGGAGCCCGGATGAAGACGAAAGGATGTATGAATTCCTAGGCGACCGCAGGATGGGATTAGAGATTGCCCCGACACGGATCTTCCAGTGGGAACATTCGGAAATGCTGGGACGTCAGGCAGGTCCATATGACCGCATCCGGGAAGCGTCAGAATGGGCAAGAGACCTGTATAACTATTACGGAGTGAAGACCGTTTCCATGCAGTCTGTTCTGAATGGGATCGATTACAATATTTTTGGATCGGAAACAGAAAACAGAAGCCTGATCCAGTATATGAAAAAAGCAATTGATTTTGCAGTCGCATTGAAGTGCAAAAACATTGTCTTTGGATGTCCGAAAAACAGGAATATTCCGGATGGCTATGACCTGGCGCTGGCTGGCAAGGTGTCTGTGAACTTCTTCTCGGAGCTTACGATGTATGCGGCGCAGAGGGGCACATGCATCGCGATCGAAGCAAATCCATCTATCTATAATACGAACTTTATCAACTATACATCACAGGCATTTGAACTGGTCCGGTATATCGGAAAAGAAGTCGGAAAGAATGCATCCAAAGCGTTCAAGGTCAATCTGGATCTGGGCGCCATTCTGGCCAATGGGGAAAACATTTACGAACTTCTGACAGAAAAGAATATCCCTCTGATCAATCACGTGCATTACAGTGAACCAAATCTGAAAATGCTCAGACAGCGGGAAGAACACAGAGAGATCAAACGGATCCTGGATGAAAATGGCTATGAAAACTATATTTCCATCGAAATGCGCATGCCGGAGAGAAGCCGGGATGTGCTGACAGCTGTGGAATATTTAAGAAGCCTGTAGCATCTTTCTATGAAGGCGCTGAAAGTTATCGGAAAAATCATTCTTGTGTTTCTTCCTGTGATCCTCGTCTGGATCTTTTTGGCGTCAGCTCCGTATTCTTATATGGACGGAGAATACTCCTATTACCGGGAGGGAAAAGATTACCGGATGGGGAAAACGGATATCCCGAATGCGGATGTTCTGATCCTGGGAGATTCCAGAGCCAAGTCCGCGATCCTTCCGGAACTTTTGGATGAATTAGGAGGGAGCGAGAACTGTGTTTCTCTGGCACAGGGCGGCTCCACTTCTGTAGAAGCTTATTACGCATTAACTGAATATATTGCAAACAGAGGCGTTCCGAAGAAAGTCTTTCTTTCTGAGAGCGCCTATCATTTTACCAGTTTTGACGGTTTCTGGACACGAACGGTCTACTTTGACGCGATCACGTTTTCTGATGCGATGGAAGTGATCCGCTCTGCCAAAGCAAACCAGGAGGAAGCTGCACTGAAAGAAGCGGGCGGATCTAACGTTTTCTCCCTGCTGGAATATAAGATCAAATCACCAACCAAATACATGACTCCGCTGGTCAAATCTTTTTCAGAAGACCGGCTGACCATCAACAAAGAAGCCTACAGGGAAATGACAGACCGCAAAGGCTTTAAAACATTTGTCAGCTGGTGGCCGACCAGTGCGGAATATGATATGACGGAATTTGTCCCGCTGGAAACACTGGATCAGTATTACCGGAAGATCATCGACCTTTGCGTGGAAAATGATATAGAAGTCTATTCTCTCAACATGCCGCTGATCGCAACAACGTTTGAGGAAAGCAAAAAGATCTCTGAACCATTTTCTGCTTATTTTGAAACGCTGCAGAAAGATTATCCGGCAGCGCAGTTCCCAAAGGTGCATATCGAAACCTCCTTTGCACCATATGACGAAAAGTATTTTGACGATGCCGATCATCTGAATGAGGATGGAGCAAGGGTCTATACCAGCTGGCTCGTTAAGACATACGGAAAGGAGGCTTCATGAATCTGTTAAGCCTGCTTTTCTTTGTTTTTCTGGCTGTTGCTTTTGCTGTTTATTATCTGGTGCCGAAAAAGGGCCAGTGGATCGTGCTGCTGACTGCCAGCCTCCTGTTTTATGTCTATGCGACCAGACTCGGCCTGGTGGCGCTGGCAGCGGAAACGCTTTTGATCTTCTTCCTGGTCAAAAGAATGGAAACGCATCCGGAACAAAAGAAAAAGATCCTGGTAGCCATCTGTATTTTTTGTGCAGTTGTCATCCTGATCCTCTTAAAATACGTGCCAGAGATCTGTGGAATGGCTGCTGGAGGCTCATGGGTTTTGAAAGACCTTCTGCTTCCGCTTGGCATCTCCTATTACACACTGATGATCATCAGTTATACGGTGGATGTCTACCGCGGGCAGATCGCTGCAGAGCGCAGTTTCGCTAAACTGCTGTTATTTGCTTTTTATTTTCCGTCGATCACACAGGGTCCGTTAAACCGTTACGGAGATCTAACTCCGCAGTTTTATGAGCCGCATACCTATGAGGCAGGATCGATCTTTGAAGGCCTGATGCGTTTTGGCTGGGGCTGCTTTAAAAAGCTGGTGATAGCCAACCGTACGGCAGCGCTGATCGCCGGGATCTATGGAAGCAGCAAAGCAACGGGCGTTCTGATCCTTTTGGCCATGCTGCTTTCCATGCTGCAGCTGTATTCAGACTTTTCCGGATTTGCCGACATGGCGATTGGTATCAGTCAGATGTTTGGCATTACACTGCCGGAAAACTTCCGCCAGCCTTACTTCTCCCGCAGCATTGCGGAATACTGGAGAAGATGGCATATCACACTTGGTGCATGGCTGAAGGATTATATTTATTATCCGCTGTCTGTCAGCCGCATGGCGAAGTTCTTTATCAAAAAGGGAGCAGACAGGAATGCACGCAAGAGAAGGACAAAGCTCATCTCCTGCATCGCACTGATGATCCTTTGGATCATTATGGGTGTATGGCATGGGAGTGGATGGAAGTTCTTCCTGATGGGCGTTTATTATGGCGTGATCTTTATTGTCACCATGCTGCTGGAACCGGTGGCCGCATCATTTGGAAAGAAACATCCAAAGGCTGTGGCATCGCCGTTATATAAATTCTGGCAACAGGTAAGGACGACGCTCCTGTTATGGCTGGCGCCGCTCTTGTTCAGCGTGAAAGATCTGGCGCAGCTTGGGGAACTGACAGGTAAGATCTTCCAGAAATTTGACTTTGTTTCCCTGTTTGACGGTACGATCCTGAAATTTGATCTGGATGGTCTGCAGCTTGTTTTACTGCTGATCGGATTTTTCACCTTGCTGATCGTATCGGTTATTGAGTACAATACAAAGAAGAAAATCTGCGGACTGGTTTTGAAACAGCACTTTGTGATCCGCCTGTTGATCTACTGGTTCGTGATCGTTATGATATTGCTGTCGCTGAATATTTCCAATACGGAATTTATTTACGCACAGTTTTAAGGAGTTATCGTGCAGATCAATATTCTGTTTCCTGTATATAATGAGGAGAAGCGGCTGGAGAGGGGCATTACCCAGACAGTTGCTTTTCTGGAGCGCTTTGTCGTTCCGAATGAAACGGATTTTTCTTATCAGCTGACCATTGTGGATAATGCATCACAGGATGCAACGGAACAGATCGCAAAGCAGCTGGTAAGCAAATACGAAAACGTGCGCTATATCCGGATCGCGGAAAAAGGTGTTGGTGCAGCTTTCAGGGCAGGGATCGCAGCCAATACAGCTGAGATCACTGGCTATATGGATGTGGATCTTTCCACTGACCTGAGGCACCTGCTTCAGGTGATCCGCCTTTTTGAGGAGGACGCTGATCTTTGTATGATCAATGGATCCAAGCAGGCAAAAGGCGCGCGGACGATTGGAAGAAAGTGGTATCGGAATGTGACATCCAAGGGATTGACACTGGTCATGAAAAGCCGGCTCCACATGCAGTCACAGGATGCTATCTGCGGATTTAAGTTCTTCCGGAAGGAGTTCGTAGAGGATCTGATCCGTCAGTCAGATACGACGGAGAACGGATGGTTCTTTATCATTGAGCTGCTGATCCGGGCAGAACGGAGCGGGAAAGAGATCATCGAGCTGCCGGTCCGTTATACGGAAGAAGAAGGCGGTCATGTAAATGTGATCAAACAGACGTTAGACTATCTAAGGAACATAGAAAAACTCAGGAGGAATATTTAATGGAATTCAAACGTGTGACAGAATTACTCGATAAAGCGGTCAAAGATGTACCGGAGAAGGTCGGGTTTGTAGATATTGATGGAGAGATGACATATCAGGAAATGTATGACATCTCTATCCGTATTGCGAAAGCCATCATCTGTGCAACCGGAGAAGATCCGGCTAAGATCGGCGAAAAGGAGCCGCAGCCCGTGGCAACTCTGATCGAGGCTGGCAACGATCTGGCCGCCTGCATGCACGGCATTTTATACGCTGGTGATTACTATTCCTGTATTGACGAGACTATGCCGAATGAGCGGATCGAGAAGATCTTTGAGACGTTGGAACCGGTGATCATCCTGACTAATCGTGAGACAGAAGAAAAAGCCAGAGAAATACATTTTGACGGAACGGTTCTGGTTTATGAGGATATCCTAGAGCAAAAAGAAGCAGACTTTGATCTTCCTGTGATCGTGGAAGAAGAAGTATCGCAGAAACTTGCCAGCGTCGTGTTTACTTCCGGTTCGACTGGAAATCCGAAAGGCGTCATGCAGGGCCACAACGGAATCCTGTATTGCTCCATTGCCAACCGCGACGATGTGCGGATCATTTTTACCGACCATGTAGGCAACCAGTCTCCGATGTATTATGTCATGGGCGTGCTGAATCTGTTCTTCTCCATTGCAGCGGAAGCTACCTGCTATTTTATGCCGAAGGACTTGTTCAGTCAGCCGGCTGAACTGGTAAAGTATCTGGTAGAGAATCAGATCTCCATTATTGACTGGGTAGCCAGCGGCGTGACTGTGATCTCCCGGTTTTCAGCATGGGAAGGCTATGAAGAGGAGCTGAATAAGTGCCTGAGAACTGTTACCTTTGCGGGTGATGTGGCATCGACCAAACTGATCAACAAGATGAAGAAAGTGATCCCGGATCCGCGCTACTGCCAGGGTTATGGCGCATCCGAATTCTTCTATACATTCCTGTATCCAATGGAGCGTGAGATCGCTGATGATGAGCGGATCCCGCTGGGATTCCCGGCAGAATTCGTAACTGCCTATATCATCAAAGATGACGGCACAGAAGCAAAAGATGGTGAAGAAGGACAGCTTTGTCTGGCTGGTCCGGGCATGGGTCTGGGGTACCTCAAAGATGATGCATCCACGGCTGAAAAGTATCAGGATAATCCACTGAAACCGGGTGAGACGATCTATTGCACCGGAGATATTGTGGAACGCAATGAGTTTGGCGAGATCGTCTTTAAGAGCCGCCGCGACTTTATGATCAAACACATGGGACATCGTGTGGAATTAGGCGAGATCGAACTGGCTGCCTGTGCACTGGATGACCGGATGCAGTGTGCATGCATCTTTAATAAAGAGACCGAGCACATCATCATGTGCTATGTCGGCTCCCTGGATGAAAAAGAACTGCGTGATCGTTTGAAAGAAAAGGTGCCGCGTCATATGGTGCCGAATAAATTTGTGCGGATGGAGAATCTGCCGCTGAACCAGAACAACAAAGTCGACCGGAAAAAACTGCAGGAGCTGTATTTCTAAGGAACAGATATGGGATTTCGTATCACATCGATGCTGACAATTGAATACGCCAGAAAGAACTATGGCACAGATTTTTCCCGGACGCTGACACTGGGACGTCAGTTCCGCGCGTTTTCGGAGAAAGAATTCCGGAAATATCTGCCGGACTATGCGGGAAAGATCTCGCCCGAACTCCTTTCGAAAGACTTTGAAAGTCCGTATGCGGAAGGTATTTTTCAGGACATGTATGGATCAAAACTGCAGAGTCTGGACGGCTTTTCGCATGAGAATCCGGATATTTTACATGATCTGAACCAGCCGATCGGAAAAGAACTGGAAGGACAGTTTTCCTGCATCATCGATGGCGGGACGATGGAGCATGTTTTTGCAGTGCCGATGGTGCTGGGCAATTGTTTTTCCATGCTTGAGTTAGGCGGAACCTATATCTGCATGGTGCCGACCAATAATTTTAACGGCCATGGGCTGTATCAGTTTTCGCCGGACTTTTTCTACAGCACGTTCACAAAACAGAACGGGATGGAGATCCTGGATGTTTTTATCGTGAAGTTCTCTGCAAAGGATAAAGTCTGGAAGGTCAAATATTCTCCGTCTGAGGCTGCAGGCAGAGTGCAGTTTGACGTCAATACACAGACCGAGATCTATGTGATCGCCCGGAAGATCGGACCGACGCCTGAAAGGATCACTGCACAGCAGACTGATTATGAAGAAGGCTGGTACGAAGAAGAACGGAGCATTACAAATACGCAGAAACGCGACGCGCTGATTGAAAAAGCGCCGCGGAAGCTTGTCTATGCGTTCCGCCAGTTTTTGTATGAACCTTTTGTTCGCCGCAAGAACATCACAAAGATCAAACTCTAGAGTTTAAGTGACCTGAATCGGGGGAAGACCTCAGCGGGTCACTTTTTTAATCCCGATCGTTGACCTAAAATGAGGGATGCTTTCAGTGGGTCACTCTTTTCGCATCCCATCTGTGACCTAAATCTCATTAGTGTTCTTATGGGTCACTCCTTTTTGCTGTTTTGAGTGACCTGATTTCTGGTACCTCGCTTACAGGTCACGCGTTTATTGTATTTTGAGTGACCCTATTTGCAGGCACCAGCTGATGGGTCACGCTATTCCTTGATTTTGAGTGACCTGTATCGCACCTTCTTCTAATTAGGTCACAAACTCTTTCTTGATTCAGTGACCTGGAGGAAGGGAATGTCCTGGTGGGTCACTATTTTTATCCCGCTTCTTGACCTAAATGGAGGAACCCATTCAGGAGGTCACTTTTTCCTCAAATGAAAAGTGACCTGAATGAAGAAAAGTGCAAAATGCGTCACGAAAAAGCACTGGAAAGAATAATCCGAAACGGGTATGATGAATAAAGCGAAATTGCTTCTGCTGGAGAAAGGAAAAATGAAACAGCGTATTCTTTGGGCTGATATTCTGAAATGGGCGGGGATGCTCCTGATCTATCTGGGGCATCTTCCTGTTTCTGAGAACACGTATCTTTTTATTTTCGCACAACACGTGCCGCTGTTCTTTTTCGCAGCAGGATTCTTTGCGACGATGACACCGAAAGAAGGATCGTTCTGGGCATTTCTGCTGAAGAAGATCCGATCGCTCCTTCTGCCGTATGTGCTTTTTTCATTCCTTACGATCATCTACATGCTGATTGTCCGCATGTATACATTTTCGGATGTCCCGCGGATGCTTTTGCAGACACTCTTTGGCATCCGTAATCAGACGCCGGCGATCCAGCTCTGGTTCCTGCCGTGCCTGTTTGTCATTAGTGTATTCTTTGAGATCTTAAAACGGATCATCCGCAGCAGGATCTTTATAGCTGTGATTGTTGTCGCACTCTATGTCGTTGGTACCTTCTTCCTGGGACATCAGCCTACCAATGATCCATCCTGGTTCTGGAACGCGGATTCTGCTTTTGTTTATTTGTTGTTCTACTTTCTCGGTGCACTTCTGTTTCCGTTTTTCCGGGATTGGAAATACAGCCGTAAAAAAGCAGGGATAAAGACGCTGTTCTGGATCTTTTTCCTGGTTTCGCTGGGATACGAAGTCTTCCTTCTCTTTCAGAGCGTCTGGTTTTCCGGGTATCTGCAGCAGACACTGGGGCAAAGGCTTTTCCAGGCAGCAAACCTTATCAGTACCTTTATCCTGATGTTCTTCTTTGTCTGCTTTTCACGGTTCCTGGAGAAGGTTCCGGGCGTGAACCGTTTTCTGGCCTTTATTGGCAAAGGGAGCTTGTATCTGAACGGAAATGAGATGATCTTTAAAAATCTTTTTTCCCTTCTGTTCGGTGTTCTCGGGATAAAACAGATTGTCTATGGAAGCGATGAGATGATGCTCCTTTTCTGTTTCCTTCTCATGGTCCTTCTGACTTTTACAGTCAACCTTCTGGAAAAACTCCTCTTTGGGAAACTCTTTGGAGATGCCCGCAGATAATCAGTCATTGCGTATAGTGTGCTCCCTGTGTTAATTTGTATTTAAAAGAATGATTCATACAGAATGATCCGGAAAGGAGAGATGATTATGAGCAAGTTTGGATTAAAACCAGGCATTCCCTTTACGGGAACGGCAATAACAGAGGATGCCCCGGAAGGCAGCATCCGAAACAACACTAACTCCAACACACACATTCCGCCGCATCCGCCGGTGCAAAAAAGCAAGGTCTTTGCGGATGGCATAGAGGACAGCTGGCTGGAGTATATTCCAGAGGACCTGGACCCGGAAACCAAGCCTCCTCTTATCATCTCCTGTCACGGCGGTGGTGCGCATGCTTCCATGCAGTTTGATGAGACCTCCTGGTGTTATATTGCGGAGCAGGAAGGATGCGTTGCTGTATTTCCGAATGCAGGCGGTGTCCGCCGGGCGTGGCTGACGGTTGACGATCCGCAGAAAGCAAATGAACTGCCAAATATGATGGACATTTTCGGTTCCACTCCGGACGGACGAGTATCGGAGACCCACCATCATATCCAGTTCCTGAAAGGCCTCATTAAAGAGATGCATGAGAAGTACAACATTGATGAAGGCAGGGTCTATCTTCAGGGTATGTCCATGGGTGATATTATGACCATGATGTTCGCTAGGGTTTGTGGCAGTCTGCTGGCGGGTATCGACAGCACCGCTGGCCCATCCCCGCAAATGGCATTGTTTGATGATGCGTGGAATGTCAGAGGCTTTGAGTGCCCGGTGCCGGTATATCAATCCCGTGGGGAGCTGGATGATATCGTAGCGGCACCTGTTGCCGGAAAAGAGAATACCACCCGTCAGGACGTCAACGCCGTGAACCGGGAATTCTGGCTCAAGGTGAATGAATGCGACACTTTGCCGCGTCTTTCCATTCTGGATGTGAATAATTTTGCTTTCTACACCGGGAAAAAGGCCAATCTTGTTTATCGGGATGTGAAACATCGGTCCCACGGCCAGACCTTGGATGATGCTTACTGGGCATGGAACACCTTGTTCAAGGGGACACGCCGGAATGCAGATGGCAGCATCAGCTGTCTGGATACGGATTACTCTGCCCGGGGAGATGTAGATGCTGCCGCGCTATGCGATGGCTGTGAATACGCCTACATCAACAACAGCCGGGTAAAACTGGAGGCACCAGCCTTCCTGGAGACTCTCACCAACTATGATTTTAAGAGCCATAGCCGTGTGGATTATAAGAAAGAGCTTTATGTGCCTGTGAGTTTCCTGAGCCAGTATTTCGATATCAGTATTGATTACTCTACAGACGGCCGTAGCGCAACGCTTCACTGTATGGAAGGAGATTGCCAGATCGCGGAAGCGAGTGCGGCAGCTTTGTGGGATGGATTCCTTAGGTCCATGCTCATGCCGGTCATTCGGAAAGATGGCGTGCTCTTTGTGGCAGTACGCTGGTTTGCAGAAGTCATTTTTGACATGCAGGTCACGGAGTGTGACGGGGCTATGTACATTTGTGATCATCATGCGGAGATGAGCAAAGATATGGCTTATCTCATCAAAGAGATCCTCTCCTGAACAGATATATAAATTGATAATGAATCCGCCCCGAAGAAATAACCTTCGGGGCGTTTTTCTATGAAGACGCAGATGGGTGGAAAAGATGGATTTTGACAGTTAAATGTACTATAATTATTCTGGTTTTTTATGTGAACCGATGAAGGAGAGAAACCTATGAAAATACTGGTCACGGGTGCAAATGGTTTTGTCGGAAAAAACCTTTGCCTCGAATTGAAAAACAGGGGCCATGAAGTGCTGGCATTTGATCTGGAAAGCACGGAAGAGGACCTTTGGGAATATTGCGGTCAGGCGGATTTTGTTTTCCATCTGGCCGGTGTGAACCGCCCGGTTGATACGTCCGAGTTTTACAGCGGGAATACTGACTTTACAAAGCATCTTTGCGGGCTTTTGAAAGAACGCGGAAAGAATCCGCCTGTCGCGATGACCTCGTCGATCCAGGCGGCACTGGAGAATGATTACGGTAAGAGCAAGGCAATGGGGGAGAAGACCCTTTACGCCTATGAAAGAGAGACCGGGAGCAAAGTCTATGTTTTCCGTCTTCCAAATATTTACGGGAAATGGTGCAGGCCAAATTACAACAGCATGGTCGCGACTTTCTGCCACAATATTACAAGAGGCATCCCGATCACGATCCATGATGAAAACGCAGTGGTCCCGCTTTTGTATATCGATGACTTGATGGAGACGCTCTGCGGTCTTCTTGCGGAGCAGGAACCGGAGATCCTGACCAGAGAAAAAATGGAAGAATTCCTGCCAAGAGCAGACCGGCAAAAGATCCGGGAAGCCATGGAAGGCAATACCTATTACACCGCCGGACCGGTGGATTTTGTGACGGTTGGAAATGTGGCATCCATGCTGATGTCTTTCCTTGAGGACAGAAAGCAGAAAACCATCCCATACCTGAAAGACGGGTTTGAGAAAAAACTGTACAGCACCTATCTCTCTTATCTGCCGGAGGATAAGTTCTCCTATGACCTTGTGATGAACACGGATGAGAGAGGTTCTTTCACGGAACTGATCAAGACAGAAGAGAGAGGACAGGTATCTGTCAATATCACAAAGCCAGGCATTACGAAAGGCAATCACTGGCATCACAGCAAGAACGAGAAGTTCATCGTGGTAAAAGGAGAAGCCATGATCTGTCTGCGGAAACTGGATTCGGATGTGGTGCTGGATTATAAAGTGAATGGCGATCAGATCCAGGTTGTGGATATTCCGCCGGGATATACGCACAGTATTACCAATATCGGCGAGGATGATCTGGTCACAGTCATGTGGGCAAATGAGATCTTTGATCCTGAGAATCCGGATACGTATTATCTGCCAGTCGGCGAAAAACCGGAAGCACGTTTTTACGAGCCGAAACTGAAAGCAGCAAAAAAGCGGGAGCAGGAAGAAAAACAGGGAGAATGAAATGAGTATTTTTACTGGAAAGACACTGATGATCACAGGCGGGACCGGAAGCTTTGGCAATGCAGTCCTGGACCGGTTCTTAGACACCGATATCGGTGAGATCCGCATCTTTTCCCGTGATGAGAAAAAGCAGGATGACATGCGGAAGAAGTATAAAAATGACAAGATCAAGTTTTATATCGGGGATGTGCGTGATCTGGCAAGTGTTGCCAATGCGATGTCCGGCGTGGACTATATCTTCCATGCAGCTGCTTTAAAGCAGGTGCCAAGCTGTGAGTTCTTCCCGTTGGAAGCAGTGAAAACAAATATCCTTGGCACGAACAATGTGCTGGAGGCAGCCGTAGCAGCAGGTGTCAAAAAGATCGTCTGCCTTTCTACCGATAAGGCGGCCTATCCGATCAATGCGATGGGTATCTCCAAAGCGATGATGGAGAAAGTGATCATCGCGAAGGCAAGAACCCTTCCGCAGGATCAGACCACCATTTGTGTCACCCGATACGGAAATGTGATGTGCAGCCGCGGGTCTGTGATCCCGCTGTTTATTGACCAGATTCAGAGTGGACAGGATATCACTATTACCAATCCGAACATGACCCGGTTCCTGATGGGATTGGATGAAGCGGTCGATCTGGTCCTGTTTGCGTTCGAACACGCCTGCCCGGGTGACCTCTTTATCAAGAAGGCGCCTGCCGGCACCATCGCTGACCTGGCAGGAGCGGTCTGTGATCTGTTCGGACCGGAAACAAATGTGAAATATATCGGTATCCGCCACGGAGAGAAGATGAGTGAGACACTGATGACGGCCGAAGAGTTTAGTAAAGCAGAAGATCTGGGCGATTATTACCGCGTGAGAGTGGATGCCCGCGATCTGAACTATGAAAAATATTTTGAAGATGGAAACACCCAGATCCATCAGGATCAATCCTTCACTTCGGATAATACCGTGCAGCTGAATCGTGAAGAGATCAAAGAGCTGCTGTTAAAGCAGGCGTATGTAATTGAGGCCTTGCAGGCTGCAAAGCAGCATTGATCATGCAAGGCCGATTTGCCGCCGAACACAGTGAGGGGACGTTACCAAAAGCTTTAAGGAGTAAATCATGAAAAAATTAAAAGTCATGACAGTGGTCGGCACACGTCCGGAGATCATCAGGTTGGCCGAGACGATCAAAGCGTGCGATCAGTATTTTGATCATGTGCTGGTCCATACCGGACAGAATTATGATTACAAACTGAACCAGGTATTCTTTGAGGACCTGGAACTGAGGGAACCAGATTATTATCTGGATGCCGCCGGCGAGAAACTGGGCGAT
>JAFWLF010000068.1:0-5741 GCA_017511185.1 Lachnospiraceae bacterium | reverse complement strand
CATGCGCCGACTTCCTGCATCGTTCCAAAGAAGCTTTGTCTGGTTCTGACGACCTGACCATTCCCTTTACAAGTGGAACATGTCTCCGGAGTCGTGCCCGGCTTTGCACCAGTCGTATGACATGTCGGACAGTCTTCTTTGAAATTGATCTCAATATTCTTTTCGCATCCGAAAACCGCTTCTTCAAAGCTGATCCGAACGGTCGTACCGACATTTCTGCCTTTCATCGGGCCATTATATGCCTGTGCGCGCCTTCCACCTCCGGAGAAACCGCTTCCCCCGGAAAAGCCGCCGCCAAACAGATCGCTGAAGATATCGCCAAAGCCGAAGCCTCGCAGGATATCATCCACGTTCATATCCTGATAGTTGAAGCCGCCTGCGCCGGCGCCGCCCTGTTCAAAGGCAGCATGTCCAAACTGGTCATACTGTTTTCTCTTTGTTTCATCGCTCAGTACGCCATACGCTTCTGAAGCTTCCTTAAACTTTGCTTCAGCCTGCGCATCACCCGGATTCATATCCGGGTGATACTGCTTAGCTAATTTTCGATATGCTTTTTTTATTTCGTCCTGTGTAGCTGTTTTAGAAACGCCAAGGACCTCATAATAATCTCTTTTGTCTGCCATTTTAGATTAGATCTCTTTATAATCTCCGTCTACTACATCGCCTTCCGGACTTGGATTCGGATCATGCTCCGGCTGGCTGTAGTTTGCTCCGCCGTTAAATCCTGCATTGCCCATATCCGGTCCTGCCTGATTTCCGGCATTTGCCTGTGATTGTGCCTGCTCATACATCTTAGTGAACAGCTGCTGTGAGCTTGCAAGCAGTTTTTCTTTTGCTGCTTTGATCGAGCTTACCTGCTCCGGTGTCAGTTCTACGGAAGCATCGTTTCCAATCAAAGCTTTCAGTGTGCTAAGATCAGATTCTACTTCTGCTTTTCCGGATGGATCCAGCTTATCGCCTGCATCTTTCAATGCTTTCTCTACCTGTACTGCCAGAGAATCTGCTTCGTTTCTGGTGTCAACAGCTTCCTTACGGATTCTGTCCTGTGCCTCAAACTCGGCTGCTTCTTTGACTGCTTTTTCAATATCCGCATCGCTCATGCTGGAACCGGAAGTAATCGTAATATGCTGTTCTTTGCCGGTACCCAGATCCTTTGCGCTAACGTTAACGATACCGTTTGCATCAATATCAAAGGTAACTTCGATCTGCGGAATTCCTCTTGGAGCCGGTGCAATACCGTCCAGACGGAACTGTCCTAAAGTCTTGTTATCTCTTGCAAATTCACGCTCACCCTGAACAACATGGATATCAACTGCGCTCTGGTTATCAGCTGCTGTAGAGAATACCTGGCTCTTCTTTGTAGGGATCGTGGTGTTTCTCTCGATCAGTCTGGTTGCAATGCCGCCCAGAGTTTCGATAGACAGTGACAGCGGAGTAACATCCAGCAGAAGAACATCGCCTGCGCCAGCATCGCCAGCCAGTTTACCACCCTGGATAGCTGCACCAATTGCAACACACTCATCCGGGTTCAATGTCTTGCTCGGTTCCTGTCCAGTCAGTTGTTTTACTTTCTCCTGAACAGATGGCATACGAGTGGATCCACCAACCAGAAGAACCTTACCCAGTTCAGATGCAGTGATGCCGGCATCTCTCAATGCCTGCTGTACAGGACCTGCAGTTGCCTCAACCAGATCATGTGTCAGCTCATCGAATTTTGCCCTGGTCAGGTTCATATCCAGATGTTTCGGGCCTTCATTCGTTGCTGTAATGAACGGTAAGTTGATATTGGTTGTCGTAGCGCTTGAAAGTTCTTTCTTAGCTTTTTCAGCTGCTTCACGCAATCTCTGAAGAGCCATCTTATCAGTAGAAAGATCAATACCTTCCTGCGCCTTAAACTGGGAGATCAGATAATTTGTAACTCTTTCATCAAAGTCATCGCCGCCCAGACGGTTATTACCTGCAGTTGCAAGAACTTCGATAACGCCGTCGCCGATCTCAATGATGGAAACATCAAATGTACCACCGCCAAGGTCGTAAACCATAATCTTCTGCTCTGCTTCATTATCCAGACCATATGCAAGAGCTGCTGCCGTTGGCTCGTTGATAATACGATCAACTTTCAGACCTGCAATCTTACCTGCATCTTTTGTTGCCTGTCTCTGTGCATCATTAAAATATGCAGGAACTGTGATAACAGCTTCATTTACAGTTTCGCCCAGATGTGCTTCTGCATCTGTTTTCAGTTTCTGCAGGATCATTGCGGAGATCTCCTGCGGTGAATAGCTTTTGCCTTCAATCGTAACTCTGAAATCAGATCCCATCTCTCTTTTGATAGAAGAGATCGTATTGTCAGAGTTTGTAACAGCCTGCCGTTTTGCCGGCTCACCAACTAATCTTTCGCCGTTCTTTGTAAAAGCAACAACAGACGGTGTTGTACGCACGCCCTCTGCGTTTGCGATTACGACCGGCTTACCGCCTTCCATAACTGCTACACATGAGTTTGTTGTTCCTAAATCAATACCTATAATCTTTGCCATTTTATTTTCCTCCTATCGGTGGGCCTTGCGGCCTGCGGTTTTTTATATATTGATACGCGCTGCTGCGCGGTTTTTGTTAATTAGCTACCTTGACCATGCTGTAGCGGACAACGGAATCTTTGTACATATACCCTTTTTGAAGTTCCTGTACAACGATGTTTTCACCGACTGTATCGTCCTCTACATGCATCACTGCATTGTGAAAGTCCGGATTGAATTCGCAGCCTTCTGCTTCAATTGGTTTGACTCCTGCGTCTTCCAGGGTCTTCAGGAACAGTTTATGGATCTTATCCATTCCTTCTACAAAAGAGGAATCTTTTTCCTCTTCCGGGACATTCTTCAGTGCCAGTTCAAAATTATCCAAGACAGGCAGGATCTTCTCTACCATCTGCTTAGCTCCCATATCGTACCGGGCGCTTTTTTCTTTTTCTGTTCTCTTGCGATAATTATCAAACTCTGCAAATAGTCTCTGGTATTTTTCTCTGGCTTCCAAAAGTGCTTTATCCACAGTCGCTTCCGGAGCAGGAATATCTTCTTCCGGTGCTTGTTCCGTTTCAGCGGTTTCTTCGGAAACTTCTTCTGCTGCCTCTTCTGCTGCTTCTTCCTGTACTTCTTCTACTGTTTCAGCTTCTTCTGCCATTTTTTCAGCTGCCTCTTTTGCCCATTTCAGGTCTCTTTCTTTCGACACGATTCAAGCCATCCTTTCTGCTATTTCTTTTTACCTTTTCCGAATTTCTGGTCCAGGCTGCCGGTTACATTTTTCAGTGCATCCAGGACCTTTTCGTAATCCATCCGCTTCGGGCCGATGATTCCAATCTTACCGTAAACACCATCTTCAAATTCATAGGTAGCTGTCACGACAGAACAATCCTTCATCGAATTGACCGGTGTTTCCTCACCAATGTAGATCTGAATCCCAGTCGTACTATCTCCAATCTCCTCCAGACTGTCTGTCAGGAGATTTGTCAGCATTTCTTTTTCTTCCAATGTAGAGATCAGGCGGCTGGCGTTTTCATTTCCACTCAGTTCCGGATACTTGAAGATATTCGTTGCACCGCTTGTGAAGATCTCAATTCCGTCTGCTGCTCCAATAGCTGCCACGATTGCATTTAAGATCTCCGAGACCAGTTCTCCCAGTTCTCCGGACTGGTCTGCCATATTGGCAGCCATATCAAAGTTGATCTCCTGCAGTGTAAGTCCGTTCAGCGTATTGTTAAACAAGAGGTTCAATTTCAGAAGCGTCTGCTGGTCGATCACTCTGTCCAGCTGGATCATCTCGTTCTTAACGATATTTCCCTCCAGGACAATGGTACAAAGAAGTTTTCCTTCATCTACCTGCGTCAGCTGCACAAATTTCAGCTTGTTTTTATTTGCCTGCGGCATGCTGACCAGCGAGGTATAGTTAGTATTATTGGCCAGCATTTTGGCCATATCCTTCAGGACTTCTTCAATCCGGTCGACCCTCTTGTCCATGATCTCCTGCATGGTCTTTAAGGATTCTGCTTTATCATCCAGTTTCCGGTCTTTTTTATCCAGTTCCTTTTCTCTTGTGGATAACATATCATCCACATAAAGCCGGTATCCCATATCCGTTGGAATTCTTCCGGCGGATGTATGCGGCTGGAAGATATATCCCAGTTCTTCCAGATCTGCCATTTCGTTCCGGATCGTTGCGGAACTCAGGTTCAGATCCGTGTACTTAGAGATCGTCCTGGAACCAACCGGCTCTCCGGTCTCCAGATAATTCTTTATTACTGCCTGCAGAATTTTCTTTTTTCTCTCGTCCAGTTCCATGTTTTTCACCTTTTCCGACGGATCTGTTTCTCTTTTTATTAGCACTCAAATTAATAGAGTGCTAACATCTGTTGTTATATTAGCACTATAACAAGAAAGTGTCAATCAATTTCAAGAGTTTTTTTTATGTTATTTTCAATGTAGAAACTCTGACTTTTTTTCGAGGCATCCTTCATATCAGCAGCATCAAAAAGCCGGAAAAGGCAATGCAAGGGCCAAAGGGGATCTGTCTTCTTTTGTCTATTTTTCCATTCACCGCAAAAACCATTAACCCACATATGCAAGCCAGCGCTAAGACATATAGTGTCTTCTCCACACCCAGAAATAACGCCGTAACAAAAAGCAGCTTGATATCTCCTCTTCCGAGCATCTGTCTTTTCTTCCATTTTTCCAGAATTACAATAGTCAAAAGAATGACAGCAGAAAACAGCACTGCAAATAGAAATTCCAAAATGATCATTGAATACGATTTTCCATCGCTCACGTCAAAAAGATCCCAGAGGAACATCGCCGTCACAATTCCTTCATTTGGGATGATACGAACCCGGTAATCTGTATATCCGGAAAGAAATAAAACACAGAAAAACAGCCAGCAGAACAGCAGATGCCGATCCGGGGGCTCCCGCTGCAGCAAAATGCCGGAGCCAAATGCCATTAATACAGATGCCTGCAGTCTGTCTTTCTCCATGACTTGGGAAATAAAGAATGACTTTGACCCAGTTTTGCGGCTTATCAGCTGCTCCGCCCACTTTACAAGCAGACAGCCGGCAGCAAAGCCGGTCAAAAAGGCCGTGATCAAACGGCCGGAAAACGACAAATAACAAGAAAGAATTGCCAAAGAAAACGGTCTTCTCTACGAAGGCATCATCGAATCAATTAAGAAAGGTCATCGTCAGAACTATTGGCTGAGCGAGCCAGAGGAAGAAGCATCCGCGTCTCGCTTTTATACTCCTCAAATCCCGGTTTGGACGACTGCTTCCCATCGGCCAAAGGAATACTGACCGTCAGGAAAAGAATGGTATTTGCCAGAGCTCCGGCAAGAAAATACCAGCGGAAAGGCAGTACGCAGCACGCAGACAGACCGATCGTCCACCACATACAGATCTCCCCCAGATAATTTGGATGTCTGGAATACTTCCAAAGACCGATTCGGATAAAAGAGCCTGTTTTCATTCTGCGGAACTTATGCATTTCTTTATCGGAAAGGAACTCCAACAGAACCGCTCCTACCGAGCAAAGGAAAAACAATACAGACCCGATATTTCCCTCCACATCACTGCGCATAACGATCACTGCAGGCAAAATGCAGCCATAGACGATCAATGTCGGAACCAAATGGATACCTGTCAGGTTAATGAAAGGATACCATTTCCCCGCTTTTTTCTCATATTGCGTATATCTCCAGTCCTG
>JAFWLF010000067.1:0-6484 GCA_017511185.1 Lachnospiraceae bacterium | reverse complement strand
TGACACCAAATTTCTCTTGAACTTCCTTTTGCACATAAGCGATCAGATCCAGAACATCCTGTGCTTTTGCACCGCCGGTATTGATAATAAAACCGGCATGTTTTTCCGAGACCTGCGCTCCACCGATCCGATATCCTTTCAGACCAGCATCACTGATCAGTTTGCCGGCAAAATATCCTTCCGGCCGTTTAAACACAGATCCACAGCTCGGATATTCCAATGGCTGTTTTTCTTCTCGTCTGGCGGTCAGGTCAGCAATCTTAGCGCTGATATCTTCCTGATTTCCTTTGGCCAGTTGGAGCACTGCAGAAAGAACAATGTAATCACCCGATGAGCATAAACTCTTCCGGTAAGAAAATGCCATTTCCTCACAACTTTTTTCCAGGATCTCTCCCTCTCTGTTCATGACGCGGACCGAACGGATGATATCTTTCATTTCTCCATCATAAGCACCGGCATTCATACAGACCGCACCACCAAGACTTCCCGGGATTCCGGAAGCAAATTCAAATCCGGTCAGAGACGCTTCTTCAATCAATGCAGAAAGATCTTTCAGCAGGATACCTGCCTCTGCACAGACTACATCATCTGTTATCGTTACACGCTGCATGCGGCGGATCTCAATCACAGCGCCATCAAACCCTTCATCCTGAAAGATCAGATTGGAGCCATTCCCCTTGATATAATATGGGAACTTTTCTTCTCCCAGCACCTTCATAAGAAAGAGAAGGTCATCCTCCGAAGACGGCTGAAAAAGAAATGCCGCAGGACCGCCTACCTCCATAGAAGTATGCTTTGCCATGGGTTCATCCTTGAAAACGGCATCTTCTCCCAGTTTATTTATAATTGTCCGAATCGTTTCTTCTTTTAGCTGTCTCATGTGGTTTAAGGACCTTATCCTTCCTGTTCATTCTCTTCGCGATGGGCAATGATCTCTTCAGTTACTCTGTCACATAAAGCCTGTGCTGCATTGTATCCCATCTGTTTCTGTCTGTGATTAACAGCTGCTGTTTCTATAATGATAGCCAGGTTTCGTCCAGGACGGATCGGGATCGTATGCTTAACGACCTTCACACCCAAAATCTCCTGGTATTCTTCATGTAAGCCTAACCGGTCATAGGAGAGCTGACCATTCCACTCTTCCAGATTGATGATCATGCTGATGCCGGAAAATTCCATGACACTCTCTACTCCATACAGAGATTTAATATCTACGACACCGATGCCGCGAAGCTCAACCATATGCCGCGTGATTTCAGGTGCCTGCCCGATCAGAACATCTTCGCTGATTTTCAGGATCTCTATCACATCATCTGCAACCAGACGGTGACCTCGCTTGACCAGCTCAATTGCTGTTTCACTTTTACCGATTCCGGAATCTCCGGTGATCAGTATACCCTCACCAAAAACGTCAACCAGAACACCTGAGATTGTCTCCGTTGGTGCCAGCTGCCGGTTGATCCACCGGATGATCTCAACAATGACCAGGGCTGTAGAGTGCTCTGTAGACAGGACCGGGATATGATGTTCCTTTGCCAGACTCAGGACCTCCGGTGGCGGCTGGATCCCGCGGGCAATAATAAGCCCTGGAAATTTATAGGAAAACATTTTTTCCAGTCGCTCTTTTCTCTCTTCATTCGTAAGAGTCTGGATATACATATCCTCTGCCCGTCCCATAACCTGGAGACGTTTGTTATCAAAATAATCATAAAAACCCGCCAGCTGGAAAGCAGGACGGTTGATCGCACGGTGACGGACCTGCACCTGATTCAGATCCAGCTCTGGTGTCAGATTGCTATATCCCAGTTTATCTGCCAGTTCCTGCAGCGTTACATATTGTCTTGTCAATGGTATTTCCTCTTTTCTTTTTATCTCACATTGTCAACAAGATAATTAATTTATTTTACTATGATTCCAGAAATATCTCAACTGCACAGCCCTTGTATGATATAGTAATAGTATGAAAAAAATAACGATTGGAATCATTGCGCATGTGGATTCCGGCAAGACAACTCTATCGGAATCGATCCTTTATCTTACGAACGTGATCCGTCAGTTCGGAAGAGTGGATAAAGGCGCTTCTTTTTTTGACGATGATTCCAACGAACGTTCCCGTGGTATTACCATTTATTCCAAGCAGGCCAGGTTCAACTATGGTGACACCTCTTTTATTCTGATTGATACGCCCGGCCATTCGGATTTTTCCGCGGAGACGGAACGAACACTTCAGGTCCTGGATTATGCGGTTCTTTTGATCAGTGCTCCGGAAGGGATCAAAGGACAGACAGAAACTCTATGGCATCTTCTGCATGATTATCATGTTCCCCTTTTTATTTTCTTTAATAAAATGGATCAGGCAGAAAGCCGGAAAGATGCCTGTCTGAAACAGATCAAAGCATTATCCAGAGATGCCGCTGTAGATTTTTCCTCCGGGAAAACAGATGCCTTTTTTGAAGAAGCAGCTCTATGCAGTGAAGACGCTATGGAAGAATACTTAAACAGCGGTCAGATCAGCGATGAAAGGATTGCAGAAATGATAAAGCAGCGGAAACTCTTCCCGTGCTTTTTCGGATCCGCTTTATTATCCGAAGGCGTAGAAGCACTCCTGGCAGCGTTGGATCGATATTCCCAGATGCCTGCTTATCCGGAAGAATTCTCTGCAAGGGTCTATAAGATCACACGCTCTGCGGATGATCAGCGGCTGACTTTTGTCAAGATCACCGGCGGTTTGTTAAAGGCAAAAACACTTCTGCCCGACGGAGAGGAAGAGTCAAAAGTCAATCAGATCCGTTTTTATTCCGGGAGCAAATATCATGTAGAGGATACAGCTTATGCTGGTGATATCTGCGCATTGACCGGTTTGAAAGAAAGCTATGCAGGCGAAGGGTTTGGAAAAGAAGAACAGCAGATCCTTCCGCTTCTGATGCCGATCCTGCGTTACCGTGTCAACCTGCCGTTCGGCGTTGATGCAGTGCAGGTCCTTCCATTTTTCCGGACATTAGAAGAAGAAAGTCCGGAACTATCCGTACTTTGGGACGAAGAAAAAAAAGAACTGTCTGTCAGTGTCATGGGTGCAATACAGCTGGAGATCCTGACCACCGTCCTGAAAGAACGTTTCCATCTGGATGTCACCTTCGATACCGGAGAAGTCATGTATATGGAAACGATAACCAAACCGGTCATTGGAGTCGGTCACTTTGAACCTCTTCGGCATTACGCAGAAGTGCATCTGAAAATGGAGCCTCTGGAAATGGGAAGCGGTCTGGTGTTTGCCAGCAATGTCTCGACAGACCGTCTGGCTAAAAACTGGCAGCGGCTGATCCTGACTCACCTGGCAGAGCGGACACATAAAGGAGTGCTGACAGGTGCGCCGATCACCGATATGAAGATCACCCTGATCAATGGGAAAGCCCATTTGAAACATACAGAAGGCGGGGACTTCCGGCAGGCAGTCTACCGTGCTGTCCGTCAGGGACTTATGATGACAGAAAATGCCCTGTTGGAACCGTTCTATCGATTTACTTTAGAAGTGCCTTCGGAGAATGTAGGACGTGCGTTAAATGACCTTTCTCTGATGCAGTCCACTTTTGATGCTCCGGATCTGAATACAGAAAGAGGTACTTCTCTCATCCGCGGACGAGGACCAGTTTCTTCTCTCAAAGACTATCCGGCTGAATTAGCCTCTTACACCAAAGGGCAGGGACAGCTTTCCTTCTTCCCGGATGGATATGGACCGTGTCACAATGCAGAAGAAGTGATCCAGCGCAAAGGCTATGATCCTCTGCGGGATGTCCGTAATACTCCGGATTCGGTCTTCTGCAGTCATGGCGCTGGCGTCATCGTTCCTTATGATGAGGTCTACGATCATATGCATCTGGATTTTGACGGCAGGGATAAACGAGCTGATCAGGTTCACGATCCTTCTCTATCCCGCACCGTGTCCGATATTCCACTGGGAACAGAAGAAGTAGATGCCATCATTGCAAGTATCTCCGGGTCCAACGTGAACGGCAAAAAATCTCCGGGATGGAAAAAAAAGACTGCCGCTCCATCTAGCACACAGGATGGATCCGGGCTTTCCGGTTTTGTCCGGTCCGCTCCGGGTATCCAGCCATTTTCTTTTGAAGAAGCAGAACTTGTGATCGTAGACGGCTACAATGTCATCTTTGCCTGGGAAGATTTGAATCAACTGGCAAAAGAAAACATCGATGCCGCACGTGACAGTCTGATCGAGACACTGTCAAAACTGCACTCTCTCCTTCATACCGAAGTCATGGTCGTTTTCGATGCATACCGGGTGAAAGGACACAGTTCGGAACAGGCACTCTTTTCAGATATTCATGTTGTTTATACGGATAGTGATATGACTGCAGATCAGTATATTGAACGCTTTACCAACGCTCTTGCCCGCAAAAGAAAGGTTGTAGTTGTCACTTCGGACGGAGCAGAACAAATCATTACCCGTGGACACGGATGCCGTCTGATCTCTTCCCGGGAATTAAAAAACCGGATCGACGATCTATCCACCCGGTTCAATAAAAAGTTTAACGTTCAGCAAAAAAGCTGATCACATTGTTTGCCGCCTGTTCATTCATTCCTTCCACCTGTAGGAGTTCTTCCAAGCTGGCTTCCTTAACAGCATCTATCGATTTAAAATGACGGATCAGCGCTAATCTTCGTTTTGGTCCGATTCCTTTAATTTCATCCAGGATCGATCTGACCTGTCCTTTGGACCGCAGACTGCGGTGATATTCGATTGCAAAGTGGTGCGTCTCATCCTGGATCCGAGTCAGAAGCTGAAACGGTTCTTTGGTGCGGTCCATATGGTATTCTTTATCCGCATAAAACAGACCTCTGGTCCGGTGATGGTCATCTTTCACCATTCCGCAGATCGGGATTTCCAGCAGATCCTCCGGAGCCCCTTCTTCCACCATTTTTGCAATTGCTTCCTGCACAGCATGAACCTGACCTTTGCCGCCATCTATCAGAAGCATGTTTGGCCGTGTCCATTCCGAATGAGAAAGTCTTCGGGTAATAACTTCTGCCATGCTGGCATAATCATCTGCCCCGACTACCGTTTTGATCCGAAATTTCCGATAGTCATTCTTTTTCGGTTTTCCATCTTCAAAAACGACCATGGAACCTACAGATAAATAGCCGGAAATATTAGAAATATCATAAGACTCCAGCCGTTTTGCATAATTGATCCCCAGCATACGGGATATTTCAGTCACAGCACCTTTCGTCCTGACCTCTTCCCGTTTCACTTTTTCCTTATCCTGCTCCAGAATATTGCGGGCATTCTGCTCAGCCAGTTCTACTACTTTTTCTTTTTTCCCTTTTTGCGGAATCAGGATCGCAACTTTTCGTCCGGCTTTTTCCTGCAGCCATTCTTCGATCGCCGCCTTATCTTCTACGTCATCCGGAAGAAGGATCTCCGAAGGCAGCTGCGGGGAGCCTCCATAGTACTGTTTGATAAAACTGGAGAGGATCTCCGTATCACTTTCATCCGGTGCCAGAGAAAGATAAAAATGCTCCCGATCCAGCAATTTTCCCCTGCGGATAAAGAAGATCTGTATGATAGCTTCAAAGTCTTTCTTTGCCATACCGATCACGTCCCGGTCCTCGCCAGGAGAATATTCCACCTTCTGGGTGGCTGCAATCGTTACAGCAGAATCCAAAAGCTGCTTCCACTCTCCGGCTTTCTCATACTCCATCGCATCAGCGGCTTTTTTCATTTCATCTTTTATGTATGTCAGGATCTCTTTGGAATTACCCTCCAGGAACCGGCGCACGGCGTGGATCCGCTCTGCATATTCCTCCTGTGTGATCTTCCCGGCGCACGGTGCGTCACATTTATTGATATGATGATTCAGACACGGACGCTCTTTTCCAATATCCCGCGGCAGCACCCGGCTGCAGGTACGCAGATGATAAACAGAATTCAATAATGTGATCACACTCCGCACTTCATATACATTTGGATAAGGTCCGTAATAACGATCCTTATCTTTTCTGATCTTCCTTGTAAGAACCAGTTTCGGAAAAGCATCACTGACCGTCAGCCTGATATATGGATAAGTCTTGTCATCCCGCAGCATCGTATTGTAACGCGGATGATGCTCCTTGATCAGGTTATTCTCCAGGATCAGTGCTTCTACTTCGGAATCAGTAATAATGTACTCAAAATAAGCGATCTGAGTCACCATCTTGTCTATCTTAAGCGAGTGCTTTGGTCCATTCTGAAAATACTGGCTGACCCGGTTCTTCAGATTTTTTGCCTTGCCTATATAGATGATCTCATCGCGGCTGTCGTGATGCAGATATACGCCCGGTTTTGCCGGGAGTTTTTTTAATTCTTCCGAAATATCAAACATTTTTGTTTTCTTCCTGTTGAGGATAATTTAATAAAATTATCGTGTAAAATCAAGTCAGGATATGTTATAATATTTTTCGCTTTTCAGAAAAAGCAATTGAAAGGTGT
>JAFWLF010000066.1:0-2563 GCA_017511185.1 Lachnospiraceae bacterium | reverse complement strand
TCTGTGATCTGGTCTTTATGCTCGAGCAGATATTTTGCAGACAGTGCCTGAATGGCAAAACTCATATCCATGATCTCTGCCGGGTGCCCGTCTCCTGCTGCCAGGTTGACCAGTCTTCCTTCTGCCAGAACATACAGCCATCTGCCATCCGGCTGTTTATATCCCATAATGTTTTTACGCATTTCCATTGTTTCCACAGCATGCGCTCTCAACCAGGCCACATCCACTTCTACGTCAAAATGTCCGGCATTGGAAAGGATGGCTCCGTCTTTCATGACAGCAAAATCTTTTTCCGTGATGACATCGGAACAGCCGGTCACCGTGATGAAGAAATCACCGATCTTTGCGGCTTCATTCATCGGCATCACTTCAAAGCCGTCCATGACAGCCTCAATGGCTCTGACCGGGTTGACCTCTGTAATGATGACTTTGCCGCCCAGGCCCTTTGCACGCATTGCGCAGCCTTTGCCGCACCAGCCATAGCCGGCGATAACGATATTCTTTCCGGCGATGATCAGGTTGGTCGTCCGGTTGATGCCGTCAAAGACAGACTGTCCGGTGCCGTACCGGTTATCAAAGAAATGCTTGCAGTCTGCCTCGTTGACCATGACCATTGGGAACAGGAGCTGATCCTGTGCTGCCATGGCTTTCAGCCGGATGATACCGGTTGTTGTTTCTTCACAGCCGCCGATCACGTACTGGATCTTATCTTTCATTTCCGTGTGCAGCATATGGACCAGGTCTCCGCCATCATCAATAATGATCTGACAGTTGTGCTCTAACACGGCACGGATGTTTGCAAAGTATTCTTCATCGGTGCAGTTGTACCAGGCAAAAACTTCCACCCCTTCTTCCACCAAAGCGGCTGCCACATCGTCCTGTGTGGAAAGCGGATTGCTTCCGGTTGCATAAACTTCTGCACCACCTGCTTTCAGCACCAGACACAGATATGCCGTCTTTGCTTCCAGATGAACGGACAACGCAATACGGACACCTGCAAATGGTTTTGTTTTTTCAAATTCCTCTTTGAGATTTGTCAGAAGCGGGCAGTTTCTCTTGACCCATTCAATTTTCTGGCGGCCGGAGCCTGCCAGTCCGATTCCTTTAATACTGCTCATGTAGTCTCCTTAGTTTTTATTAATGGAACATTCCAAGTCTGTCTGCGATCTTTTCGCACTGATAATAGACTTTTTCTTCATCGATCGTCAGAAGGATCTTGTTCTCCATTACGATCGTTCCGTCAATGATCACGGTTTCTGCCTCTGCGCCGGTTGCGGAATAAACCAGTCCGCTGACCAGATTGGTGCTTGGGAAGAACTGCGGCTCATAAATGTTCAGTAATACAATATCTGCAAGCGCGCCTTCTTTGATCGTTCCGAGGACGCCTTCTTTGCCAATGGCTTTGGCACCATTTTTTGTTGCAAAGGAAAGCACATCCTGTGCACTGATACACTGCGCTTTTTTATTGGCTCCTTTATAAACCAGTGCGGCGATGTTCATTTCGGAAAACATATTCTGCGTATTGTTGCTGCCGCACCCATCTGTTCCTAAAACACAGTTGACCCCTGCCTCCAGCATTTTCTCTGCCGGCATAAAGCCATTCCCAAGTTTCATGTTGCTCTTAGGGTTTAACGCCACGCTGACGTTATGTTCCTTCAGGATGGCGATATCCTCATCCGTTGCATAGACGCAGTGCGCCGCCACGGTCGGGATGTCAAAGATCCCAAGGTCTGCCACATATTTGATCGGTGTGCAGCCATGATCTTTGATGCTGTTTTCAATCTCTGTTTCACTTTCGGAAAGGTGGATCGTCTGGCCCATGCCATATTCTTTGCCGAGGGATGCGATCCGCTGCAGGTTATCTGCCATACAAGAGTAAGGCGCATGCGGCCCAAACCAGGAGATGATGCGCTCTTCCCCAGCAAAGATCTCCCGCTCTCTTAATACATCCTGGATCTGCTGGTCCGGATATTCTTCTCCGACACTTCCGATCAATCCTCTGGTGATCACTGCACGCATACCGCTTTCTAACGCTGCACCTGCTGCACCGCTCTCTTCGCCCTGTTTTTCTTCTGCCGATTTGATATTCATATCCATAAAACAGGTCGTTCCTGTCCGGATCATTTCCATGCAGTTCAGCAGGGTTCCCCAGTATACGTCTGCACGCGTCATATAATCTTCAACGCTCTGCACACTGTTTAACCAGTCCCAGAAAGCCATATCGTCCGCATAATTGCGGAAGAGGCTCATATAAGCATGCGTATGGGAATTGATCAGTCCCGGGATGGCAAACTTCCCTGTTCCATCAATGATCTTGTCTGCCTGAAAGCCTTCCGGCGCCTGGCCCAGAGAAACGATTTTGTTTCCATCAATAAAGATATTTCTGACCTCTGCGGAATAACCGCCTGTTTCATTTTCGATCAAGGTCATTGCCTGTTTAATTTGAATTTTCACGTTTTTCTCCTCAACATTAAAAGCCCTATTTCATTTTCCCGGAAAAAGGGCATTCGAAGCTAAGGTATATTTTATCGTAAAACCCGCTTTAAAACAAGACTGTGACAAG
>JAFWLF010000065.1:0-11827 GCA_017511185.1 Lachnospiraceae bacterium | reverse complement strand
TCTGGAACAGCTCCGGCTATGAATTCCCGGAAACACTTAAGCTTCTGGAAGGGCTGATCGATATTTATCTGCCGGATCTTAAGACACTGGACGAAGGACTTGCATCAAAATATCTGCATGCACCGGATTATCCAAAGGTTGTAAAAAAGGCCCTGGAACAGATGGTAAAATCTGCCGGGCCAATGCAGATGGACCGGTCAGAACCGGCACTGGCAGAGTCGGAAGACGGATTGATGAAAAAAGGCGTCTGTGTCAGGCATCTGATGACACCGGGCAGTCTTAAGGATACGATCCGCGTGATCGATTATCTGGCAGATACTTACGGAGATAGGATCTGGTTTTCTCTGATGAGTCAGTATACGCCGATGGGAACGCTTCCTTTTGGAGAACTGAACCGGAAAGTTAGCAGAAAAGAATACGAGCAGGCAGTCGACCATGTGATCGCACGGGGGATCGAAAACTGCATGATCCAGGAGGGCGATGCAGCAGAGCAGAGTTTTATTCCGGCCTTCGATGGAGAGGGCGTTTTACCAGAATAAATAACGTGCAAAATGATGTTGTATATGCTATTCTAAACTCGCAAAATATGCGAATACTGTCAGATGAATTTGACGTGTCATAAGAAAGGAAATGGATATGGAAAGGAAATTTGTGGTATGCACGGATTCCGGCTGCGACCTGGCGCTGGAGTGGCTGCAGGAAAATAAAATCTATGCGATCCCGCTGCAGTATGAATTGGACGGGCAGCTGGTCAGCGACACCATGAAGCATGAAGACTGTCATGTGTTTTATGAGAATATGCGTAATGGCGCAGCACCAAAGACCAGCCAGCTGAACGTCATGCAGTTCGTAGATTTCTGGACACCGATCGTAAAAGAGCATCATCTGCCGATCATTCATATCAGTCTGGGAAGCGGTGTGTCCGGTACCTATAATAATGGCTGCCAGGCAGCAGATATCATAAAGGATGAACTGCCGGAGGCAGAGATCCACATGATCGATTCCACGCTTTGCTCTACCGGCTATGGCATGCTGGCATTAGAAGCGGCAAAGATGCGTGATGAAGGATGTGAACTGGAAGAGGCAATCAACTGGATTGAAGAACATAAAGGAAATATTAATACCTGGTATACAACAGATGAGCTGAAATACCTTTACCGAAGCGGCCGTGTCAGCAAGCTTGGTGCGATTCTTGGTGAAGCTTTGAACATCTGTCCGATCCTGAATCTGGATCTGGAAGGCCACTTGATCGTACAGGAGAAGGTGAGAGGTCTGAAGAAGACGATCCGCCGGATCCACGAGATCATGGACGGCATCGTGGAAAATGCCGGAGATCAGGTCGCATGGGTCTGCCATTCTGATATTCCGGAAAAGGCCATGGAATTTGGCGAGGAGATGAAACAGCGGTATGGTTTTAAAGATGTGAAGTATACCTACATTGGACCGACCATCGGATCCAACTGCGGTCCTGGCCTGATGGCCATCTTCTTCTGGGGCAAGAAGAGGACAATGGACGGTTATAAAGGCTGAAAAAGAGATAACACATAGGAAAAAACAGAAAGAGGAGCCAATTTGGCTCTTCTTTTTTGTTTTTGCCTCAATTTATACAATGTGTATAATAGAATAAAGCGAAAAGAAGGGGGAAAGAACAAAAAAGAAATATAAACACTAACATTATGTACAATAATGATATTTCCTTATTGTATTACTAAAAACAATCGTTTATAATTCATCGAGTTTGAAAACCTGGCAACAAAGACATGCAATTGCTTTAGGGAGGCAAGATATGGAAACTATTACCGCAAAAACTCCTTGGAAAGATCATTTGGGCGATTTGCCGTTCCATCTGGATTATTTCGAAGGAACCATGTATGAAGGAATCAAGGCAACGGCCGAAAAGTATCCGAACAATATCGCCTTTGATTTCATGGGCAGCTCCACGACTTACCGGAAGATGCTTTCCGAGATTCAGCGCTGTGCAAAATCATTGAGAACACTGGGTATCCGGAAAGGAGATAAAGTTACGATCGCACTTCCGAACTGCCCGCAGGCTATTTACGCATTTTATGCATTAAGCTGCATTGGCGCAGTCGCTAATATGGTGCATCCGCTTTCCGCAGAGAAGGAACTGGAATTCTACCTGAATGAATCTGACAGTATTACAGTTATTACTCTGGACCAGTTCTACAACAAATTTGAGGCGATCCGCAATAACACCAAACTGGTGAATGTGGTCCTTGCCAGCATCAAAGATGAATTATCCCGTCCGCTGCGTGCCGGCTATATGCTGACAGAAGGACGTAAGATCCAGAAGATCCCGAAAGATGCACCGGTCATCCGCTGGAATGACTTTATGAATATCGGCAAGGCCTGCTTCTGGAATTATGAAACAAAATCTGACTGCCACGAAACGGCTGTTATCCTGTATTCCGGCGGAACAACAGGAACCACAAAAGGAATCGAACTGACACATTACAATTTCAATGCACTGGCAGCACAGGTCGTTGGTGTGAACCCGATGTTCAAACCAGGTGATAAGATGCTGGCAGCAATGCCGATCTTCCATGGTTTTGGACTGGGCGTCTGCATCCATACAATGCTGTTCAATGGCGGCCGCTGCATTCTGGTTCCGCGTTTCACAGCAGCAAGCTATGCAAAATTGATCACGAAATATCAGTGCAACTTTATTGCCGGTGTGCCGACACTTTATGAAGCACTGCTTCGTCTGCCATCCATGGAGAAAGCAAACCTCAGCTGTCTGAAGGGTGTCTTCTCCGGAGGTGATTCCCTGAGTGTGGAATTAAAGAAGAAAATGGATAAATTCCTTTATGACCACCAGGCAACTATTCAGGTCCGCGAAGGTTATGGTACGACCGAAACCGTTACGGCATGCTGCCTGACCCCGCCGACAATGTCAAAAGAAGGCAGTATCGGTGTTCCGTTCCCGGATACTTACATCAAGATCGTAAAACCGGATACAGACGAAGAACTGCCATACGGTGAAGAAGGTGAGATCCTGCTGGCAGGTCCGTCCATTATGAAATGCTATAAGGACAAACCGGAAGAGACCGCTAAGACCCTGCGTCATCACAGCGATGGACTTACCTGGGTCTACACCGGAGACCTTGGTGTGATGGATGAAGAAGGCTTTGTTTATTTCAAGGGCCGTTCCAAGAGAATGATCATCAGCTCCGGTTACAATATTTACCCTGCACAGATGGAAAACATCCTGGATGCAAACAAGATGGTGCATATGAGCTGCGTCATCGGTGTGCCGGATGACTATAAGATGCAGAAGGTGAAAGCATTTGTCGTTCTGAAACCGGAATATCCGGCAAACGAAGAAACCTGGCTCCGTCTGATGGCATACTGCAAGAAACACATTGCAAAATATGCAATGCCGTATGACATCGAATTCCGCGAGAATCTTCCAACAACACTGGTCGGAAAAGTTGCATACCGTATTCTGGAAGAAGAGGAACTGGCGAAGATTGCTGCTGAAACAGAGGAAGAAAAAGCAGCTCCGGATGCAGTTGATGCAAAGAAGGAAGAAATTGCACACGCTGTAGAAGAACTGGAAAAAGAAGAAGCCGGTCAGGAATAATAGTTAAAAAAAGCATAAGGTGAGAATTGCTTGAATAAAAAGCCGCCAAAGCTTATAATCAAAAGGATTTGGCGGCTTTTTGCTGTAAATGGGAGGACCTAAGATAAGATGGGAAGAGAGAAAACACGCCGGAAATTCGGGGACCGGTGGGACGGAAAGCTGATAAAAGAACTTGATCCGATGCATGTGATCACGCCGATCCTGTATCCGAACCGATGCGATAATGAAGCTTACATTGCAGAACGCATCGACATCGCACCAATGAAGGCATATCTGGAAAAGATCAATCAGGATGAGACGGACTTTCCGTATACCTTGTTTCATTTGATCGTAACAGCAATTCTGAAGACCATCACGCTTCGCCCGAAGCTGAACCGTTTCGTTGCGAATAAACTGATGTACCAGAGAAACTTTATCATCGCTTCTTTTGTTGTAAAAAAACTGTTTTCCGATGATGGCGCTGAAGCGCTGGCACTGGTGGAAGCAAAGCCGGATGACGACATCCGCACGATCCACGAAAAACTTTACAAACAGATCTCAACCAGCAGAAGTGATGTGATCGATAAATCTTCAGAAAGCATGGATATCGTCAGCCGCATGCCTAGAAGATTAACAAGACTTTTCTGTGAACTGATGTGTTTCTTAGACCGGATCGGCAAATGCCCAAGAGGTCTGATCGAGACAGATCCATATTACACTTCCGTAGTATTATCCAATCTTGGTTCTTTAAAACTGCGCAGCGGTTACCACCACCTGACAAACTGGGGCACCTGCTCCCTGTTCTGCATTGTTGGTGAATTTAAAAATACGACCTATGTAAAAGAAGATGGAACCGTCGGCGTCAGAGAAACAGTCGACCTGGGTCTTACTGTGGATGAGAGACTGGTGGATGGCTATTACTATTCCAAGTCTGTGAAACTGCTGAAGCATCTTCTGGAAAATCCGGAGCTTTTAGAGCTTCCGATGGGGGAGGAAGTAGAATATTAACAATAATGTTCTGAAAATTATTGCATGTGGAACGATGCTGGCAGACCATGCCGCTCTTATGCTGTTCCCAAATATCGTGATCCTGCGATGTATCGGCCGCCTTGCGCTGCCGATATTTGCATTTATGGTGGCAGAAGGCGTGCTGCATACTCGCAGCAAAATTAAATATTTTCTGCGGATCTTTATTCTTGCTGTTATCTGCCAGGCAGCCTATACCATTTTTGAACTGGTCACAGGTACATTCGCAGGTATTTATCTGAATACTCTTTTTACCCTGTCTTTTGGAATCCTGCTGTGCATGGCGTTTCTGGCCGCCCGGATGGATCGAAAAAAAATATGGGTGCTCGTTCTGGCGGTTCTGCTGATTGCTGCGTTCTATGCATTCTGTGAGCAGCCGTTTCGCGGGATCACACCTGCAGTAAGGTTATGCGGATTCCCTGTTACTTATGACTACAATTTTATGGGTGCGGTGCTGCCGGTGACGGCGTTGATTTCACTGAGGAAACCATGGCGCTATGTTTATTTTGGCATCGGACTGGTACTGCTTTCCCTGCAGGGCATGCAGATCATGCCGTATCAATGGCTGTGTCTTTTGGCATTGATCCCGCTGTGGTTTTATAATGGACAGCGTGGAAAAGCAAACCTGAAATACTTTTTCTACATTTTTTATCCGGTTCATCTTCTGGTCCTGGAAGGACTCGCCCTTTTGAAGTGACAAAAACCGGATTTCGTGAAGGAAATAAACATGAAACTTTCTCTTCCATTGATTGCTAAGCGGCTGAAGTTTCCGGTGGAAACGGATCTTTCAGATGAGGCTTCTTATGAACTGCATCTGCCGAGACCTGTTTTTTATACCGGAGAAAAGGTGCTGTGCGGCAATACTTTGTATATCTGTAAAGGAGAGGATCTTCCTGCCCGTATTTCCCCTGAGGAAGGGTGCGCGCTGATCTGTGTTGGTCTTCCGGAAAAAACTGCATCAGACAGGGTGTTGACAGATCTTTTGATCCTGGACAGCAAGGTGGATGTATTTAAACTCCACAATGCAGTCAATCAGATCTATGATTTTTATGAAGACTGGGAGGAGGATCTTTCCCAGATCATCCAGTCCACGGAAACGGGAGACGTTCTGGACAGATTGCTGCAGGCATCGGAGAGGGTATTCGAAAATCCCCTTCTGCTGCAGGATCCGGATCAGAAGATCGTGGCAAAGTCAAAACTGGCAGCCGAATGGACGGATACGAACAGACTGGCGGAAATGGCAGCAGCCGGAAAAATGACTGCAGAAAATATTGCCCGCGGCGGACTCTTGTTATACCATCTTTTGCTGATCGCCGAAAAACATCCGCTGACCGCCTCTGATGAGGCACTGCTGGAGATACTGTCACAGTTCTGCGAAAAGTTTCTTCGTATAGAAGCTGGTCCGCAGAATGTGGGGAACCCGGAATTATCCACGTTGTTTATTTCTGCCATCGAAGCAGGTCATTTAAGTAAAAAAGCGCTGGATGGAGAGTTGAAAAAAATGAGCCGTTCCGCGCAAGGTCGTTTTGTTCTTTACTGCATGCTTCCGGATCCTTCCGGCGAAGCGCCAGAGGCAGGGTTCTTCTGCGGAGAACTGCTGCAGGAAATACCGGAACTGTTTGCTTTTCTCTACAAAGAAACCGTGATAGCAATTGCAGATGAAACGTTCTTATCAAAAGAACTGATCCAGCAGCATTTCGTTCATTTCGCACGTGAAAATAATTACCGTGCAGGAGAAAGCAATCCGTTCCAGAGTTTATATAATATTCGCACGTATTACCGGCAGGCAATGATGGCGTTGGATATCGGACTTTTGGAAAAGCCGGAAGACTGGATCTATCCATTTTCCGGGATCACGCTGGAATACATGTTCCGAAAGGCAGAAGAGGAATTTGCGCCGGAAGAATTGTTTTCTCCGATCATCTACCGCCTGCTGGAATATGATAAAGCAAACCATACAGATTATCTGAACACACTAAAGGTATATCTGCTGAATAACCAGAACGCAGTCCAGACTGCTAAGGAGCTGTTCATTCACCGGGGAACGATCCTGTACCGGATCAAGCGGATCTGTGAGATCGGACAGACAAATCTGTCTGACCCGGACGAATTACTGCATTTATATCTGTCTCTGCGATTGATGAAGCAGCAGGAAGAAAGGAAAGAATCATGAGTCAGAAAAAAAGTCCATCCATGGATGCCTGGTTAGAGGAAGCTAAGAAAGATCCAAGCGCACAAAAGTGCGGCATGTATCTGGTCCATAACGGAACCGTTCGTGCTTCGGCAAAGGCAGTTGTAAGGAATCTGATCCCGGACGAAGAAAAAGAGAAAATGGCTGCTGTCGCTTCGCTGAACTTTTCGTATGATGCGGAAAAAGTAGAAGAAGCGATCCGGCAGACTTATAAGATGGAAGGAATCTTTTATATCAAAGTCTGGTTAAACGAAGGAATTCTGGATGTTGGAGATGACATTATGTATGTCATGATCGGAGGAGACATCCGCCCGCATGTTGTAGATGCATTGCAGGCTTTGGTTGGAACCATCAAGAATACCTGTGTTGTAGAGCAGGAGATTTACGCACAGTAGGATCATTCGTCGATCAGGACGCCGGCCAGAGAATTATCTTCCGCAAAAGTGTTCATGTTATACAGGAAGAGCACGTCAGTGATCTGGGCATCCGAAAGAAGTTTTTCGATGTCATCGCTGTAATAACGCGGATCCACGATGGTGATAGTCTGATAATAAGGCAGCAGGAACTGGATCAGCGCGTTCGCATAAGAGTCTTTGAAGATCAAAAGACTCTTTTTATTCAGATTGGTCGTCTTGATATTGATCTGCGGATGATTGCCGCCTAAAAAGACTTCGTATTTGTTTTTCTGCTCGAGAGCCGCACTGTTGAAAACAGTTGCGGATTTTCTTTGCTCATCTGTATATTCCACAACATACTGGAACTCGTCCATCTCGTATACGTAAATATCGATCGGATCTTTGACGGAAAAAGCACCACTGGTAGAAGCCATGGTTCCGGAAAAATCTTCTGTGACCGTATACTGCTTAAGGAATTGCATTGGATCGGCAACGCCGATGTCTGTGGTCATCTCTTCTGTGACAAGGCTCTTTGCCAGCTCTTCAAAAGCATATTTTGCACCAAGACTGGTCCAGTGATGATCACTCTTATAATAAATGTATTCCTCTTTATGAGCTGACAGCGCATCCCTCAGATCTACATAAGTCAAAGAGGAGGAGAGCGCATCTTTGACCGCATCCAGATCCTGGTTTTGATCCCGGACCGGAATATTGGCCGGCAGAAGCTGGTCACAGACACTGACAGCATTTGGAGCAACGCTCATGACAATAGAAATGTCCGGATGAGCAGCAGCGAACGAGCGGATCGCAGACAGATTCTTTTCGAAGGACGCTTCAATTGGTGCAGCGCTGTCTTCGATCAGGAAGCCTTCTTTTCCAAGGATGACGCCGTTAGAAGTCTGCCGCCCGATGATCGAATCGCTCTTTAATTTGACTGCGATCCAGCCATCCCGCAGGAAAAACTGGTCAGCTACAAAGTCTTCAGACTGCTTCATAAAACGGCCGGAGAGCAGAGTCTCTTCCGTCAGCTTAGGGAACTGCTGCAGCATACGGTTTTCTGTTTCGGAGAATACCTTTTTATGCTGAATGATCAGGCAGGCATCTGCGATGATAATGACCATAGCAAAGACCAGCAGGACATATTTGAATATTCTTTTTTGCTGTTCGATACGTTCTTTCATTTTTTTTTTGTTAGAACCGGAAATACAGGAACGGGTTATAAGTAGCATTGACCAGATATGCCATCGACAATAAGAAGATGGCTGCATAGACGATAACGCCGATGATCTGGAAGCCGGCTCCTTTCCGGGAAGCTATTTTTGTAAACAGTTTTGTGATGAGCGGAGTAGAACACAGACCACAGACCACAAGCAGTATTCCGTTGTTCCGCAGATAGAAAAGAGTTTCCGCGTTGAAGAACGGGTTTTTCAAAATGCCGAACATGGAAGCAAAGTTCTGCCATAAGCTCGGCAGGGATGTTGAGGTAAAGATCAGCCAGCCGAAGATAAAAAGCAGGATCGTATAAATATGACGGAACACTTTAGGAATCTTCGCCAGTAACTTGCCCCAGACATATTTCTCCAATAATAAAAGAATGCCGTAATAAATACCCCAAAGGACAAAGCACCATGCAGCGCCGTGCCAAAATCCGGTCAGGATCCAGACAACCATAATATTAAGAATATGCCGTCCGGCTTTTACACGATTGCCGCCCATCGGAATATAGACATACTCCCTGAACCAGGTTCCCAGGGAGATGTGCCACCTGCGCCAGAACTCGGTAACACTGGTTGAGATATACGGATAGTCGAAGTTCTGAACAAATTCAAAGCCAAGCATTTTTCCGAGGCCAATGGCCATATCGGAATAGCCGGAAAAATCAAAATAGATCTGGAAGGTATAAGCAATGATGCCGATCCATGTAGTCAAAGCTGCACGGGATGGATCCGTGGCGAAGATGGCATCATAGAGCATACCCACGTTGTTGGCTAAAAGTACTTTCTTAGACAGACCAATGATAAACCAGGAAGCGCCTTCTGCGATCTTATCAAAAGAAAGAACGCGGTCCGTCAGCTGCTTTTCAATGTCTGCATAACGCACGATCGGTCCGGCGATCAGCTGTGGGAACATGGAGATGTACGCACCAAAATTGATCACGTTTTTCTGCACCGGGACATTTCCCTTAAAGACATCGATCACATAAGACAATGTCTGGAATGTATAGAAGGAAATACCGATCGGCAGAGCCAGGGCCCGGATCGGGATCGTCAGATGGAACAGACTGTTGATGTTCTCAACAGCAAATCCATAGTATTTAAAGAAGCAGAGCAGACCTAGATTAACGATCAGGTTGAAGATGAATGCCGTCCGCTTCAGCCCGATCTTGTTTTCGTCTTTGTAATAAGCGATCGAACGTGCAGAGAAGTAGTTAAAGAAGATGCTGAATATCATCAGCAGAATATAGACCGGCTCACCCCATGCATAAAAGATGAGGCTCATGATAAGCAGTATGAAGTTTTTCAGCTTCCGCGGTACGACATAATACAGGATCAGCGTAACCGGCAGGAAGATACAGATGAAAAATAAACTGCTGAAAATCATAAAAATCTTACTTCCTACAGACTGTCTTTAAATACTTTGTCCAGTTCTTCTGCATCCGGACTGATGATCAGAAAGAGGTAGGTCCCCTGTTCATCCAGAATGTAATTCCGGCATAGATCATATTGCTCCGGTGCATAGCCTTCAAATGTTGTTTCTTTTGTTTTCTGCCGCTCCAGGATGGCTTCTTTTACCGATTCCACCTGCGAAGCGTCTTTGCATTTGATCAGAAGAAGTTCTTCTGCGTCCATGTTGGTAAGAGGCGCGTATAAAAGAACGCCGTCATAATCATCCGCATTTAATCCGTAATACTTTTTCAAAAAGCGGGCGGTGGAAAGCTCCATTCTGTCCGAAGAAACAGCTTCTGTCAGCTGCTCTTTGACCTCTGCAAAAGGAACCTTGCTTTCCTGCTGTTTTAAGAACACAAAGAATACGACTGCTCCGATCAGAGCTGCCACCATCAGGATCCTTATGATCACAAAGATTGCATTCTTAATTTTCATTTTCGTTTTCTATGATCGTTGTCACGATCCGCATTCCCCACAGCGGATAAAAACTATTGATAAAATGTACACCGTCGATGTCATACATCTCCGGATGCGCATTGCACAGATCAGAAATATCCACATAGTGAATATCGTGCTCTTTGCAATATGCTTTGATATATTCGTTCCATTCCGGGATCAGTGCCCAGGCAGGACCTCTTTCATATTCAGACGGAAGAGACGGCGGGATGGAGTTTACATAAACATCTACGCCGGGAACCAGTTCCCTCAGTTTATAGACAAAGTTTGCCAGGTCTTCCGTGTATTTTTCTTTGCCTTCCCATTGATAAAGCCCCAGGTCGTTGATGCCGTAGCAGATTAGGATCATACGCGGCTGCATTTCTTTAAAAGTCTCATAGTAATCCGGGATATTGTAAATGGTGCGGCTGTAATTAGAAACATTATGTGCGTAATCCACGTAGCCTTCCGTGGTGAAACCGATCCCCCTGGAATCTCCGCAGAAGACCAGGTCGTATTCGACGAGTGTTGGCCAGATGCGGTCCGGGTTGTCACGGAACTGCTGCAGGATCTCTTCTCTCCGCTTGCTGAAGATTGCTTCTTCAATCGGGCCGGTCGGTTCTGCCTCCAGCGCCTGAATATATTTTTCTCCTTCACTGGTCTCGCCGGTACTTTTTTCCTGGAATCCAAAGACATTGTTCGGATTGATCACCAGCAGAACAGCAAAGGCACATATGCAGCATACGATCAAAAATACCGCAAGTACTTTGACGGTGTTTTTCATTCCCTGTGTCATGAAATACCTCCGTCTTTAATGATCTGCTCCAGGATCGCACGGCCCCAGAACGGGTAAAACTCTGCAAAAAAGTGCACACCATCACTGATATAGAGGTCCGGATGTGCATAACCTACCGGCTCTGTGTCAATGTAGCCGTAGCCGGCGTCTTCCACATATTTGCGGATCACCTTGTTCCGCTCCGGGATAATGCCAAAGCCCGGCTGGAGCGAAAGCCCTAACTCATTGCAAGGAAGGATCGAAGAAAAATAGATCTTTGCATCCGGTGCAACAGATTGGATCTGATCCAGGTAATATACCAGATCCTGGGCATACGATTCATGAGTGCTGTAATAGACCGGGGTATAAAGCTGCTGGCCTATCTCGTTGATACCAAAAGCCACGACAATAAACCGCGGATGCATCTGTTCGATCGTTCCGTAAAGAGCAGGGATCTCCTGAATGCTCCAGGATGTACCAGCCAGGATCCGGGAAGGATCCATAAAGCCATACATAGCAAAACCCACGACCCGGGAATCGCCCACGATGATCGTGTCGATATCAGTCAATGTTTCAAAAGTACGGGAAGGATCTTCTAAGAGTTTCCGCTGGATCTCTTCTTTTTCCATCTGGAAGATATGTTCTTCGATCGGCGCGACCGGAGCATCTTCCATGCTTTGGATGATCTGTATGCCTTCTGAGTCATCAGCTGCCGCATGCGCTTCTTTGCTGAAATTTGTGATCAGGATCACAGCC
>JAFWLF010000064.1:0-121186 GCA_017511185.1 Lachnospiraceae bacterium | reverse complement strand
GGCCACGTCCGTGCCCGCGCCGATGGCGATGCCCGTGTCCGCCCGCGTCAGTGCCGGTGCGTCGTTGATGCCGTCGCCGACCATCGCCACTTTGCCAAATTCCTTCAGTCGGCGGATCTCGCTCTCCTTGCCGTCCGGCCGGACGCCTGCGATTACCTCATCCACGCCCGCAAGCCGCCCGATTGCCCGCGCCGTGCGCTCGTTGTCGCCTGTTAGCATTACAACATGGATCCCCATATTTTGCAATTGCTTTATGGCCTCCGCGCTGTCGTCCTTGATGGTGTCCGCGACCGCGACGATGCCCAGCAGCGCTCCCCCTCTGGCGAAGAACAGCGGCGTCTTGCCATCCTCGGCCAGGCGGTCCGCCTGCTCCTTGATCTGCGGCGGTACGGGCACTTTTGTTTGGATAAAGGATTCGTTGCCGGCATAAAGTGTGGTTGCGGCAGTGTTGCTTGCGGTAGCTGCGTCGCTTGCAGTAGCTGCACCACTCGCGGTGCCTGCTGCGCCAGCGCTAAGCACGCCCGTCAGGCCGTTGCCCGGGAGCGCCTGGAAATCATTTACTTTCCTGGCTACGATGCCCTTCTCCTGCGCATAGCGGATGATGGCTTTGGCCAGCGGATGCTCGCTCTTCTGCTCCAGCGCATACGCCATCTCCATCAGCTCCAGTTCGGAGGTGCCCTCAGCCGGAAGGATGTCCGTCACCTGCGGCTCCCCGCTGGTGATGGTGCCGGTCTTATCCAGCGCGACGATCTGCACGTTGCCTGCTTCCTGCAGCGCTTCCGCGTTTTTAAAGAGGATGCCGTTGCGCGCGCCGATGCCGTTGCCCACCATAATGGCGACTGGCGTTGCCAGTCCCAATGCACATGGGCAGCTGACGACCAGTACGCAGATGCCGCGCGCCAGAGCGAACCCAACGGTCCTGCCTATGATCAGCCAGACAATGATCGTCACGATGGCGATGCCGATGACCGCCGGCACAAACACGGAAGAAATCTTATCCGCCAGTCTTGCAACCGGAGCCTTGGTGGCTGCTGCATCCGTGACCATCTGGATGATCTGCGAGAGCGTGGTGTCCTCGCCGACTCGAGTGGCTTCACATTTCAGGAACCCGGACTGATTCAGGGTCGCCGACGATACCTCATCACCCACTTCCTTATCGACCGGGATGCTCTCGCCGGTCAGCGCTGCCTCGTTGACCGCGCTGCTACCTTCTATTACACGTCCGTCCACCGGGATGTTCTCGCCCGGGCGGACCACAAAAATATCGCCTTTATTGACATCGTCCACGGAGACCGTGAGTTCTGCGCCATCGCGGATGACGTTGGCCGTCTTAGGCGCCAGCTTCATCAGGCTCTTGAGCGCGTTGGTTGTTTTGCCTTTGGAATATGCCTCCAGCATCTTGCCCACGGTGATCAGCGTCAGGATCATGGCCGCCGATTCAAAGTAGAATTCATTCATGTACTGCATGACGGCAGCGTGGTTGCCCTCCAGCTGCACCTTGGTCATGGCGAACAGCATGACGGTGGAATAGCCGAACGCAGCGGATGACCCGAGCGCAATCAGCGTGTCCATGTTAGGCGCACCGTGGAACAAGCTTTTGTAGCCGCTGATGAAGAACCGCTGGTTGATCACCATGATGATGGCCGACAGCAGAAGCTGCAGCAGCCCCATCGCAATATGGTTGCCCTCCAGGAACGATGGAATCGGAAAATTCAGCATCATATGTCCCATGGAGAAATACATCAATATGATAAGGAAGACGACCGATACGATCAGCCGCTTTCTCAGTTTTGGCGTCTCGTGATCTTTGAGTGCTTCTTCCTGCTCAGCCAGACGTGCCAGTGCACTGCCGGATTTTCTGGTACCAGCTGCCGAGCCGCCTGCCGTGTTGCTGCCTGCTGCACCTGCGCCGCTTGCACCTGCGCCGGCACCCCGGCCCGCTCCCATCAAGGATGCGCCATAACCAGCATCAGTCACAGCTTTGATAATATCAGCCGCCGATGCATTGCCTTCCACACCCATTGTATTAGTAAGGAGGCTGACCGTACAACTTTCAACCCCTTCCACTTTTGAAACTGCTTTTTCCACACGGCTCTGACATGCCGCGCATGTCATGCCCGTGACTGCATATTTTTCCATGATGCTCCTATTCTCAGTCAAATATTTGTAACGAATTCAAGCTTTTGTAAATGCTTCGTAATATCGTTAAGGTTTCGTAACACTGTTGTAATCAAATTATTTCATGAGTTTCTGCAGTGTGCAGACAAGCTCGTTTAATTTGTCATCGTTGCCGTCGCGGATGTCATCCGCCACACAGCTGCGGATGTGATTGGCAAGAAGTTCTTTGGTAAAGCTGTTCAACGCGCAGTTTGCAGCCGATACCTGATTTAAGATATCGATGCAGTATGCATCTTTTTCCAGCATTCCCTTGATGCCGCGGATCTGCCCCTCCACACGATTCAGGCGGTTGATGAGATCCTTATACTCTTTTTCGGAGCGTTCCTTGGTGCGGCAGCAAGCCGGACATTCTTCGGTTTGTTTTTTCTTTTCCATTTTTTGCCTTCCTTGTTGCGGTAATATTACGTTAATGTATCTTTTTTTACTTAATGGTTATGTCTAAATTTATTGGTTATTTCTAGGTAACTATATACCCCATAGGGGTATATGTCAAGTCGCCTCGTTTTTCTCTCAAGTTGGCCTCGTTTCTAAGGAAACAAAAAAATAACAGATATGAAACACAACAGTAAAAAAGAGGAAGGCTTTAAACCTTCCTCTTAACAATTCTGAAAAATATTCCTTACATACAGGTGTATCCGCCGTCTACCGGAAGGATTACGCCATTAACGTATGTGCTGCATGGAGAAGCTAGGAAGATAGCGGCGGTATCAAGCTCGCCCTCTTTTCCGTAACGGCTCATCGGAATGACTGTCTTTGCATACTGCTGGAAGAAGTCTGTGCGAAGGGTATCGACTGTCAGCGGGGTCTCAAAATATCCCGGGCAGATAGCGTTAACGTTAACGCCTCTCTCACTCCACTCAGCTGCCAGTGCACGTGTCAGGTTGACAACGCCGCCCTTTGCTGCATGATATGCGGATGACGGAGCAATCTTGTTTCCAACCAGACCATACATGGAAGCGATATTAATGATACGTCCATATCCTGCCGGAAGCATTGCTTTTGCTGCAACGGCTCTTGCCATCTTGAATGTTCCTGTCAGGTCAATGTTAACCTCATTTAAGAACACTTCGTCAGACATCTGCTCTGCCGGCTCAACTCCACCAGTTCCTGCATTGTTGATCAGAATATCGATACGTCCAAATTCTTTCAGGATCGTATCAACAGCTGCATCGATTGCTTCTGTATCTGTAACATCGCAGACAACGCCAATAGCCTTAACGCCATATTTTTCTTTCAGCATTGCTGCGTTTTCGTCTACTTTTTCTTTTCTTCTAGCTAAACACACGATATTGCATCCCTGGTTTGCAAGTGCCTCTGCCATCTGCACACCAAGACCTGTGGAACAGCCAGTGATAACTGCTACCTGATCTGTTAAATCAAAATAGTTTTTCATACTTATCCTCCTCTTGTGATTATCTTTTTGATAGTCTGTCAATGAATCGTGCCGTGTTAAAAAGCTAATCAGTTTTCCTGTTTTCGTGATTGTATCGATTGTATCGAATAATTAAATAATGGTCAAATTTTTTCAATAAAAATGTCAAAAAACTTCAATTTTTAAAACAATCATTCGAATTTGAAAACCAACATTTTGCGTAAGAAACCCTTAATATTGCACAAAAATTGATACAATCCATTGTTAAATATTAACGTTATCATTTTAACAAACCTGTTAAATAGATGACGATATTTTGACAAAAAAGCAACACTTTCTGCAAAAATGATGCCACGGAATTTGAACCGTGGCATTGATTAAAATACAATCGCAAATATGAAATCGATCATGAAATACCAATCTCGATAAACTGATCAGCCTACCCAATCAGGCTTCATACCTTCCCAGGAAAGCTTTCGTCCGCGCATTCTTTGGATTCGTGAAGATTTCTTCTGGGGTTCCCTGCTCTGCAATAATGCCTGCATCCATAAACAGAACCTGGTCTGCTACTTCACGGGCAAACTGCATTTCATGTGTGACGATCACCATCGTCATCTCTTCTTCAGCCAGCTGTTTGATAACCTTTAGCACTTCACCGGTTAATTCCGGATCCAGGGCGGATGTTGGCTCATCAAAGAACAATACCGCCGGTGATAAAACCAGTGCTCGCGCGATTGCTACGCGCTGCTGCTGTCCTCCGGAAAGCTGATGCGGATAAAAATCTTTTTTATCAGAAAGTCCGACTCTGCTAAGAATCTCTAAACTCTTTTCGTCTATTTCATCAAAAATGGCTTTTTTATTGCCGGCAAAATCAGGCCGTTCCTTGGCCAGAAGTTTTGGCGCCAGCGCAATATTCTGGAAGGCGGTATACTGCGGAAACAGATTAAAGTTCTGGAAAACCAGACCGAAATTCAAACGATTCTGCCGGATCTCCTTTTCTGTCAGAGTCCGCTCATCGTCCGCATCAAAGATGATATTTCCATTTACCAAAATCTGCCCTTTGGTTGGGATCTCTAAAAAGTTCAGACAGCGCAGCAGGGTCGTCTTGCCTCCGCCGGAGGCGCCGATCACTGCCATGGTCTGCCCTTTCTCCAACGAGAAATCCACCCCTTTTAATACCGTGAGGTCACCGAATTTTTTTTGCAGATTTTTTACTTCCAGTATCGCCATGTTACAATCTTCTTACTAGCTTCTTACAACTGTCTTGCTATACCTTTACATTCCCGTAACAAAAGAATGTCACACTTTAAAATAATCTAACTTCTTTTCTATCTTTCCCAATACAACGGTTAATATTCCGCTGAATACTAAATAATAAACGCCGGTAAAGAACAGCGGCCAGATAATGCCGGCGCTCTTCATAAATGCCTGCCCGGCCCAGATCAGCTCCTGCAGAGCGATGATCCTCGAAAGGGAGGTATCCTTGACCAATGTGATGATCTCGTTTGACATCGGCGGCACGATCCGCTTAATGACCTGCATCAGCGTGATCTTAAAGAAGATCTGCGACTTGGTCATGCCCAGCACAGCACCGGCTTCCTGCTGTCCCACCGGGATTGCCTGAATGCCGCCACGGAAGATCTCCGAGAAATAGCAGGCATAGTTAATAATAAAAGCAACGATCGTAGCGATAAAGCGGCCATGCTCGCCGCTTCCCCACCAGTTGCTTCCAAGGATCAAGCCCGGTCCGTAATAAATAATTAACAACTGTAACATAAGAGGGGTTCCTCTTATGACCCAGATGATAAACCGGAGCACGGCCTTGAGCGGTTTTATTTTACTCATGGAACCCAGACAGATTAAGAGACCGCACGGGATCGCTCCGACCAGAGTGATCCCGAACAGCTCTAAAGTGACAAGGAATCCTTTTGATAATGCAGCTAATACTTCCGCAAACATTTATTCAAGCTTCTGCAAACAATTCTTCACAAATTTCTTCACAAAGTAATACATATTGTGCGTCAATTTCCGCACAAATTATTACGAATCCAGCAATAATTACTCCACAATTGAAACAGCATTGTCATATTTCTCTGACATTGCTTTCAGTGTCCCGTCAGCTTTCCACTGAGCAAACAGATCGTTCAGTTTCTGTGTCAGGTCGGAGCCTTTGCGGAAACCAACGACATACTCTTCGCTGGAAAGTGATACTTTGTAGCCCAGGTTTGTATAGCTGGTGCCTTCGCCCGTCATTGCGTCAGCCATCGTCTTATCGATGATGCACGCATCCGATGTTCCTGCTGCTACTTCCATTAATGCTGCTGCCTGGTTCTGCACGGAGTTGACGTTGAATCCTTCATCCAGACCTACTTCTTCACCTGCGGAGCCTGCCTCTGCTGCGAAGGAAAGGGATGCCATGCTTGCTGCATCCGCATACTGATCCAGTTTATCGGTTGCCATGACAACAACCTGCGCATTCAGCGCATAGGTATCTGTGCAGGACATTGCGTTGCCAACTTCCGGTGTCAGCGTCATGCCGTTCCAGATGCAGTCGACGGAGCCGCCGTTCAGCTCCAGGATCTTGTTATCCCAGTCGATCTCGACAAATTCAACTTTTACGCCAAGGGACTCTGCAAAGAGTTCAGACAGTTCTGCATCAAAGCCGATCCACTCGCCGTTCTCTTTGTAGTCCATCGGTTCGAAATCTGTAATACCAACAACGATCTTGCCGGCGCCCTGTACCTTTGCCAGGTCGCTTGCTGCCACTTCCTGATTGCCGGAGCCTGCGCTGCTGCCAGCTGGCGCCGGGGTGTCAGGTTTCTTCGATCCGCATGCTGTCAGGCAGATCAACAGAGCTGCCACGAGCAATGTACTGATAATGATACCGATACTTTTCTTTTTCATACTATCCTCCCAGACCTTTCTGTTTTTTTCCTGTTATAAGTGGTCTTTTGTATAGTAGTATGCTACTATTCTAATGTGGTAAAGTCAACCCCCGCTGGGAAGTTCACAACCAAAGTCAACTCCCTCAGATAACTTCCTCATCAACTCAAACTCAAATGAAACCACGCTAAACTCAACCCCCTTGACGAATGTGCTAAACTGAAAAAAACTGCAGGTGTTTTATTAGAAAGCAGGTTTAATTATGAAACGACCATCTATCCAAAAAAACATTATCAATATTATTGTGGTGATCATCCTGATTGCCCTCATCATCATGGCCTTCCGCGGCCGCGGCACCGACACGACCGATTACACACCGGCGCTGTACGGCACCTTCCTTTCCCTTCTGCCGCCAGTCGTGGCCATCGTCCTGGCGTTGATCACCAAAGAAGTTTACAGTTCACTGTTTGCCGGCATCATCGTCGGCGGCCTGCTGTACGCGGGCGGCAACGCAGAGCACGCCTTCAACACGATCCTCTACCACGAAGAAGCCGGCCTGGTTCCAAACCTGACGGATCTATCGCACGTCAGCGTTTTGGTCTTTGTCGTGCTGCTCGGCACGCTGGTCGTGCTGATGAACCGCTCCGGCAGCGCGCAAGCCTTCGGCCGATGGGCGGAAAAACACATCAAAACCCGCGTCGGCGCGCAGCTGGCCACCATCCTGATGGGCATCCTGATCTTTGTCGACGATGGCTTCAACTGCATGACAGTCGGCTCGGTCATGCGGCCGATGACGGACAGCCACAAGATCTCCCGCGCGAAACTCGCCTACCTTCTGGACTCCACCGCGGCGCCGATCTGCATCATCGCACCGATCTCCTGCTGGGCAGCCGCCGTCAGCTACGCGGTCCCGGAGCAATACAACATCAACGGCTTCCGGATGTTTCTGGAAACCATTCCATATAATCTGTACGCGCTGACCACGCTGTTCATGCTGTTTCTGCTGGTGCTGCGCAAAACTGATTACGGCCCGATGCGCCTGCACGAGCGCAACGCGATCAAGGGCGATCTCTTCACGACCGGCGAAAACTCCTACGCGGAAGAAGAGACCGTCACGCAGGTGCCTAACGCAAAACTTTCCAACCTGATCATTCCGGTCGTCGTTTTGATTGTCTGCTGCATCGCCGGCATGGCTTACACGGGCGGCCTGTTCGATGGCGAAAGCCTGATCGATTCCTTTGCCAACGCAGACTCCGCGCGCGGCCTGGTCATGGGCAGCCTCCTTGGTGTGCTCATCACGTTCTGGCTGTATATGAACCGCGGCGTCATGAAATTCAAAGAGTTCATGAATGCGTTCCCGGCCGGCTTCCGCAGCATGTGCGCGCCGATGATCATCCTGATCCTTTCCTGGAACCTTTCGGGTGTGACCCGCCTGCTTGGTGCCGCCGATTTTGTGCACACGGTGGTGGAATCCTCCGCCGCCAGCCTGCAGATGTTTGTGCCGGCTGCGATCTTTGTGATCTCGGTTTTCCTGGCGTTCTCCACCGGCACCAGCTGGGGCACGTTCACGATCCTGATTCCGATCGTGTGCGCGGTCTTCCCGGCCACTTCGGAGATGCTGGTCATTTCGATTTCCGCGTGCCTGGCCGGCGCTGTTTGCGGCGACCACTGCTCGCCGATCTCCGACACGACGATCATGTCTTCGGCTGGCGCTCACTGCAACCACATCAACCACGTTACCACGCAGATCCCGTATGCCATGACAGCCGCGGCAGTCAGCGCGGTCGGCTACCTGGCCGCCGGCATCATCGGCTTCTACACCAATAGTAAACTCGCGCTTCTCGGCACGCCGTTTACGCTGCTGGTCCTGTTCATCGTCGTCATGCTGGCCAGCCGCCGCGAAGCGAAGAAAGCATAAACATGCCGCCATTCAGAGGACCCACGCCGTATCGACCAATCTATTATTTTGGCAATAAAAAATCGACCACCATTCTTGTGCAGATGGTCGAACGCCACCAGGTGCGTTTCATCGACAAGGAGATGGCGATGATCCGCGAGCTGGCCGGCACCGATGATTTCCTGCTGGCCTGCGTCCGCGTGGTCGACTGCAACGAGGACCTGACGCCGTGGGTGGCGCCGGGCATCTTTGGCAATTCCGATTTCTCCGGCCGCGGCCCGCAGACGCTGGATTATCTTTTAAAGGAGATGATCCCGATGATCCTGCACGAGCGTGACCTTGCCTTGGCCGGCGTGATCGAACCATATTCGGATTTTTCGTCGCTGTTCCCGCCTGCCGCTGCGGACCCTAACTCGGAAAACCACGCAGGTTCCACTGAGGGTTTCCGGGCAGGTTCTCCTGCAGATTCACAGCCTGGTACTCCCGCAGCTTCACAGCCTGGTACTCCCGCAGCTTCACAGCCTGGTTCTCCTTTTGTGTCTCCAGCTGATGGCCCGGCCGCTCCACATAATTTTGGTTTTCCGCGTGACCGTTCCTTCGCTGCTCCACACACCGCCCTTGACTACACAGACCCGGCCGCGTCCGGCGTCCGATTTTTCCTGGGCGGCTATTCTATCGGAGCGCTCTTTGCTCTTTGGACGGCCTACCAGACGGATGTCTTCTCCGGCGTTGCGGCGGCATCGCCATCGCTGTGGTATCCGGACTTCATCGAATATATGGAAGAAAACAAGATCCTCACCGACGCCGTTTACCTGAGCATCGGCACCAAGGAGGAGGCGATCCGCAACCGCGTGATGAGCCGCGTCGGCGACGGCATCCGCGCCGCGGACGAGATCCTCTCCCGCGAGGGCATCCTCAAGACGTTCGAGTGGAATCAGGGCAAACACTTCCAAGACCAGGAAAAAAGAACAGCCATGGGTTTCGCATGGCTGCTCAAAAATCGTTTTGCATGGACGCTGCTGGATTAGCGGCGTCTTTTCATTTGTATTGGCTTCCCGGAATCGTCCCGGCAAGGCCTTACGGATTTTCTTAGATTCCCAGATCCTTCCTAGAATCCCAGGTTATCGTTGACCAGGATCACGCTGACCCGGTCTTTCTCTCTGGAAAACCGCGTGATCAAAAACTGACAGCAGATCGTATCCGGCGATTTGCAGTTCATGCACGCGCCAGTCTTGGAGCACGGCGTATCCAGCCCGAACCGCTGCGCATTGATCGGCGCCGCCACGTTTCTGGCGCGCTTCATCGCCCCGTCTACGTCATCGCAGATCTTGTTCATCCCCACGATCAGCAGCACTTTCTTTGGTCCGAACGCCAGCGCCGATACGCGGTTCGACGACCCGTCGATGTTGACCATGACGCCGTCCTCGGTCATCGCGTTTGCGCTTGCCAGGTAGAAGTCTGCATCGTACGCAAGCAGCGATGCCTCCCGCCGGTCCGCATACTCGTCCCGGTCGATGAACTGGTAGTTGCCTTTCTTCAGCGCGTCGGCGAGCCCGATCTCGTGCACGCTCATGCCGCCGCCCATCGTGACGGTGCTGCCCTCCGGGATCATCTTCAGCGCCATCTCCAGCGCCTCTTCCTTGGATGCGGCATAGTATCCTTTCATATTCCGGGACTCCAGCCCTTTGATCACCTTCTGTGCCAGCTTCTCGTTTCTCTTTACTATGTTCTCGTTCATTTTCCTCTCTCCTTTTTGCCCCGCCTTGCCTGCTCTTTTCAGGTGGCTCGATCGACATTCTTTGTCTGTCACAATCATCTGCTCTTTGGGAACATTATATCATGAACTACGTCGTATCTCTGCTCGAAATTTGTTTCAACTCTTTCCGGGTTGGTTTTCATGCCCAATGCCTTGCGAACCCGCAGGAACAACTCCTCCACTGTCCTAAACGACCGGACTTCATTCGCGGTCACGCTAATGACCTGATATCCCGACAGCGATAATGCCGTAATCCTTTTCTTATCTTTTGCATGCTGGTCTGGACTTAAGTGAGCCAGATTGCTGTCGTACTCCAGCACTACTTTTTCATCTACCCAAACCATATCGCAGCAGACGGTATCTCGCCCAAGATGCTCCGCTCCGGTTTCGGACAAGTTTACATCCAGATTGAGCTTCGGTGCTTTCAAATTATACCCACCATACCTCCACGGCAACAACGCGACCGTTGCAAGATTCGTCTCCATCGGCGAGTTGGAATGATCCAACGCATAACGGATTGCGAGCTTTGCTTTGGGGAGATTCCAATAACGCTTTAGCCCCTGAAGGAATTTCCGAATTTCCTGCACGGAAGTAACGGGATCCCGCCTTCTTTGACCATAGTCCTCATAAGGATCCAAGAGATATATTGCACAAAGATTGTTTGCTAATTGAACGAGTTGATGGATAGGCAGTTCCGCGGCAGCCTGAAGGAAACAGAACTCGGGGCTGGAAATGAAGACACCATCTGCAGCCTGAAGGAAACAGTTCGGCGGCAGTTTTCTTTGCAATGCATGCCAAACAATTTCCTCGCTCCATTTACGATTCATTGTTTCGCCAACGGCAATATGAACAGGCTTCCTAAAAGACAGCTCCTTAACCTGTTGTTTAATTCCCTTTCTTCCAGGCAGATATACTGCGTCTTGGGGAAACAAGTTCACCCCAAGAGGGATCCCTCTATCCTCCAGCCAGTACTCTAAAGCAGAAGGATACACAATTTTCAAAGACATAAATGCCCCTTTCAAAAAAAGAAAACGTCCGTAGAAAAACGGAATGAATAAAAGACTCCGTGATATGGATTGTGAATAGATTAAATCACGGATACAATGCGAGACTACCATTCTGGCTAACACCTGTCAAATGATTCTTTCGTAATAGCGAGTTTCGTGCATTTTTCTTGAACCATTTTGAACGAGATGGCGAGTTTCGTGCCTTTTTGGTCACCAGTTTTTCAGCCGTTGAAAAATAATCAACATAACGTACGAATAAAGTGCCCATTATTGGCCCTAAAAATGGACTTGCAAGCCATAGGTCTTCGTCTATTCGAAAAAGAGATTGCCAAAGCGCACGAAACTCGCCATCACAAAATTATCGCATGAAAAAAACGCACGAAACTCTATATCTCAAATTTGAACATGAATGAATAAGACGCAAAATAAAGAAGCGGGGGCGCAGCCCCCGCTCGTTTGATAATCAGCACTGTAATTATCAGCTTTGTTGCAAGTATTCCTCCATCCGCTGGAAGGCCTTCTTGGTGGAGGCGATCGCTTCCACGACCGTCCGCGGACCAGTCACGATATCACCGGCGGCAAAGACGCCCTTCAGGTTTGTCTCGCCCCACTCGTTCACGACTATAAGACCTTTCTTGTCAACCTCAAGCGCCGAGGCATTCACATCCGCGCCAGGTCCCTGCCCAATCGCAAGGATCACGGCGTCGGCCGGCACATCGAAAGTATCGGCGAAGTCCTCCTCGTAAGTGACGCTGCCGTCCTCCGCCTCGATCCGGTTGACGCGCACGCACCGCACCGCGTCGTCCATGATGCGGACCGCCTGCGCATAGTGCATAAACTCAACGCCGTCCAGCTCTGCCAACTCAACCTCGTCATGGTTGGCCGGCATCTCTTCCTCGCCTTTATAGTTGATGATCATCGCATGCGCGTGCTCCCGGCGGATGACCGTGCGGGCGGCATCGATGGCCACGTTCCCGGCGCCAATCACCGCGACACGCTTTCCAAGCTGGAAGTTCTCCGGCGACTTCAGATAATCGATGGCGAAATGGACATGCCCAAGCGTCTCGCCCAAGAGTCCCAGCCTATTCGGTCGTCCCGTCCCGGCAGCGATGAACACCGCTTTATACCCATCCGGGAAAAGATCCGTGATGCCAATGCTGGCCCCGAACCGCGTATTTGGCCGGAAATGCACACCAAGACCAAGAAGAATATCTTTATACATATCCAGTATGTCTTTCGGAAGGCGGAATGCCGGGATGCCGTATCGCAGAACGCCGCCCAGGTTATCCTGCGCCTCAAAGAGGGTCACCTCGTAACCCTTCAGCGCAGCCATCATGGACATCGCGATACCTGCCGGGCCGCCGCCAACCACCGCAATTTTGATTCCGTTCTTCTGAATCTCCGGTGCCTCAAACGTCTCAAGATAAAACCGGGAGATATACTGCTCAACGCGGTAGAACTCGACCGGCTGGTCTTTGTTCCCCAACACGCAGTGGCCGGTGCAGTTGCGCTCGTGCGGGCAGACAATCGCTGTCACCGCCGTCAGCGGGTTATTGAGGAACAGCATCTCGCCCGCTTCCTTAGTCTGCCCGTTCAGAAACAGCTCCATGACCTGCGGGATGGGCGTCTCTACCGGACAGTTCAAAGCACACTGCGGCTTCTTGCATCTTAAACATCTCAGCGCTTCTTGCTTAACAGTTGACATACATATACCACCTTTTTGTCAATCTAATGATTGCGAATTTTTTTAAATGAATGTCCGCGGCTTCTCCCATAGTCACACGAACCATGCGTTATCGAACCTGCTCGTAGCGGATCAAGCGAATGCTTCCGTCACTTTCTCCAGCTCGTCGCGGATTCTGATGTGCTGCGGGCAGACATCCTCGCACTGACCGCACTTCACACACTCGCTCGCTGGCTTCTTGCCGTGTCCGCCGACCAGCCAGTTCAGCTGGTTCGTCGCAAACTTCTTATCGCCATACAACGTCAGCATATTCTTAGCCGTGAAGCTTCCCGAGATACCAATATCGTTCGGGCAGACCTTTGCGCAGTAGTTGCAGGTCGTGCACGGGATCAACGGAATCTTGTTCAGTTCTTCGCGTGCAGTCTGAATGGTTGCGAGTTCATCATCGGTGAACCCGTTGAAGTCCTTCATAAAGGAAATGTTGTCTTTCATCTGCGCGACATCGCTCATGCCGGACAGTACGCAAAGCACGCCTTCCAGGTTTGCTGCAAAGCGAATGCCCCAGGATGCCACGGATACATCCGGCTCTTTCGCGGTCAGAACTTCCTTCACTTTCTCCGGCGGGTTTGCCAGCAAGCCGCCTTTTAACGGCTCCATGATGACGACTGGTTTGCCGTGTTTGCGTGCGACTTCATAGACGCCGCGTGACTGAATTGCCGGGTTCTCCCAATCTGCATAGTTGATCTGCAGCTGTACGAACTCAGCGTCCGGATGAGCCGTGAGGATCGCATCAAGCTCCTCCGGCGTTGAATGGAAGGAAAAGCCGTAGTGTTTGATCTTTCCTTCTGCTTTTTTCTGTTTTACAAAATCCCACATTTCGAAGTCATCGAAGAAGTGGGTGCGCTGCTCACCTAGATTGTGCAGCAGATAGTTATCGAAGTATCCTGCGCCGGTCAGTTCCAATGATGTCTCAAATTGTTCGATTGCGGATTCTTTCGTCTTGCCGCCAGCCCATGCTGCGTTCTTGGTAGCCAGCTGATAGCTTTCACGCGGATAGCGCTCTACCAGTGCCTGGCGGATGGCAGCCTCGGACCCCGTGTATGCCCATGCCGTATCGAAATAGGTAAAGCCAGCCTCCATAAAGAGATCGACCATTTCTTTCACCTGCTCGATATCGATCGCATCGTCTTTACGCGGCAGACGCATCAGACCAAAACCCAGTTTTTTAATATCTTTTTCAAAAAAGCTCATTGTAACCTCCTTTAGCGTAACAAGGGGACGGTCCCTTTGTTGCGTTTCTGTTACCCAAGTGTGACAAAAGAACCGTCCCCTTGTCACACTTATGCATATCATATAAAAATTTTTCTTAAAATGCTACGTTTAGATTACGGTTATATTTCGTTAAGCCAAATTGTTTATTACTTTTCTATTTCATGGAATTTACAAACGCGAGGAAGATCTTCTGGCTGTTCTCATCCGTAGAAGCGCTAAACTCCGGATGCCACTGAACCGCCCACAAAAACGGATAGTCCGGCATATAGAATGCTTCCACCAGGTCGTCATCAGAAACGGCCATTGGCTTAAGGCCTGGTGCAAGATCCTTGATCGCCTGATGATGGCAGCTGTTGACCGCCAGTCGGCAATTCTGTAAGCCAGCCTGCCCAGATGCCTGCTCACTTTGCGCGCTGCCCTGGCTCAGTTCCTTTTGCATGCCAGCCAGCCCCCTCAAACTATCCGCAAGACACTCTGCCAACGGAGACCCCTCTGTCAGCTTGACCTCATGGCTTGGAACATTGTAAGGCGCCGGCTGATGATGAACCACATCGGACGGGTGCTGCAGCGGCAGATCCTGATACAAACTTCCGCCCAGCGCTGCGTTGATAAACTGCAACCCACGGCAGATGCCAAGAATTGGCTTCTGCTCCTTCATCGCCTCCCGCAGAATGATCAGTTCCATCCGGTCGCGCTTCTCGCAGCAACCCAAAAGCTTGCGTTCCAACAATTCCCCTATCGGTTCCTCGCCATAAAGCGACGGCTGGACATCGTGGCCGCCGGTAAACAGGAATCCGTCACACATGGACATCAGCTGCTTCAGGTCGTCATCTTTATCAGAAAAAGGAAAGATGACTGGAATGCCGCCCTCCTTTGCAATGCCGTCCAGGTATCCCGGCAGCATCCACAAACTATCCTTTTCATCATCCCATAACGGCATCACGCCAATGATCGGTTTCATTTTTCGCCTTTCTTTTTAATGCATGAAAACGCGTAAACTTCTACGGCTCTTCCCTGCCACATGCATTCTCATGCACAATTCTTATGCCCGCCATTATACCATGCTCCCTTGACAGAGAAAACCGCGCGATTGCGTTGTATTACAAACAAGGCAGGAGTGTCATACGCCGCCAAGAAGACGTAGCGCGCAACCGCACAACGCAATCGCGCGGCACCACATAAAAAAAAGAGACGCTCAAGGCGCCTCTTTTATAATCCGTTTGCTGCTCAGGTACGTCACCAGGAAGTACCCCACATATATCACGATCAGGACCGCGGCCGTCAAGGCCATGGACTGGACCGTATGCTGCACGCCCAACGCGTTGAACAGCATCGCCGTGAACCTGATGCCAAAGACCGAATGCACAATGGCCAGGATCAGCGGGAACAGGAACAGGAGTCCTTGCTGCTTGAAGAGCGATGCGTTCAGCGACTTCTCCTCCGCACCGAGCTGCCGGAGCATGTGGTAGCGGCCGGTGGAATCGATGCTGTCGGACAGCGCCTTCAGCGCCAGGATCGCCGCACCGGAAATCAGGAACACAAATCCCAGATACAGCCCCAGGAAAGTTACGACTGCGCCAAGGCCAACGGCCGAACTGCGGATATCCGCCCTCGTATTCATCCACAGAAATGGGAACGCTTCTTTCTCTCGGATTCGTTGTTCAACTTCCTGTAGATGAGCCTCCGCCGCCTGCCGTTCTTTGTCATCGGCAGCATTGTAATTTCCCAGCACCTGCTCTAAGTAACGATGCGCAGGGTCCGCAGCCTCCTTGGAAATAATGAACAAACCCGTCTCCTCCTGCGTTGCGGCCAGCCTGGTAAAACCATTAACGACGTTCGGATATTTCGGATGCAACGTATGTCCGAAAACCGTGATCTCCTCGGCATTAGACAGAACCAAGTTCCACACTGGCGCAGAAACATCAGCGTTGTTAACAATCGCGTATTCATCGGCAGCCAGCTCGATCTTCTCCAGGCCAAAAGCCTCGGCCACACGGTTGTAGTCCTCATCCGTCATAAGGCGCTGGCGCGAATCATAGCCCAGATAAGGGTGGTCTTTGCGGACCTCATCCACCAGCGAGCCAAACGCATCCTCCATCGTAAAATCCGCAGAGTCATAGTAATACACCGTAATGTAATCGCCCAAAAGCTTATTCAGGTCTTCCCCTTCTTTTTGTAATACATCGTCAATCGACATCGCATATATCGCCCGGGCCTCTTCTCTTTCCGCTTCATCTGGAAAATCCTCCGCGAGGACCTGCTCGAATTCTTCAGACAGCATGTGTTTATCCATGTCCACATCCACAGGCGTCAGCTCGCGGATGTTTTTGTTCAACGAAGTCCGCATCGAAAACGCCGCCGACAGAATGGAGATCGTAAAGAACAGCATCACGCAGATGACCGAAATGGAAACCACCATCGTGTTGACCCGGCTGGAAAGCTGCCGGAACGTAAACGTGTTCAGCCCTTTATAATAAGTCTTTTTAAATTTCGAGATAATCGTCAGCAGGAAACCGGAGACCGACCAGAAAACCAGAAACGTTCCCACCATGCCCATGAAGATTGGGAGCAGGATCGCCTGGATCTGCACCAGTTTCTCCAGCCCGCTTGTCACATTCCAGTAAGCAAAGGCCAGGATCCCTGCGCCAAGCAGGAAGAACACCACGCAGAGCACCGGGTTTTTCATTTTCACTTTTTCTGCGCGGGAGCCTGTCTGCAGAAGATTGATCAGCTTGGCCCGGCCGACCATGATCAGATCAAAAATAACCACGACCAGCATGATGATGCCAAAATACAGGATCGTCTTAAAGAACGCGCTGGATGAAAAAGTGAATGCAAAGTGCGTCATGTCAGCTTCGAACAGCTGCGCGACCAGCGTGCTCATCAGCTGCGATGCGCCAATCCCGATCAAAAGCCCTGCTGCCAGCGAAAGGATTCCGATGGCGATGCTCTCGATGCTCAAGATCGCCGCGATGGCACCCTTGCGCATGCCCAGGATCATGTACAGCGCGAACTCGCGGTTTCTCCGCTTCATCAGGAAGCGGCTGGCGTAAACAATCAGGAAACCCAGCACAAAAGCGATAAAAACAGAAAGGCCTGTGATGACTTGTACCATCAGCTTCAATGCATCAGCGGTGCTGTCCGATACCATCAGGAAAGATGTCTGCGCCTCGATCGCGTTGAAGATGTAGAAAACCGCAACGCCCAGGACCAGCGTGACAAAATAGATCGCATAATCCCGGATGCTTTTCCGGATGTTTTTGATTGAAAGTTTAAAGAGCATCGCTTAAGTCACCTCCCAACAGAGTGACAACATCGATGATCTTGTCAAAGAACTCTTTGCGCGTATCCCTGCCGCGAACGATCTCGTGGAACAGCTTGCCGTCCTTCAGGAACAGGATCCGCTTCGCGTAACTTGCTGTAAAGGAATCGTGCGTGACCATCAGGATGGTTGCGCCGATGGATTCATTCAAATAGGAAAGACGCTCCAACAGCATCTTTGCGGATTTAGAGTCCAGCGCACCGGTCGGCTCATCCGCCAAGACCAGCTTTGGCTCGGTCACAAGCGCACGTGCTGCTGCCACCCTTTGTTTCTGTCCGCCGGAAAGCTGATACGGATATTTTTGTAATATTTCTGTAATTTCCAACTGATCCGCAATGGCCTTGACCCTGCTCTCGATTTCCGCAACCGGAACTTTTTTAATAGAAAGTGAGAGGGCGATGTTTTCGAACGCGGTCAGCGTATCCATCAGGTTGAAGTCCTGGAAGATGAATCCCAGCTCTTCCCTGCGGAACTGATTCAGCGCGCCGCCCTTTAAATGGCTGATGTCTGTGCCGCCGATCAGGATGGTTCCTGCGCTCACGCGGTCGATGGTGCCGATGCAGTTAAGAAGCGTGGTCTTGCCGCTTCCGGATGCTCCCATGATGGCGGTAAACTCTCCCTCTGCCACGGAAAATGAAATATGATCCAGCGCCTTTGTTAAAGAAGATTTACTGCCGTAATATTTCTCAACATTTTGTACGTCTAATATATTCTGCATAATGTCCTCCTTTTGTCTGATGTTGGGTTCATCATACCCGCATCAAACATTCCGGTCGCTGTTTCTATGTAACAAAAGGTTACAATTCTGTAATATAAAATCCCGCAAAAGTCTATGGTCTGTAATAGTCATTCAATGAAAACGTAATAATAAATTCTGTATACTCACCCTGTACGGATTCCGCTGTAATGGCATGCCCTAATTTCCGGCAGAGATTCCTTGCAATATAAAGCCCCATGCCGGTCGATTTCTCTCTGCGTCTGCCGTTCTCCCCGGTAAAGCTTTTCTCAAAAATCCTTGGGAGATCTGCCTCCGATATGCCGATGCCGTTGTCCCGGACATGCAGCTGCACCTGCTGGTCCTTCTCTTCCGCAAACACTTCTAACACGCGCTCCCGATCTTCTGCCCCATATTTGATGCTATTGCTGATCAGCTGGGTTAAGACAAACTCCATCCATTTGGAATCGGTCATGACCTGCACATCCAGACCGGAGACCCGAATATCAAACTGATTATCCTGCAGCTCTTCGCGCATCCTCGCCGCCACACTGCCAAATATCTTTGCCAGGCTTGCCTGCTTGATCAGGAAATCTTTTTCCGCAACTTCCGATCTTGTAAAATACAGGATCTGCTCGGTATAAGCGTCCAGTTTCATCAGCTGCTTTTTGATCTGGTCGCTCTCAGCGCCATCGCTTCCTACATCATCGCCATCATTCATGCCATTATTCATGCCATCATTTCCGCGATTAAAGTTCTTCAGCAAAAGCGCTGCCACCGGCAGCTTGGCCTCGTGCACCCACATCTCCACATAATCCTTAAAATCGGTGACACTCTGCTCCGCCTTGGAGATCTGCTCCGTCATGGATTTCCCCATCTCGTACAAGGTCGCGTGCAGGATCTTTCCCTCATAAAAGTCCGGCTCGCTGATAATCTCCGCCGCCAGATTCTTCTTATCCAAATCATTCAGGTTTTCTTTCAGCTGCTGATAAAAACCGCGCTTCCGGTTGTAATCCCACAGGAACGCAGCGACCATAAAAATAAGAAACACCGCCATGACCATAATGATCAGAGCGGGCGGCGTATGGAATGCCAGTAACAGCAGCAAGATGATCGCGAATGCCACCGCACCGAAGATGATCTCGGTGTGGCGGTCTTTTACATATTTTCCGAATTCCATAAAATGTACCCCTGTTTTTTGCGTGTCTCAACAGCGCCGTCGCAGCCAAGCTCCGCCAGCTTATTGCGCAGCCGGCTGATATTCACGGTCAGCGCATTATCATTCACGTACTCTTCGTTATCCCACAGCGCCGTCATCAGTTCATCACGGCTGACGATCTGCCCCGCCTTTGCATACAGCACTTCAAAAATGATCATTTCATTTTTGGTCAGGACGATCTCTTTTTCTCCATTTGAGATGATGCCTTTGGCCGGATGCACAGACAGGCCGCCCCAGGACAGCACGTTCCCGGTCGGATTCATCCGCCTGAAAACAGCCGCGATCCGAAGCAGCAGGATCGTCGGATTATACGGCTTGGTGATATAGTCGTCCGCGCCGTAACTCATCGAAAGGACTTCGTCGGTTTCCGATGTCCGACTGGTGAGCATGATCACCGGCGTCTGTTTCTCTTTCCGAAAACGTCTCAGAAGCTCTTCCCCGTTGATGCCCGGCAGATTGATGTCCAGAAGGATCAGATCCGCTTCCGATTTCATGATCTCTGCTGCCAGATTCTCATAGTCCTCTGTCTCCTCCACCGCATACCCTTCGCCTTCCAAAAGGATGCGCAGCTCGCGGCGCAGCGCAGCATCATCTTCGATAATCTGTATTTTCTTCAATTATTTATCCTCTCCCCAGATTTCTTTTGCCTGGCGGAACACAGCCCAGCCTTTCGGCCAGCCGACATACATGGTTGCGTGCGTGATGATGGCTGCTATTTCTTCCTTGGTCACGCCGTGCGCTTTTGCATTCTGCAGATGATAGCCAAGCGAAGAATCTGTGATGCCGGATGCCATCAGGGCAACTACGGTAACGATGCATTTCGTCTTCACATCGATCGCTTCTTCATTCCACACCTCACCAAACAACACATCGTCATTCAAATGTGCGAACATCGGTGCAAATTCTCCTAATTGATCTCTTCCAGCTGTCTGTACGATTTTTTCGCTCATGCTCTAGTCCTCCTGATTGTTCGGTCACCGTTTATTAATTGCTTATTAATTGTTTATCAATATATTTGTAATTCTATCATTTAACATTTTAATAATTACTTCGCTTGCCATTATATCGAAATATTAAATAAAAATGTGGATTATTACAAAATTGTAATGGAACGCAAAACAACATTGTTACAAAAGAAAAACATCCCCGTCCTATTTAGATGTAGTATAATTGTAACAACTTTTACTATCAGAGACAGAAAGAAAGGACATATCATGGAAAGAAGAGACAAGGCTGCTGAATTATTAAAAGAGCTGCATCATTGCGCACAGGCTGTTCTTTGCGCTTATGCAGATGAATTAGATGTTTCGGAAGAAACAATGAAAAGGTTCGCTGCCTCATTTGGCGGTGGCATGGGCACAATGGAAGGAAACTGCGGTGCCCTTATCGGTGCAGCCATGGTACTTGGTCTGAAGAAATATCAGGGCAAGCGTATTCACAACGAGACCGTCCAGTTATACAGATCATTTGAACAAAAATGCGGAGCTACGGTCTGCAAAGAATTAAAAGGTGTTGGCACCGGCAAGGTCCTCTGCTCCTGCGAAGAGTGCGTGCAGAACGCTGTCGATGCATTAGAAGAAGTCCTGAACGGACAACAGTAAGTCTTACGATTCATTCACGATCTTGCCACTCATGTGCTCCGGCACGAGCGCAAACATCAATGTGCCCGGTCCGGAGCGCTCGATTTCTGTCTTAATATAGTTATCATCATCCGTAAATTTCCGGCTCAGTTTTTCTGCTATGCGGTTGATGGTCTCCTGATCTTCAATAAACTCGATCCGTCCAAACACAATAACAGACTTGATATTCAGCGCCCACTCGCCTTCTTTTCGGAACCCGCTGTCATACACACAGAAGGAGGCCTTATCATGCCGGCGCATGGCATCGGTCCGATGCCCTTTCTTACCACTGTGAAAATAAAGTTTCCCATCCTCTTTGCAATAATAATGATTGAGCGGCATACCATAAGGATAATCCCCATCCCCAAGAACAGATAACACGCCGCGAAGTTCCTCTTTCAAAATTCGGATGCATTCTTCCTGCGGCAGCTGCTGCTTATATCTCATCATTTCCCTGAATTCCATTTTTTCCATTCTCCTCTCATCTCCAACACTCACTCGTGTCCTGCGTCATTCACATACCCGCCGTCATACGCCTACTGATCCATCACCCACGCAAATGCCTTTGCCGTCCGGATATCCGCATCTTTAAAATGATTGCCCTGATTCCACTCCAGCGTACAGCGGACACCTTGCGACTCCAGCCAACTCTGCGCTTCCCGTATCTTCTCGCCAACGGTCGCCATCACTGTATTGCGCGTCTTCTCCTCTTTGTCTCCCAGGCTCAGGTAAACGCTTCCACTTTGAATCTCATGTTCTTTCATATAATCAACAAAACCCGGAAACCAGATAGATGGCGATGCCGCAGCAACACCGCTAAACTTGTCCGTCTGGTATGCTGCCCATAACGCAAACAGCGCTGCCAGCGAATAGCCGCCGATGTAATACGTTTTCGTCTCATCCTGACAGTATGACAAAACTTCCGCAAGTGTATTACCCGCTCCGTCGCCAAAATCTTCTTTTCCAAAAACGGCAGGAGCCTTCCACGGCGAAAGATCCTTATTCCAGTCCGCAACCTGAATCGCGATCAGCCGAAAATCCCCACGCGCAGTCTCATCCTTCTCGCACTCAGTCGCATCCGCCTCACGTGCAATCGCATCCACCTCTCGCTCAATAAACTCCAGATCGTGATCATCCACCATCTGGATCAGGATGCGGTCCGCCGCCGGATTCCCGTACTCAAATACTTTCATTTTCTTCCTTCCAAGGTCGTCTGATAATAATGCATTTACTAATGCCGTCAAGTTTTTCCATGCAATGATTCTAGCAAAATCACAGTCAATCTGCAAAAATGATACTCCGCCAATACGCAAGTAGGTTGAATTTTACCTACAATTTGTGATACGATACAGCAAATGAAAGGAGCTTGACATGGTAATTGATACCAATAATATCTTATCCGTATCAGAAGCAAATCAAAACTTTTCGCGCGCAACAAGGATGGCTGAGGCAGCCGGACAGGTCGTAATTTTTAAAAACAATCGTCCCAAATACGTCTTATACGATTTGGATACATCTCCTCAAATCGAAATGACCGAAGATGAAAAGATCGATTTTGTTGCCAGAAGGATTTTAAAAAAATACAGGAACGCATTTCTGGAGCTCGCGAAATGATTAAATTGTCAAAAGAAAAAGTTTTATTGCTTCACCAATTGATAGCTGAAGAAACAGGCGGAAGTATAGGCATTCGTGATGAAGGCCTTCTTGATGCTGCCTTAGAATCGGCCTATGCTGGTTTTGGAGAAACAGAATTCTTCCCATCAAAGGAAGAAAAAGGGGCCAAGCTTGGGTATGAACTTATTTCCAATCATGCTTTTGTCGATGGCAATAAACGGATTGGTATGTATATCATGCTGACTTTCCTGGAAGTCAACGGAATACGATTAAAATGTTCTGATGAAGATATCATACATGCCGGTCTTGGAGTTGCGGACGGATCTATGTCATACGAACAACTATTAGCATGGGTGATTGAGCATAAATAGTGTGCTGCCGGTAATCCCCATTTTTATTTTTTCTAAGACAATATCAAAAAAAGGGCACCCGCAGGTGCCCTTCTCTTATGCATTTTCTTCCCAAGAAAATCCTATCAATTCATCGTAATTGCATCAATCCAACAAGATTCCGTCAATCTTTCTTCCCGGCAATGTCTGCCACTGCCATACGTGCCCATGTCAGACAGCGGGAATGGCTGTTGCCGTTCCACAGCAGCGGATAGTCAACGCCATACAGGCCGCCGGCCACATTTCCAACAGCATACAGGCCAGGGATTGGCTTGTTGTCCTTATCCAGCACGCGCATGCTGGTATCGGTCAAAAGACCACCGAAAACGGTCAGCAGCGCCGGACCCCATTTCAGAGCGTAATACGGCGGCTCTGTAATACTGGTCAGCAGCTCGCTCCGCTTGCCGTAATCCACGTCATCGCCCATCTCATACAGCTCGTTGTATCTGGCTACCGTAGCCTTTAGCTGCTCTGCCGGAACTTCCATCTTCTCGGCCAGTTCCTCTATCGTATCAGCCTTAAAGCAAAGGCCTCGCTCCACATACCTCTCAATCTCTTTGTCGATGCCAATGTCATCGCTCCACTTATACCCATAATCGACGATCATCGGGTCGGTAAACTGGCCGCCCGTGATCTGGATGCGCTCTCCCAGTTCCTTAAACCATTTACTGTCAAACACGGTATAAGCGAAATCTCCTTCCGGCTGCATCAGACAGCGGATTGCCTTAGCCTGTGCCCAGGTATCCTCATTCATAAACCGCTTGCCCTGCCTGTTTACAAACAGGAAGAAAAAGACATACAAGGCATAACCGACCAGGTGCAATGACAGCGCCCAGGACGGCGTATCAAACTGGCCGCCAACCCAGTAGCCCATGCGGTGCCCGTCGCCGGTATTCAGTCCTTTCTTTTTGCCAGGATTGTCCGGATCCGGAACCTGCGGGATATAGAAATTGATCTTCGGTACCAGTCCCCACGGGCTGAACGTCTTCAACATATCCTTGTTCGAGCCGATGTCGCCGGTCGCCAGGATCACGGCCTTTGTTCCGCAGTAGCGGCGGTATTTCCCATCTTCGCTCAAAGCAATGCAGGACACCACTCGGCCGGAATCATCCTTCTCCAGATACTGGGCCCTTGTCTGACGGATGATCTGATTTCCCTCTCCTTCCAGACAGTGCTCCTGCAGGACCTCGCACATCAGGACAGCGCCTCTTCCTTTATACTTGTTTACGCCCTTTTTCTGGACGATGTAATGGGTTCCCGGATACTCCGTAAAGTCCGGACCTCTGTACTGGCCGCCAAAAAGTCTCAGCTCTAAAGCATCCCCGCCAAGATCCATCAGCCATTGTACGGAGTCCGAGCAATTGTTCAGATATAACCACAGCAGATCCTCGTTGACACGGCTGCCGCTGATGCGCATCCAGTCACGGGCAAACTGCTTTTTGTCGATCTTAACTCCCAACTCCCGCATGACCGGGGAGTCCACGCAGGCAATGTGCGCGCCTCTGGCCACGATGCCGTTGTGCTTTTCCAATACGATGCATTTCAGTCCCAGATCTGTACAGCGTGCTCCTGCTGCCAGACCAGAGATTCCGCCGCCGATGACCAGCACCTCCGTCTCTACGGTCTCGGCGATCTGATCCTCCGGAATTGGGTCCGGTCTTACAGCCCATGCGCAATCGTCATACATTCCGCGTGTCGTTTCTTCGTTTCCCATTTTCATACCCTCTCTAAATATCCTATTCCTACAACTTCTCCTATCTGCCCAGACATGTCATACGCACTTTTTCGGGCAGATCTTTAGTCAATTTCAGAATATCATTCAGGGGTGTTTTTTGCAATGATTGCTTGTTTATCCTTGTTCTTTTACTTATAATATTTTTGACTAATGTTAGTAATATTTGTAATAAGGAGTTAACAATTATGTATTGCTACGCTGGAAAATTATTATTTGTAGATCTTTCCACCGGCGAGATGGAAGTTCGTCCGCTGCCGGAGGAATACGCACGCGATTTTCTGGGCGGCCCTGGTCTTGGAGCACGTATCCTCTATGATGAAATGCCGGCTCATGTTGGCGTATTTGATCCGGAGAGTGTGGTCGGATGGGTCTGCGGTGCGCTGAATGATTCAAGTGGTTTTATGACCTGCCGCTACACGGTGGTCAGCAAGTCACCTGTTACCAATGGCTGGAACGATGCCAACTCCGGCGGTACCTTTGGTCCTGCCCTTCGCAGAGCCGGGTTCGACGGTGTCTTCTTCCGCGGCATTTCTCCAAAACCGGTTTATCTCTATATTGATAACGGCAAAGCAGAACTGCGCGACGCATCCGCTTATTGGGGAAAGACAACAACATCAGAACTGGAAGATGCTCTTGCAGAAGAACTTGGCAAGAAAGTGGCAGTTTCCAGCATCGGCCTTGCCGGCGAGCAGATGAAATATACCGCAGCTGTCATGAATGACCGTCACCGTGCCTGCGGACGCGGCGGCACAGGAGCCGTCGCCGGTTCCAAACTGCTCAAAGCAGTTGTCGTTAGTACACTGGGCGGCAAAACGGAGATCGCGCACAGAGACCAGCTGCTGGAAGCCAATAAGAAGATGCTGGAATGGCATAAAGGTCCTGTTCAGCCGGTTCGTGAAATGTTTGAAAAATGGGGAACGGGCGCAGCTTATGAATCTTCAGTTTTAAGCAGTGATGCCAGCATCAAGAACTGGGCTGGTTCTTATCTGGATCTGGATGAAGAAAAAATCCCGGATCTGACCAGCGAAGCGATGGATAAACTCTACCGTGTCAAGAAATTTGCCTGCTTCGGATGTCCGGTCGGCTGCGGCGCGGTCTATCACTTAAAAGCAGAAGGCTATGATATCGAAGACACCGGACGTTCCGAGTACGAGACCTCCGGCGGCTTTGGCAGCATGGTCGGATGCCATGATCCTTTAACTGTCAACCTCTGCAGCACCTGGTGCAACGAATATGGTCTGGATACCATTGCCGTCAGCGGCACTGTTGCATGGGCAATGGAGTGCTATGAAGCTGGTGTGTTCACCAAAGAAGATCTGGATGGCATCGAGCTGACCTGGGGAAATCACATGGCCGTTCGTGCGATCACAGAAAAGATCTGCAAGTGCGAGGGCGTCGGCGCTATCCTGGCAAATGGTTCCCGCCAGGCATGTGCTGATCTTGGAAAAGGCGAAGAACATCTGGTCACGGCCAACGGCATCGAGCTGCCGCAGCATGACTCCCGTCTGGCTCCGCCTCTGGCACGTACTTTCAAATACGACCCGACACCGGGACGCCACGTCAAAGGCGGTGTTGGTCCTCTTTCCGGCGGACAGCCGCCGGAGTATAAAAACAATCCGGATGCGTTTGCCGATGATGATGTGACCGGTGTTGCTATGGCCGAGATCCGCAACAACGGCGGCTTCTGTCTGTTCACTGACTGGGCTATGTATCCGGGCGGCCTGGAGGAATTTCTCAACGCCGGCACGGGCTTTGATATGACACCGGACGATTACCGCAATGTTGGCCTGCGCAGCTTCATGATCCGTCATGCATTCAACCTGCGTGAAGGTTTCCGCCGCAAAGATGCGCATCTTTCCGACCGTATGGTAGGTATCCCGCCACTGAAGGAAGGCCCTCTGGCAGGCGTCACCGTTGATGTTGAAAAGATGGCTGACAACTTCTTTGACCGTATGGGATGCGACCGCGACGGCGTTCCTTCCAAAGAAGAACTGGAAAGACTTGGCGGTCTGGACGTGGTCATCAAAGACCTTTATGGAGAATAATTATGATCATTAAGCTCAAAACCGTCTGCCCGGAGATCATCGGGCGGCTCCCAAATGGTGAATACGATGTCGCTGATGGCTCCTCTGCTCTGAAGGCGCTTGCCCTCGCTCTGGAAAGCAAGGGAATGCCGGTGCCGGAAGAAGAGCGGCTTGCCAAGCTGATGTATGTCATCAACAGCCATTCATCCAAAGGGGATGTCATTCTGCAGGACGGCGATCAGCTGATGGTCCTGCGCCCTGTCATCGGCGGCTGATGACATCGCCGGCTAATGACATCGCCCCCAACCAAGTAACCTTCGCGTTCCAAAAAATTATCAACAAAAAAGGACACTGCAAAGTGTCCTTTTTCTTCGATCAAGAATCAACTCAATTCAAGAATCAACTCAAAACAATCAAACTAGAACATCGTATTCGGATTCTCCGATTCTGCCGGAACTTCCTGAATGACATCCCAGTGCTCATCGATCAGTCCGTCCTCATTCAGGCGGAAGATCTCAATGATGGCACGACCGCGCGTGTTGAGCTGGCGCAGTGAATGCACGTGCAGGATGACGTAATCGCCCTCTGCAAAGCTGCGGATGATCTCGCTGTGCGCCTGCGGTGCTTCTCTCTTTAAAAACTCAATGAATTCGCAAAGGCCTTCCGGATAATCTTTGACCAGTGGATTGTGCTGTTTATAACGAGGCCCAATATATTTTTTAGCCTTTTCAAAATCTTTCTGGTTGATGATCACGTCGTAAAACTCTGCGACAAACTGTTTATTTCTCTCTAATCTCTCGTCCATTTTTTCTCCTTTATTGGAAAAACTCCTTTATCAGGAAAACTCGTTTATCAAAACTCTGCGGCATCCATCCACACTCACTCCTTCGGCGGGAAGCCGTGGATCATATAACCAAACATCAGCGTGAGCGGCATTTCTGCGGTATAAGTACGTTTGTGATCGACCAGAGTCTCCGGGCAAGGGAATGGATAGTCCATTGCCTTCAGAACATCGGTGACCATCACGCCGGTGCCGTTCATTTCATCAGCATTGAGCAGCATGTAGACCATAGCTGCGCCGGATGCTTCCGGAGTAACCATGCCCTCAAATCCAGGCATCCGCATCTTCTTCATCTCTTCGGTCACGACTTTGACGGAGTTCGGACGGACCGGACCTACGCCTGCAGGCTGGAAGCAGAAAGCATTGACGCCCGTACCTCTTAACTCGTTGGAAAGGCTCATGCACTCAGAAGTTGCTGCTGCCTTTGCAGCTGTATAAACGCTGCCGCCAAGCATGCCCGGAATATAGTGGAACTGCGTTGTGGAGAATGTGATCGCACCATGACCTCTCTTGACCATATCCGGTACAAATGCATGTGCGGTCAGCATAAATGCGCGGGCGGAGATGCCGTACGCGCGGTCCAGATCCTCAACCGGGGATTCCAGAATAGAATAGTTCAGCGACATATCCATCGCATTGTTGATCAGAATGTCCACTTTGCCAAATGCTGCATAGGCTTCTTCTTTCAGTCTGGCGATGTCATCGGCATTGGAAACATCGGCCTGCACAAAGATGGCCGTGCCCTCGCCGTTATCTGCATTGATCTCATCTGCAACAGCCTTGCCGCGCTCTGCGCCACGGCCGACGATCACTACTTTGCCGCCTGCCCAGGCGATGGCCTGCGCGAATCCCTTACCAACGTTGCTGGTCGATCCGGTGATGACGGCAACCTCACCCTCCAGACAGCCTTTTTTCAGACATGTATTGGAAATATCAAACATCTTTTTCCTCCTTAAATACCTTCTCTATTTTGGCAGACAGCATCTCGCTGCCAGCAATCAGATTATACTTCCGATCACAGGCTTTTTGCAAACTCCCTGATCTCGTTCATTTTTGCTTCGGATTTATTCTCCTCGCCGTGGGCGGTGATGATGCCGGCGATGTCGATCTTGCTGAATCCCATCATGGCTTTAAACTGCGCGATGGCTCCGTCATAAACGTTCGGCGAGCCGGAGCTTAACAGCAGCGCGCACTTCTGTGCCTTGAGCGGTTTCCAGATGCAGTACATACGCTGGATCGCTGCCTGCATCTGCGCGGTCATGGTGAAATAGTAGATCGGCGATGCAAAGACAACGATGTCTGCCTCTTTATATGCCGGCATGATCTTTTCCAGATCATCCTTCTGGATGCAGTTTCCCTCGCCTTTGTCGTGACAGTATCCGCAGCCAAGACATCCGTTAATTTTCATCCTGCCGACATGATATACTTCCACCTCGTGGCCGGCTGCCTGCGCACCCTCGCAGAATGCCTGCACCATTGCTTCTGTGTTCTCTTTTCTCGGACTTCCGTTCAATACAGCAATTTTCATTTTTCCCCTTCTTTCCTGTTATTATTTCTTACTTTATTCTGTCTTTGACAGTATTGTTAAATTTATCTCCCTGCCTTCGTCAATGTTGCACCTGTAATTTTCTTCAGATAGAACGGCCTCTTTGGCGGCTGCTCAAACTGCATCGGCGCCTGGATGCCGCCGTAGCCTCCCATGCTGGACATGCCCATCGTCTGTCCCTGCAAAGGTCCTGCTACCATGATCGCCAGGCGGTTGGTATCGAATACCGGGATCGTTCCGCCGCTCTTGCAGTCATCCTCGGAAAGTCCCGGGATGCTGCCCTTCTTTGCGACCTCCAGCACACTAGCCTTTATTTCATCCGTCAGCTCATCCCATGGGAAGCGGTGATAGTCGCCAATGTATCTGGCCAGCGATTCTCTGGTAAATCCTTTCTCGGCCAGCTCCCTTGCCTGTCCCGGATAAAGGACCAATATATAATTGCGATGACTGATCAGGCGGAAGGCATCCACGCCTCTTCCCATCCGATGCGGGTTCTGCGCTCTTTTCACTGCTGCCTCCAGATCCGATGGCTCCGCACCGATCGCTCTTTCTGCCAGCCGGTCCAGATCCGCTTTCCAGCCATAGGTCCAGGTGCACGATGGCAGCCGCGTGATCTCAAACGGCCAGTCGCCGTCCACGTGAAGGACCTCTTCGATCATAACCGTGCTGTCTTCCGGATCAAATCCCATGGAAACATGGAACGGCTCCCACGGCGTATACTCATCGCTCTCGGTAAAGATCAAATTGCAGTAGCGGGACGGGTTGCCCATCATGCCGCCGTCAATGGAAAAGTCTCCCCATCCAATGTTGATGCAGCACAGACTGACTGCGCGTCCGATGCTGCTGTTGGCGCGGTTTCCCGGCCCCAGATATCCAAAGCTGGAATTCATCCCGATCTCTTTTGCAAGCGGTCCGTTCACCTGGATCAGAAGGTTGGTGGAACAGACCGATCCGATCACATGGAATCCCGGGAAATGCGGATCGCAAAGCATTTCCACCGCGGTTATGATCACCGGCAGGTACTCTGGCTTTGCGCCTGCCATCACTGCGTTCGCAGCAATCTTCTCTATCGTTACAATGCCATTTCCCGGAGGCAGCGGATCCGCAAAAGTTTCCTTTGGATTCCGGCTTGTTCCGGTCAGCATCTTTTTGACTGCTTCCGGTGTCGGCGCCGCCACAGCCATGCCGTCTGTATATCCCTGCTCAAAGAAGTAGGACTGGAACTTCTCAAACGCTTCATCATAATCGGCGCCTTCAAAGAAAAGATTGCCGCCGTCAAATTCCAATGGTTTCGGGTCAGCCTCTTCAGCTGTCAGCGGCGTTGTCAGCACAGTCTCAATCTCATCAACAGAATCCCTGGCCAGCTGCACAAAGCACTCTGCCTCATTCATCCCCGGCCACCGCTCGGTATGCAGATCGATCTGGCGGATACTTGGCATTCCATGTATGATCGCGTTTCTTCCGGTCTGTCCGTACAGATTGTCGCCGGAGTAAAGGTGCACGCCCGGAACGCCTGCCCGCTCGTAAACGATGGCAGGGTCATGTCCGGATGCCGCCGTGTTGCGGACGCCGTAAATAAACGTATCATACGTTTTAACCTTGTCCAGAATGAGCTCCGGTTTAAAGGTAAAGCCGGTAACAATTTCTATCGTCGATGTCGGATGCCGCTCCTCCAGCAGCTTCTTGAGCTGCTCCAGATACGGGATGCCGTCCGGCTTTTCCAGGATCAGCGCGATGCGGATCCCATCCAGCGTTTTCACACGCGGTGCCAGCGGCTGAATCTCCAACGTTTTCATGGCATTGCGCGGGTTTACAACTTCCAGTACAAATCGATCTGCCATAATTTTTACCCCTTTCTTACCTTCTCTATATTCCTTTTCCGGAATCCAGTATTACTCCGGAATCCAGTATTACTCCAAAATCCAATATCACTCCGCCACCCAGGAGACAACATACTCCGTATCTGCCGGGAGCGCGATGCCCGGATCTGCCTCCTTAAGGGTTCCGGATAATCCTTCCTCTCTTGCCATCAGCACAAAATGAGCCAGGCCGATGCCCACGTCCACTTTCTGCAGATCGCCGTTCTCTCCCTGATCATAGCCCTTGTCTTTGTGTTCATAAAAATGAACCGTATCGCCGCAGACAACTGCTCTCCATGGCTGCTTGTTCACTGCCGATGGCGCTAGCCTGACCATCTCCAGCGCCTTACAGATCTTGCCACCGTCATCGGCAAGCGGCGTATTGAAATCATTCTGGAAGAACAGGTCGGAGAATGCATAACGGACATCGGCTTTCACGCCTTTGCGCATCATGGTTTCTTTCAGCGATTTTTTATTAGCCGTGTATCCCAGCGGCGTGACGGCCGGCATGATCTCATCTGCCTGTAAGTCCATGGCTTTTTCAAATGCATTCCGGTTCATCGTTCCAGCAATCCATACGGTTCCGATCCTCTCCTGCTCTGCAAAAAGCACGATCTCCTCCAGGCTGTATCCAAATGCTACATCAGCAAATTTACCTTTTTTCACTTTGCCGGCCAGATAAACATCTTCCCCTGCCAGGACCGGACTGGACAGCCCGTATTCCTTGGATGGCAGAAAGCGGTATTCGATCTTAATGCCAAACGGATCTTCCATGTTGGCAATATACTGTTCTATTTTTTCCTGGTCTGCTTTCCAGAGTGTTTTGCCGTCAAACGTTCTAACGCTCCGGCGGGTCCTTATAGCTTTCTCCAGTGGTGACATCTGCTCGGTGGTTCCAAAATCTCTTTTAACTTCGTTCATGATTACTCCTTTGTTACCTCATATTTTCCCAATATATCTTCATCACTGGTAGCGAACGCACTCTCCCCAGGTTCCAAGATCAAAAAGTCTTCCTCGTTCCACTCACCGGCGATCATACGCTCTATCAGACTTAAGCTGCCCTCGATCTCATGATACTGCCAGTCATAATACTCTGCTGCCTCCTGCGTGACCTTGCGGTATTTTTCTTTATCGAAAAACGGCAGATTGATGTAAGCGCAGTTATGATAGTTCTTCAGCCCGTTTAAGGATTCCATCAGGTATTCGATCGTCTCTTCATCGTAACCCTGGTCCTCAAAATAACGCACCATCATGGCATGCCGCTCCGGTCCCGGCATCGTGGAGTTATCGATCCAGTCCGCCGTATACCAGTAGCATCCCGGGATCTCACGAAAACACTGTGCGTACTTTTCTTTGGAGCCCAAAAAGAGTGTGATGCAGTCGTGCGCCCGCGGGATCACAATGCGGTGCTTCTTTGCCTTAATTCCGGTCACCGCATTGGAGCACAGCCCGTAGCCCAGGAGGATCGCATCAAAATCTTCTGCCATTCCCTCGTCACTCTCTCCGGCCTCGCTCACTTTATTGGTGTGGACATCTTCTCCGGATTCGATCAGGTCGATCTCCTGCTGCAGCAAGTCGTGAAGCTGCTCCGGATAGACATGTTTTCCCTGCTGGATCCATGTGATGTCTACGATATTATCGGACGTGCTGCAAACGTAAGAGAACTCCCGAAAAAGCACCTTACAGGCAATCAGTTTTAACCGCATTTTCCTACCTCAAAAAAATACCAACGTTGCTTGTTCATACTAATAAATAGTATCAAAGACGTCCCTGTTCGGCAAGATGCGCTCGCGTTGCGGGCGATGACATAGAAGCCGATGTCAGATGATGCCAAAAAAGAACCCGCGATTGACAAATCCGCCATCAGGCAACATACTTTAATTAGTGTTTGCCTGCCCTAACTCCAAATCGATCACCTCTGTGCACGCAGGCTGAAATAACGCAATCAATAAAGGAGATAACATGTACGATGTCGCAATTATCGGATCCGGCCCGGCCGGATTATCCGCAGCTTTAACATTAAAATTACACAACAAAGAAATAGTCTGGTTCGGTTCCAAAGAACTGAGCGAAAAGATTGAAAAATCAGAAAAGATCGCCAACTACCCTGGTGTGCCAATGACCAGCGGAAAAGATCTGAATGCCGCTTTCACCAAGCAGGCAGAAGAAATGGGAATAGAGATCACAGATAAAACTGTCACACTGATCTCCCGCAACGGCGATACTTATATGGTCCTGGCCAACAATGAGGTGCACGAGGCTAAAACCGTTTTGTTTGCAGCCGGTGTTGTTCTGGCAAAGGGATTTGAGCAGGAAGATGACTACGTGGGCAGAGGCGTCAGCTACTGCGCTACCTGCGATGGCTTCTTATACAAAGGAAAAGATGTTGCCGTTTACTGCAGCTCTCCAAAGCTGGAAGAAGATGTCCGCTATCTGGAAGAAACATGTGGAAAAGTTTACGTTTTCAGAACGTATAAGACGGAGAAACCGGACAGTGAAAACGCGGTCGTTTTAGAGAAGCCGATCAAGAAGATCAACGGCGGATTAAAGGTAACCGGGATTGAACTGACAGACGGCAGCGAGATCACGGTGGATGGTGTGTTCTGCCTGCGCAGCGCCATCGCCCCGACCACTCTCCTGGCAGGCCTTCAAATGGACGGCCCGCATATTGCCGTGAACAGACAGCAGGAGACCAATTATCCTGGATGCTTTGCTGCCGGAGACTGCACGGGCAGACCGTATCAGATCGCTAAAGCTGTCGGAGAAGGAAACGTGGCCGCACACCGGATCCTGGAATACCTTTCTGAATGATCCGCAGCACCGAATGATCCACAGCACCTAAGATAAAGAAAAGCCCCTGAACCATCAATTAGATTCAGGGGTTTTATTTTTGATCTTTTTCAGTTCTTCCTCTTCTAACTCCCGGTAAGCAACCTTACCGATCAGAGTCAGCGGAAGCTCATCCCGGAATTCAATATCATAAGGCATGGCATATCTGGCAACATTCTTTTTGCAGTAAGCCATGATCCGAAGCTTGGTTTCTTCCGTCGGTTCATAGCCAGCCTTCAGGACAATAAATGCTTTCACCTTATGCATACGGTAAGCGTCCGGAATACCTATCACACAGCTCCGCTGCACCATCTTGTTTGCATCCAGAATGTTTTCCATCTGCGCCGGATAGATGTTGTAACCGGAGCTGACGATCATCCTCTTGGCTCTTCCGCGGAAATAGACAAAGCCTTCTTTATCCATCATGCCCAGGTCACCCGTGTAGCACCATGTCCTTCCGTCGGCATGCACGCGCAGCGTCTTTGCGGTTTCTTCCGGATTGTTCATGTAGCCTTTCATGATGGCCGGGCCGGAAAGAACGATCTCTCCTTCTTCTCCATATGGGAGTTCTTCATTTGTATCCGGTTTCACGATTTTGATATAGGTATCCGGGAACGGGATCCCGATGCTTCCCTCCTTATGCTTGGACGGCGGTGTCAGGCAGCACGCGGAGACGGTCTCTGTTGCGCCATACCCTTCCCTGACCTGAATCTTAGCATTGTGATCATAAAGGAAGCGGTCAAACCGTTTCTTCAGCTCGATCGAAAGGGAATCTCCGCCCGAGAACACGCCTTTCAGGCAGCTCAGATCTGCCTTATTCATTTTATCCAGACGCATGATCGCCTCATAGAGTGTTGGCACGCCAGCCACAAAGTTGCAGCGTTTTTTCACCATATCCCTTGCATAACTCTTAGGTGTAAAACGCGGAACCAGAATACTTCTTCCGCCGTTAAACAGCATGGCGTGGATGCAGACGCCCAGACCAAATCCATGGAAGATTGGCATAGCTGCCAGCATGCGGTCTCCCGGTTTGAACATCGGATTCGTGGCGGTGATCTGTGCCGCAAGCGCGTTGAAATTCTTATTCGTCAGCTCAATGCCCTTGTTGGTGCCTGTGGTTCCGCCGGAATAAAGGATGACGGCGGTGTCATCGGCATCCATATGCTCTGCATACCTCCAGAAGCACGCCTTGCTCATATTCATAAAGTCTTTCCACATGATGACAGGGGCATCTTTTGGGATCTTCTGGACTTTGCGGCCTTCTGTCAGCATATAGCCTGCTTTGATCGGCCTTGTCATCTCATCCTTCACGCTGGCGATGACGACATTCACAAGATTGGTCCTGTCGCGGATCGCATCTATTTTGGAATAAAACTGGTCCAGCGTGATGACCGTCTGGCTGTTGGATGCATTGATATAAAATTCCAGCTCCTTTTCTGCGGATAATGGATGGACCATGTTGGAGATGGCTCCGATCAGGTTGAGCGCATAAAAGGCATAGATGCCCTGCGGGCAGTTTGGCAGTGCAATGGTGACTTTATCGCCCTTCCTGACGCCAATCGTCTTAAACGCCCTTGCGCACCTGTCTATCTCGGCAAGCATCTTCTTGTATGTAATTGTTGCCCCCATGAAATCGAGCGCCACATAATCCGGGAACCGCTCTGCACATTTTTTGACTCCCTCATACATGGTTCCCTCAAAGTAATCCAGATGGAACGGTATTTCCCCCAGCTGGTCTTTCCACGGGGCTTTGACTCTTATCTCTTCCGGCATTATTTTCTTCCCATTTTTACAGCAAACTTCTTCAGCTCATCCGGGATATGGATCGTCTGCGGACAAACTTTTTCACAGCTGTGGCATTCGATGCAGCACTCCGGCTGTTTATCGGCATCCAGCGATGCAAGAGCCATCGGCGCGATAAAATTACCCGTCCCTTCTACCATTGCCTCGTTATACAATTTCAGCAGGAACGGGATGTCCAGTTCCTGTGGACACTTGGATACGCAGTAATGGCATCCGGTGCATGGAACAGCCGTCTTGCTGATCATATCAGAAGCGATCTCCAGGACCTGCTTCATTTCTGCATCATTGAGCGGCTTGCTCTCTTCAAATGTTTTGATATTGGCTTTGACCTGCTCCAGATTGGACATACCGGACAACGTCATCGTAACGCTCGGGATGGTCTGGATGAAACGGAATGCCCATGCAGGTACATCCTCGTCCGTTCTCAGCTCTTTCAGTTTTTTGGTATAGTCATCAGAAAGAGTGGCAAGCTGGCCGCCACGGACAGGCTCCATGACCCATACCGGAATGTTCCATTTTTCCAGAAGTTCTACTTTGCCCTTTGCATCCTGGAACAGATAGTCAAAGTAGTTCAGCTCGATCTGGCAGAACTCCATGTCTTTTCCGTAAGCTTCCAGGAATCTTGTCATGACCTCTATGCTTCCGTGCGTGGAAAATCCCAGGTGTTTGATCCGTCCGTTTCTCTTCTGCTCCATCAGATAATCATAGATGCCGTATTTCGGATCCAGATACTGGTTGATGTTCATCTCGCAGACATTGTGGAACAGATAAAAATCAAAAAAGTCCACACGGCACTTCTGAATCTGCTCTTCAAATATTTCTTTTACCTTTGTCATATGGGAAAGATCGTAACCTGGGAACTTAGTTGCCAGATAGAAGCTGTCCCGCGGATAGTTTTCCAACAGTTCTCCTACGACTGGTTCTGAAGTTCCTCCATGATATCCAAACGCGGTATCATAATAGTTGATGCCGTGCTCCATGCAGTAAGCGATCATCTCACGTGTCTGCTCAATATCAATCTTATTATCGCTGCCATCAACAACCGGCAGTCTCATTGCGCCCATACCCAGGGCGGATAATTTTAAATCCTGAAAATCTTTGTAAATCATATTGTCCCTTTCCTGTTTGTTTTTTTAGTTTATGTCCTTCTTGCGACAATCGGTTTTATATTATATCACATTTTTTGATTTTCCTCTCCCCCTCTTTTTGTTATTATTGATATAGATGGAGGAATCTGTGTTTACTATATTCTTCTTTCTGTGCTGCGCGGCATGATCACTCTATACGAGAAGAAAAGCTCCTCGCGGGCAAACCGCAAAAAGATCCATCTGATCGCTTCTATCGTGCTGTTCATACTAAACATTGCACTGATCCTGCCGCTTGCCATCATGGTCGTGCGCCAAAAACCGGTCAATCTGACTCTCATTCCTGCAATCGCCATGGCAGCCTATACCACATACAAAGTCATCATGGCATCCATCAATCTGAAACGCAGAAAAAAAAAGCAACATTCTGGTAAAGCTTTTGCGCTCCATAAGCTTTATCGATGCGCTTGTTTCTGTAATTACTTTGCAGAACACACTGATCATGGTGATGTCTGCCGGCCCCGACCAGAACGTGTTTATTCTGGCTGCCATAACCAGCGGCCTAATCTGGCTGTTGATCCTGTTTATCACAGTTTATTCAGCTATCCTGACCTTCACTTCTTTTGCTGACGGAAATCCGTAAGCACTCTCGGCATTTTCCACCGCTCTGACAATGGCTTCGCTGATCACTTCTGCTGCCAGGGTTCCGACAACCTCCTGGTCCGCTTCCACATCTCCCACAGAAATGGCATAAATGCTGTCACCATCCAGCGATGTATGGACCGGACGGATGGACCGTGCGTAGCCGTCATGTCCCATTCCGGCAATCTTGCAGAGTGCAGTCTTTTCAAAATACGAATTTGTTATGATCACTGCAAGCGTGGTGTTGCCGGCAAAACGGTTTTTGACCACCTTGATGCTCTGCTCAATAAACTGCGGCGAACTGCGGAATGTTTTTCCATCCTCTGCCAAAAGACCTGCTATCTGTTTGCCGCTCTTGGCGTCATAGATATCTCCCAGTGCATTCAGTGCAACCACCGCACCAACCTGCAGATCTCCGATCTGCACAGCATAGCTGCCGATGCCACTCTTCATGCAGCTGGCCATGCCGGCAATCTTGCCTACCGTAGCGCCGCATCCTGCTCCAAAATTGCCGTCATGGTAGTTTGGAGCTTCCGCTGCCTGCTTTGCTGCCGCGTATCCCATGGCCTCATCCGGACGCACAAATGCATCACCTACTGTTAAGTCAAAAAGATCGGACTGTACCACAAGCGGAACCTTGGTCACGCCGACATCGTAGCCGATGCCCTGATCTTCCAGATATCTCATGACTCCGCTGCCTGCGCTCAGACCAAACGCACTGCCGCCTGCCAAAACAATGGCATGCACCACCTGTGCAGCCATCAGCGGATTGAGCAGCTGGCTTTCTCTGGATGCTGGGCCGCCGCCGCGCACATCCAGTCCGGCGCGCATGCCTTCTTCGCAAAGGAATACGGTACAGCCGGTGCCGGCTGCTGCATCCTCCACTTGTCCTATTTTAATGTTCTTAATGTCAGTGATCGATATCTCCTTCATGGCCTGCTCCTAATCGTTTATTGCTTATTATACATTTTATCAGGAGCAAATTCCATATGGCGAAAAGCGCATGTTTTTTTCTAATCATCCAAAAAAGAACTGGTTTCGTATTGTTAGTTATCCTTAGCTAACCAGTATCTCAAATAATAAACTAGGTATACAAAACCTGGCCTGCCGTGTTCGGTTAGCTTTCACTAACCATTATAACGTATGAATTGTTTTTTTCAAGATGTATATACGTTTTGCATGACGACCCATCACTGTGCTATTATTTGCTTGTATCTGTAACAAAGTTTACGTAGGAAGTCTGAATTCATGAGTCCTCAGATCAACGAGCAACTATCTTTTTTTCAGGATAAAGACGCCCGGAAGCCACTATCAACCATGTGGAATCTCTGGCATGGCTGCAGCAAAGTCAGTCCCGGCTGTGCACATTGCTATGTCTACCGCAGAGACGCATCCGTCGGCAGAGATTCATCTATAGTAAAGAAAACGCAAAACTTCAATCTGCCCATTCGGAAAACGCGGGATGGTCTTTACAAGATTCCATCCGGCTCTTATTTCTATACCTGTTTCTCTTCTGATTTTTTTCATCCGGATGCGGATGAATGGCGGCCGGATGCCTGGAACATGATGCGGATCCGTTCTGACTGCCATTTCTTTATGATCACAAAAAGACCGGAACGGGTAAAAGATCTTCTGCCCTCTGACTGGGGCCAAGGGTGGGAACATGTAACGATCGCCGTCACCTGTGAAAACCAGACGATGGCGGATAAAAGACTGCCAATCTATTTAAATCTTCCTCTGAAAGAATACGCTGTGATGGTGGAACCGATGCTTTCCGCCGTCAATTTATTGCCGTACATCAAAAACATCGATTCCGTCAGCGTTGGTGGTGAATCAGGTCCCGATGCCAGGGCCTGTGATTATAACTGGGTTTTAGATCTGCATGATCAATGTATAGAAAACGGCGTTTCTTTTTCTTATCATCAGACCGGGGCCAAGCTGATCAAAGATGGTAAGCTGTACCAAATACCACGAAATCAGCAGCACAGCCAGGCCAAAAAAGCCGGGCTTGATCATGCATAATAATATCAAATAGCCTTCTTTGCCTTCAGTTCTGCCAGCTCCTCTGCTGTTTTTCCTAACAGTCCGCAGTAAACTTCTTCGTTCGCTCCGCCGAGTGCAGGGCTTGGAAGATATTCGATTTCATTAGCAGAAAGTTTCGGAGCAAATCCCGGGAGCTTCACTTTGCCGCGTTCCGGATGGTCAACCTCAACCATCATGCCGCGCTCATAGTACTGCGGATCATTTGTGATATCATCGCAGTCTAAGATGGCTCCTGCCGGCACGCCTGCTTTGCACATGATATCCATAGCCTCGTGTTTGGTATGCTGCGCACACCAAGCAGCGATCGCGCTGTCACACATCTCCACATTCTCAAAACGTTTCCTTGGCGTAGACATCTCCGGACATACGTCCTGTTTCAGATCCGGACGGCCAATGACATCGCAAAGGATATCCCACTGCTTGCTGCCCGGATGGCGGGAAGCGTAAATATGAACATAATCGTTTGGTCCAAACGGCTTGCATGGATAAGTGTTGGAAGGGGCCACATCTTCCAGCGGCATGCCATTGCCCACACGGCGGTTCGGATGGCCGTTTGCCAAATACGGCTCCCACTGGGCACGGGACAGACCGATCATGAAATCCTGCATTGCAATATCGACTCTCTGTCCGATGCCTTCGCGCTCCTTCTGCAGAAGAGCGGCGATGATGGAAAGCGCCAGCATCGTTCCGGTGCCGGAATCGGCAACAGAAATGCCCGACTTGATTGGCTGATCCGGAAGACCCGTAACAGATACCATAACGCCGGTATGGGTGGCGATCGGATCAAATGCCGGATAGTCTGCATATGGGCCGTCCTTTGCAAACCCTTTCAGGGATGCGTAGATGATGTCAGGGTTTTCCGCTTTGCATGCCTCATAGCTGAGTCCCAGTCTGTCAACCGCGCCAGGTCCCATGTTCTCTACAAAAACATCGCATTTCTTAAGCAGATCCTTCATCAGCTGCAGACCCTCCGGGGTCTTGGCATTGCAGGTGACGGACTTCTTGTTCATATTCACAACAAGGAAACCATAGCTGTCAATGCCCGGCTCTGCCTGGGAATATCTGCCCTGCTCGCCGGTCACCGGCCGCTCCACCTTAATGACTTCTGCTCCGAGCCATGCAAGAATCTCGGTGCAGACGGTGCCTGCCTCAAACTGTGTCATGTCCAGGATCCTGTATCCGCTTAACGGTCCGTGTCCCATAATCATCTCTCTCCTTTTCTATCTTTATTTGGTATGACTCTCGTCTCTATAAACTCATCTACCAGGCCGCCCATGGTCTCGGCGTTCCACTTTCTCTCATCCACCGGGTCCGCCTTAAAGATCAGCACCGGATAGCCCTGATCTTCCAGGGCCTTCTTGATGAAGTAGCTCCCCTCTACAGCCTGCATGCAGTTTTCCGGCACCATATAAACAACGCCGTCAATGTCATTCTGCTTTGCCTGCTGGATATACCACTGCGAGTTCCATGGCGGCATGTGAAGAAAGTCCTCCATGCCGATGTATCTTGCAGCCAATGCTCGCAGCGGATCCTCTTCGATGTGGTTTCTTATGTAGGCGTCTGCACCCATGGCCAGATACATCGTCCAGATAAATACCGCTCCGTATTTCTGTTCGAATCTCTGATAGAAAGCAAAGTCTGCCCAGATGCCGCGTCCCAGCCACATCAGCCGGTACTTCTCATTTGGCACGGCTGCCTCGCCTTTATCGACGAGTGCTTTCACTTCCTCATAAAGCCGCTTTGCATGATCGGCTGCCCATCTGGTGCCCCGCTGCCACTGCGCCTGCATAACGGCATTGATGGTATCAACTACGGTAACCGGCACCGGATGACATTCAGCGATAAGATCACGCAGCTTTTTATACCAGCCCTCCTGCTCGTTGATCAGGTTCATGACTTCGATGAACTTATCCATATCGAACTTCTTGCCGGTCTTCTGCTCCAGAAATTGGATCAGTTCTTTCAGCTCTTCCACTGCGGCATCCAGCCTGTCTGCATCGTATAGTTCTTCCCAGCGGTCCTCATCCAACTCAAACCAGTTCAGCGGGGCCTTGCGGGCTACGGTATTTTCTATCACATAGAAATCAGCGCCATGCTGTTTGGCAAAGAGTTCAAATATCTTACTCTGGCAGTCACAAGTCAGCCGGGTGATCGCGATGGTCGGTGTCGGCAGTCCGCCCCACGGGCCAAGTTCCTTGCCGGTCTCCGGATCGATCTTATGATCATCGGGATCTAAGCTTTCTGCAAACGCGGTTGCGCAGTAAGAGCATAGATCATCTCTGTATCCTGCATCGCGCAGAAGCCCAAAGTACTTTCTGGTCATGCGCTTAGCTCCGCAGATGGCTGCCCACCACTGATTCACAACAAATGGGATGTCCATCGCGCGGAGGACCTCCAGCGGAACGTCGGCGTTCAGGTATGCAAAATCCTCTCCGGCTTCTACTCTTTTTTTCAGGTCTGCAAACCAGGCCTTCTGATAGGCGGAGGCTTCGGCTGTCGCCTGCAGTTTTTTGACTGCCGATGACCGGCTGCCTTCCGGCTTTTTCTCAGGTCTTTTTTCTTCAGCCATTCATCCGCCCTCCCTTCATGTCTGCTGCAAGGCTGGCAAACGCCTCTGCCAGACCTTCATTTTTATCGCACGTCCACAGCATCTTAAAGAGTCCTAACGTCTTTTTGCCTGCAGCCTCCAGGCTTTCCTTCTGGCTTGGATAATCCCAGCTGGCAGCCTCTTCATACTGGTTGGTATAGAAAATGACTCCGTCCGCTCCTGCCGCTTTGACCTCGCGGTTCAGAGCATCGACCCTCTGGCTGACAAACGCTTTCTTGCTGGAAAACTCCCGCAGCATATAGCAGTCCACCAGTCCGCTGGCCGGTGATAGTTCAAGGTTCACATCTCTGTCAAAAACTCGCGCGCCCCAGTCGTGATCTTCGCCAACGACTAATAGGCCTGCGTCTTCGATTTTCTGATAAAGGCTTGTATCCTCCTGGTTGCTGCCGGTAAAGAATACCTTAGGTGCATCGATCACCGGCCACTCTTTGGCCGCATCTGCTACAGCATTGACCAGCTCCGTGTGCTTTGCTTTCTCCATAAAAAAGCCGGCGCCGATGATCACCAGCGCTTCACAGCCGCTGATCCTTCCCTCGCACCTGAGCGCCTGCATCCGGCGCAGCGCCTCCTTATTTGCATTGCAGAGTTTGGAGGCTTCAAAAACCTGATCTCCGGTGACCTGACGTCCTGCCCATCGCTCGACGGCTCCCCAGAAGATATTGATGATCAGATCATTGCGCTTCTGATGCATCGGTTTGCGGGTAAAAAGCCAGTCGATAAACTCCACTTCCGGTACTTTCTTTTCCGGCTCGACCCTGTGCAGCTCGCGCAGATACAGATAAATGCGGATGATCACGTCCGTGCTGTTGGATATCGCCAGGGCATCGATCTGGTTGGCGTATGTTCCGTCAACAATCTTCTCAAACTGCGCCCGGACCATAGGGTCAAACGCATATTCCAGATAAACGTCCGTCTCCTTTAACTCTTTTGCAAGGTCTGCGTAGATCTGCACGGGCAGCATCCCGCCCGCGATGATCAGCTCATCCGGCACATCGCACCCCATCTTGCCGATGACTTTGACTCCTTCGGCACGCAGCTTGGCAGGGATCTCCTCCCTGTTCTCATAGATGTGCTTCAGTTGTGCAAATGCCGCGCAGCTAAGCGCGCATTGTCTGATAGCCATGATACCTCTCCTTAACGATACCTGATCGTTTTACATTTTCTCAAACATATCCTTGCTCACACCGCATACCGGGCAGCACCAATCATCCGGCAGATCTTCAAACGGGGTTCCCGGAGCGATGCCGCTGTCCGGATCTCCCTCTGCCGGATCATAGATATATCCGCACGGGCCACACTGATATTTGGCTGCTGTGCTTTCCGATGCACTCTCTTCTGCTGCTTCTGCTTCTGCCCTTCCGATCAGAGCAGTCACCAATGCAGGAATGCCTGCCAGATCATCTTCCTCCGGATTCCACTGGGAGCGGATGTTTTCTTCGATCACTTCAAAGCCTGCGCCTCTCAGCTGCTCCTGAAGGATCTTGACGGATTCCCCGCTCCATCCATAGCAGCCAAACGCTGCCGCCTTTTTGTTCTTGAACTTCAGCTGTTTTAAGAACTCCATCCATCCTGCTACGCTGGAAAGGATGCTGTTGCTGACCGTCGGAGAACCCACAGCAATCGCTCTGGATTTGAATATCTCCGTCATGATCTCGTTTTTATCTGCTTTGGCAATGTTGAACACCTTCACAACGGTATCAGGGCTCTGACGATGCACCTCTTCTGCGATTCTGTGTGCGATCTTTGCGGTGCCTTCCCACATGGTATCGTATGCGATCGTCACCTGATCTTCCTGATAAGCATCTGCCCACTCTGCATATTTCTCCACGATCTGCAGCGAGTTATCACGCCAGATCGCACCGTGCGACGGGGCGATGATGTCAAACGTCAGGTTAAGGCTGGCGATCTCCGCCAGCTTTTTCGTCACAATAGAAGCGAACGGATTCAGGATGTTTGTAAAATACTTGATGGCTTCTTTATACAGCAGGCATTGATCTGCCTTATCGTTAAACAGTTCTTCTACTGCAAAGTGCTGGCCGAAAGCATCGTTGGAGAACAGGATATTGTCCCCTGTCATATAAGTTGCCATAGAATCCGGCCAATGCAGCATGCTCATCTCAACGAAAACCAGTTTCTTGCCATTCCCAATCTCTACGCTGTCACCAGTCTTTACCGTTTTAAAGTTCCAGCCGCGTTTGCCGTACTGTCCTTCTATACTCTTGACTGCATTTGCTGTGCAGTAGATAGGCGTATCCGGGATCTCATCCATGAGTGCCGTCAGGGAACCGGAGTGATCGCATTCTCCATGATTAGCCACAATAAAATCAATCTTCTTCAGGTCGATCTCTTTCTTCAGGTTTTCAACAAAATCAAAGCGGTGCGGCGTCCATACTGTATCGATCAGCACCGTCTTTTCCTCTTCGATCAAATATGCGTTCTGGCTGGAGCCATTCATGATGGAATAATCATCGCCGTGGAAGCTTTCCAATTCCCAGTCAATATATCCAACCCAGCTCACGTTTCCTTTTACATGCTTTCTCACTTTAGTCCCTCACTTTCCGTTGTGCTGTAAATGCCTTTTTGCGTATCGAGTTAAAAACCCTTTTCACGTATCCATTAGCTGAAACGATTATAGCATATTTCTAAGGGCCCGACTCAATCTTTATAGCGCAGGTTTGGTCCATTTATCCTCTTTTCTCCATGGACCATGCCTCCTCTGAAAACTTTTTGGTCCACCTGCTCTTTTTCTCTCCATGGACCATGCTCCCTCTGATCACGATTTGGTCCACCCGCTCTTTTTCTCTCCATGGACCATGCTCCCTCTGAAAACAATTTGGTCCACCCGCCTTTTTCCTCCCCATGGACCATGCTCCCTCTGATTATTATTTGGTCCACCCGCATTTTTCCTCTCCCTGGACCAAACTTCCACAGAAAACTATTTGGTCCACCCGCACTTTTTCTCTCCGTGGACCATACTCCCTCTGAAAACCATTTGGTCCACCCGCCCTTTTTCTCTCCATGGACCAAACTTCCACAGAAAACTGTTTGGTCCACCTGCTCTTTTTCTCTCCATGGACCAAACAACCTCTGAAAAAGCCGTAGCCTTTCCGCTGTAAAAGCATTTTTTCACAAAAACTCCACAGAATCTTTAAGGTTTGTTTAACTTTTCGGAAGATAATGTAATTAACAATAATATTCTGAGAGGTTACAAAATGAACGATTACAATTTTAATGATAACAATTTTAACGATTACAATTTTCACCAGGAAAACCAACCACAAAATTCCGAAAGAAAAACACAAAGCAGAAAAAAGAAAAGACACCCGCTGCGGACGCTGGGGATCTGCGCGCTTTCTGTCGCGGTCCTTTTAAGCTGCACGCTCAGTCTTGTCGCCATTCATAAATCCACTGCTTCCAATAGCACTCCGATCGTTGCTGCATCCAGCCAGCCGGTATCTGCATCTGTTTCTGACAGTGCCATTTTGCTGACGGATGTATCAGACATCGTCAAAGCAGCAATGCCATCCGTTGTCTCAATCACATCCCGTGCTCTTGTTACAAACTATGGCATGGAAGACATTCTCAGATACATCATGGGACGCGGGCAGGGATACAAGCCGGAAGAAAAGACAGAAGAAGTGGAAAGCGGCATCGGCTCCGGCACCATTGTTGGATATAACGACAAAGAACTGCTGATCCTGACCAGCTATCACGTGGTAGAAGGCTGCTCCTCTCTCTACGTTACTTTTAACGATAACGCATCCGTAGACGGTTATATTAAATCCAAAGCAGAAGATAAAGATATCGCCATCGTCGCCGTTCCTCTGGACGATATTACGGAGGAGACCAGACAGAACATTGCCGTCGCAAAGTTGTGCGAGGATGATGTAGAAGTCGGCGATGGCATCGTGATCATCGGCAATGCATTAGGTTACGGCCAAAGCGCGATCACCGGCATCATCAGTGCAACCGGCCGTGAGGTCACCACAGATAATAAAACGATGAGCCTGCTGCAGACAGACGCTGCGATCAACGCAGGGAACTCCGGCGGATGTATGCTGAACGCAAAGGGTGAAATTGTTGGCATCAGTGAAGCTAAGATCACAGATGCGTCTGTAGAAGGCATGTGCTATGCCATTCCGATCAAAGAAAACCTGGATCTGATTCACGAGCTGATGGGAACAGATTCCCTTCTCTAGAAACGGACTGAACCCTTTCGCTTTTTATACAAAAAGGACATCCAAAAGGATGTCCTTTTATCGCGCTGTTTGTTCGCAGCATTACTTATTTGTAATCGTAAAAGCCTTTGCCGGCGTTCACGCCTGTTTCTCCTTTATCAATCTTCTCCTTAAGGAGTTTTGAGATCATCCAGGAGTCAGAGCCTTCCACCTTGGTTTCCGGCTTCATAAGGTTGATGTTATAGGCTGTTTCAAGTCCAACGATATCAAGGATCTTGAACGGTCCTTTTGGCGCACCGGTTGCAAGCTCCCAGGTCAGGTCGATGGTTGCCGGATCAGCCACACCTCTTGCCCACAGACCCTGTGCGGCGCTGAGGAAAGGCACCAGCATGGAATTCAAAATATAGCCTGGCTGCTCTTTGTGGAGCTCCAGCGGGATCATATTGATCTCGACTGCCAGTTCCACTGTCTTTTTGAAAACTTCCGGATCTGTTCCAGGATGTCCCATGACCTCACCGGTATTGTTTTTCCAGATCGTATTTGCAAAGTGCAGCGCACAATACTTCTCCGGTCTTCCGGTGTACTCAGCAAACATGCTCGGAAGCAGTGTCGATGAATTGGTCAGAAGGATCGTCTTCTCTGAAAGGAGATCCTTCAGTTGTTTGTAGATGTCAATCTTCTGGGCAGGATCTTCTGCCATGGCCTCGATGACAAAGTCAGCATTTTCTACCGCCTTTGCCATATCCAGTTCGATATGGATGAGTTTTGCAAAATTTTCTTTTGCCTGTGCGATAAGACCATCAATGGCTTCTGCTGATATACCATCCCAGTCCTTAATAAGACCCTTAGCGTAAAGGAATTTTCCCATAGGATTGCCGATCAGCTGTTTAGCAGCTTCCAGATCGGAAAGCATCCATTCTGAATAAAGGTCGATTTTCGGCTGCGTGCGTCCAATGGAGCCTTCGCTTCTCAGCCAAAACGTTGTGTCATGTCCGGTGTAGGCGCACATAAGACCAATCTGTACTCCCAGAACGCCGCCACCAATAAGTGTGATCTTTTTGCTCATTTCTGTCTCCTTATACGAATTCTTAAGAGGGGTTGCTTTGTTTCATATTAAATAAAAAAACGGAGATGTCATAAGATATAAGTCGAGTGTTACTCTATCACAGGAGACAGGGAAACACAATGTGCGGAGCCTCTTCTTTGTTTTTTACTCTTGTACTTTTGGTTTATAATAATTACCATAAGTAAAGCATAAGTATGACTAAAGGAGTATTGACCATGATCAAGAGTTTCAAAGAACTGGCAGACGCTGCCAAGGCTATGGAAAAGAAGACGGTTTTAGCTGTCGTGGAAGCGCATGATGAACATACATTAGAAGCCGTGATGACGGCAAAAAAAGACGGCATCATCGACGCCATGCTCATTGGCAATGAGAAAAAGATCCGTGAGATCATCACGCAGGAAGGTGCAGATCCTGCTGATTATTCCATCATCCCTACCAGTTCTATAGAGGAGTCTTTGAAGGTCGGCATTGAGACCATTCACAGTGGCAAAGCAAACGTCATTATGAAGGGAAAGATGGAGACCGGCCCATTCATGAAAGCCATCATCAACAAGAAAAATGACATGATGGCAGGAGGCCGCATCTCCCTGGTCGGACTGTTTGAGCATCCGACCGCCTATCATAAACTGCTTGCCGTTACTGATATGGGCATGAACACCTACCCGGACCTGGAAGGCAAAAAGGATGAGATCAACAACGCCGTGAAACTCCTGCACGCACTGGGAATCGAATGCCCTAAGGTGGCGTGCCTCTGTGCCGTGGAAAAGCTTAATCCAAAGATGCCGGAGACAGTGGATGCTGATGCCCTGAAAAAAATGAATGCAGCCGGACAGATCCCTGGCTGCATTGTGGAAGGTCCTATTTCTTTCGATCTGGCTATCAAGAAGGAATCCGCTGACCTCAAGGGATATGAGAGCCCTGTTGCCGGAGATGCAGATCTGCTTCTGGTCCCGGACATCACATGCGGCAATGTGCTGGTGAAATGCATGACAGAATATGCAGGTGCGACGACAGCCGGTGCGATGCTCGGAGCAAAATGCCCATTGATCATCACCTCCCGGTCTGCCGCCGCAAGTGATAAGTACTACTCCATTGCGCTTGCTGCATACTCCGCAGCCCGCTATTGATCAATTATTTTCATTATCAAAACAAAACCCCGGAAACGCTGTAATTGCAACATTTCCGGGGTTTCTTTTAAGATATTTCAGTTTTTATTTCTTAGGAACTAGAAGTTCTTCTCCTGGGAACAGATATTTAGCATATTCGATCACATCATCAAGCGGAACTTAATCTGCCCGTCGATGATACTGCTCGGTTTATTGCATCCAAGGCGGAAGTACGCCGCCACGGCCGTAGTTGATGGCCTCCAGATCAGCAACCAGCTGCGGGTCAGTGTTGTCCTGACGCGGTAGTGGAACGTTCTGCTCGTGGGAAAGTATGTACTGTACTTTCTTGATATCCACAGTATGTGCGGTAGATCCGTCCTTAATAGCAACAGCCGCTGCAACACCGGTAGCCTGACCGGTCTGGACGCACTGCGGGATCAGTTGTACAGCGCCAATAGCCAGCTGGTCTGCAGAGATGTGACGGCCTGCTGCCAGCAGATTCTCAACTTTCTTAGGCAGGCATGCGCCGTAAGGGATCTCGATAGGTGCATTGCAGTATCCGGTTGCGGTCCATGCGATGACATCATCGTACTCTGGGTTATCAATAAAGGTCTGCTTGGTAAGGAAGATCTCGCCATCCAGACGACGCGAGCAGCGGGTGCCCAGCTGCGGAGCAATATCCATCAGGTATGCATCCTTAAAGAACATCGGCAGTGCTTCCTTGCAGTATGCAAGAACGCGACGGATGGAGTTACGCACCATCAGCTGCGTGTTGCGGATGTCATCAAGATCTGTGCAGTTCATGCCGTTGATCCAGTTGTTAAACCAGACGGTGTTCATGCTGCCGCCCGGGAAGAACAGTGTAAAGTAACCTGCAACATTTTTAAGTTCATCCGTAAAGGCCTTTGCTAAATCCGGATGGTCTTTCTTCCAAAGCTCGTAGCCCTCACAATCCACGTTGCCTGCGCGCCATACAAGTGCGGTCTGATTGTCACGCTGGTTCTCGGAGATGATGCCGTCTTTGCCGTGGAATGGTGCGCCGGCCTGCGAATAGATATCGCCATCGCCGGTGCAGTCGATTACGATCTTTGCGTAGACTGCCTGACGTCCGGCCTTGCTCTCAAAGATGACGCCCTTGATGGTGTCACCATCCATGATCGGCTTGGTGCCCCAGCAATCGAACATTATATGGATGTTCGGCAGTTCCTGGATCATCAGGTCCATTTCTATCTTAAGTTGGTCCGGATCATAGTTCGGGCTGCGCATCAGGATGGTCTCGCCATCCCCGTGGCTCGTGCAGGAGAAGACGCGGCTCCAGCGGTCCACAAGGATCGGCGTGGATTTGCCCATTTCTTCCATCGACGGACTCAAAACAGATCCCGGTGCATTCTTTTCCAGACGGTCGAACCACTCTTCCTGGATACCGCGGATGATAGGATAAGTCCGCCAGTTCAGGGCAGGTACCATCAGCACATAGCCTCCAGTGACATCGCCACCAAAGTAGCCGTAGCGCTCCATAATAAAAATCTTAGCATCCGGGTTAGCGCGCGCAGCGGCAATCGCAGCGCTGTGTCCGGCTGCACCGCCGCCAACGACAAGGATGTCACAACTGCCATAAACAGGCAGATCGTTTGCACTTTCAAGATAACGTTCACTCATTTGTTTGCCCTCCTTATGTTTTATGATCATGATAATTATTTATTTCAGATTGTCTTTGATCAGATTCCTATTCCTTTAGATCAGGTACGGAATCGGATCTGTAAAAAAATGCTCATCCACCTCAACAGGCGAACCGTACTTGCTGCACATAACAAACAGCGGCTTATCCTCGCCTTTGATCGTAATTGTGCCGAACGCACGGCCCACACTGATCAGCTGTTTCCAGTTATCCAGGAAGCAGAGCGTGTCGCTGCGGAAGCCAAAACGAGCACCTAAAATCTTTTCCAGATTCTGCTCGGTGCAGCTCACCAGATACATGCCCTCTTTGATCTTTACATAATAGCAAGGTTCATCGCTGCTAGGCATCTCCTGCATCAGCTTGCGGATCTCGCTGGCGCTGTCAGCGGAGCGGTCCTCTCCACGTGGATACCCGATGCGGTACCAGTGCGGATCATGATACACATGGACGGTGGACAGTGAATTGCCGTAAGTCCACCGCACGCAGGTGCCGGTGCAGTCGTTCGTAAAACCATGGCGGCGGATATCTGTATGTTCCTTGCCTTCGATCTTGACATAGCCAAAGCCAAAATGGCTCTCCACCATCAGCGGCCACAACGGGTTCTCCCCGATGGCGCAGTGCAGCAGCGTCACCAGTTCGTTTTCCATATCGATGACCCATGCGTGATTTTCCCGTGGTTCCGTGCCCAGATTGTAAGAAAGCAGATACGTGTCATCATCCGATTTGCGGCACTCGTAAGTGACCTTTTTGGGCTCAGAGCCTTCCCGGCTCCATTCCAGTTCTTTTTTGTCGATGACATGAAGCAGATAGTTTCCAGTTCCCTCGCCCGTATCTACAACAAAGTTCAGATCCTTTCCTGCAAACTCATAGCAGCGAGGCTGACAAAACTGCGCAAGTGATTTCTTTCCGGCATCTTCGCCGAATTTTTCCATTAAATTCATACCTAGATCCCCCCTTCAAACTAGATCTGCCTATATTTTAACTCTTTTAACTCTTTTTAAAAACATTAATATTCTATGATATTTCTGCAAAATAAAAGACAGTGAATTGCTCCACTGTCTAACAAATCTATACACAATACTTTTTTATGATCGGAATATGATTTAACGCTGCCGATACTAGTACTGCAATAATAAACACAATACACGAGATTGCCGGGACCGACGCCACCGCATGGAAGGATAGCGTATTAAAGTGAAGATAATAAGATAAACTTTCCACAAAAAACGGATGTATCAAATATACTCCAAACAAATATCCTGAAAGGATCTTAATAAACGAATTAAACTTCTCATTTTTATATTCACGATACTTAAAGAATGTATGAATACATACCGCTTCAATCATAGTATTCACATGCAGATTCCCAAAATAGGTACTGCATGGCTGCTGTGTTTTTACTGACAAATACCATGTCGCAAAAACTGTAAATGCAAATCCAATAACACCTAGAATGTAAATGATCATGCGGTGCTTTTTTGTTAGTTCAATACGATCCAGATAGTATCCCAAAACAAAATAAAATGAATAACCCAATACCATATACACGCACAGAGTGGATACATGTGTATTTGCAGCGCCAACTAGTTTTGTTAACAGTCCATTGTTTCCAACCACAAAATCATTTAACAGCTGGAAACTCCAGGGGATCAAAACAGCAAAGATGAATGCCAGGATCAAAAAGTACTTCATGGTATTACTATCAGCAACAATCTTTTTGTAAAAAGGTATACACATGTAAATGCCGATAATAACCAGTACAAACCACATATGATAATGACCTGATGCCAGAGCTCCCAGATTTGCCCGAAGGCCGTATATGATCCCGTTTTCAAATGTTTCCGGTGTGACCAGAGCATAGAATATGCTCCAGGTGAAAAAAGCGATTACCATCCTGAGAACATACTTACTATAGATTTTTCTAACAGTGATTTCTTTGTTTAAAAACAAAGAACCGCTTATCATAACAAAAACAGGTACTGCCCACCGGACAATGCAGTCATAAAAATTGAATGCTTGCCATTCCAATCCATTCACATCCGTATAGTCCCAGTTAGAACCTGACACATGAAGGACAACTACTGCAAATGTGGCTATTACCCTGAGATAGTCACAATAAATCTTTCTCTCCATATCCCCACCACCTGTAAGGGTGTATCTATATTGATTTTTCTTATCGCATATAAACTATTATAGTTCCTTTCCTCTCAAACCACGAGTTTTTTTCTTTCTGCAGAGCAGCGCTGCCTGCGTTCCGATGAACGCCCAGAAAAGAAGCATCAGGATATTCTCAAGAAATACAAAGATCCCTGCCTTTTCATAGTCAAAAAAAGCAAACGGCACACGATAAAACAAATAGTCAGGTATTCTATTGCGCAGAAAGAAGAACAGGCCAAATTTGTCGCTTCCCGGAGGGTATCTTCCACCCAGGCATCAGATTCACCGCCGACATAAATAAACAGGTCACAGTTGGAAACCTTTAATATATCCTCCACCGTTGGCTGATAGCTGTGAAGGTCGACCCCGCTGTCAAGAAGCATGGTTACTTCCGCCTCTGCAGGATTGTCCCCCAAAATATTCCTTACCCAATCATACTCAGGAAAAATAGTCGTTACGATCTGTAACTTATCTTTATCCCCCACATTCTGTGTGTTCTCAGCGCCGCATGCAGTAAGACTACCTGCCACAAGAATGGCAGCAATCAGAATTGCTATGTATTTTTTCACAATATATAACCTCCGTGTAGTTTATTCCAGAAACAAATTACACGAAAGTTTCAGTTATTTAATCTGATTTTTCTAGAAACAAGCGTATTTGATACTACGCTGAAGAAAGAAATAAGAATTGTTAAAAGAAGAAAGAAGGCAGGAATGATAATTGCAGCCTGAAAGGCGATACCGTTGCCCATCTGATGAAGAGCCTCTTCGCACTGCTGAATGCAGACGCAAATCGGACAGTCTTCCCCCTCACAGTCATGATCCGCTTCTACGGCAATAAAGAATGAAAAAAACAAGCAGCATCAGTGCGATAATGCTTGCTGCGATTCTCTTCTTTTTTTCATTCCCGCTACAGTTCATACCCGACTATCTTTTACTCCAAAAACTATCCAAAATTATAGTTTTGGATAACTTACTTGTCAAACTTCAAATTACAATCCATATGCCACGATTCCTGCAACGGCAGAAAGACATATCAGGATGATCGGGGAGATTCCGTTCTTCCGGATTTTTCTGGAGCCAAAGTAAACGGCCCCCAACACGACCGTCAGAATAAGAGGACGTATGAGAATGGTGTGCTCCTGAATGATGAATCCATTCTTGAAAATCATATAAATACCGGTTGCCAGGACGATGCCGATCATACATGGTTTCAGTCCCCGAAGAACAGCCTGGACATAAGGATTCTTCAGTGCCTTTTTCAGCAGAACCGTGATCAGAAGAACTATTATGAATGAAGGCAGTACGACCGCAAGCGTCGCGATCAAAGAGCCCAGGATCCCTGCTTTCTCACTGCCAACATAGGTCGCCAGATTTACCATAATGGGACCAGGCGTGCTTTCGCTGACCGCAATCATATAGGTCAGCATTTCATCACTCAGCCATCCATAAGAAAGGACAATATCCCGGATCAGCGGAATAGCTCCATATGCGCCGCCAAAAGCAAAACAGCCAACTTTTAAAAACCCGACAATGAGTTCCAGATAAATCATTTTCCGGCACCTCCTTTGGCAGTCTGCTTTTGAATAATAAAAATGATCAGACTGATCACTCCGGCTGCCAGCATCAAAATGACTGTAGAAATCCTGACAGAGAAAATATTAATGAGCATCATGATAATAAATGCACAGATCATGAATACTCTTGGCATCCATTTCTTCTGCATCTTCTGGATCATTTTGATGGCCGCATCCAGAATCAGGATCCCGACTGCGATCTTGATCCCGAGAAATGCATGTGCAATCCAGGTAATTTCCAGAAAATGATCCAGAAACAGGGAGATAAGGAAGATGATGCAGAACGACGGAAGGATCATCCCGATCGTTGCGGCCACAGAACCTATAAGGCCTTTTTGTTTGTATCCGACATAGGTGGCGCAGTTTATGGCGATCGGTCCCGGAGTAGACTCTGCAATAACGGTGATGTTCATCATTTCGTCATGTGTGATCCACTGCTTTTTCTCTACGCAGGCATTTTCGATCAATGCGATCATGGCATAACCACCGCCGAAGGTAAATAGACCTATTTTTGCAAAGCTGAGAAAGAGATCGAGAAGCAGACTCATTTTTACTTCTCCTTACGGAATTCGCACTGACAGATCTCAGGATCCCTGCAAAGCGCCAGAGATTTTTCTTTCATCTGAGCGAAGGCGATTTCCAGTTCATCCAATGCTTCCTGATCCGGAAGGTAATGGATGTGATAGCCGTATCTCTCTCCATAAACCAGTCCGGCCTCCTTCAGTACCTTCATATGCTGCGAAATAGCTGATTCCGTAATCCCGATCGTTTTAGAAAGCGAGCGAACGCAATGTTTTCGAATAAGGAGCTGTTGAAAGATCAGAAATCTTGTCGGCTCTCCTAATGCTTTTAACATGACGGAAATGTCCATACGCCACCTCTCTGATTAAGTGATGACTTCATTATGATTTTCGTTTTTGTTTTAGTCAATACTTAAATAAACGTTTTTCTTTTGAGCAAAAAAACTCCATCTTCTGTCAAAATCGCGATAGACTGCAGACGCATGGTATAAAAAGCCACAAATCCGTTATTCGTATAGGGCACTTCGTTTTTGTATTATGCACCCCACCTTTGTTTAAGACGATCTGCCTTTACAGAAATGCTGTTTCGAACGTATAATTCTGCTAACAGGCCGCTTCACTGCGCAATAACTATTCGTTCGCGGCCAGCAGCCCATTTTAATGAGTGAAGGAGGAAAAAAGATGTTTGATATTTCCAACACAGGACTTGAAAAAGGTTCTCTGGCCGGAGAGGTTGCCATCATCACCGGATCAACCAGCAACGTCGGCAAAGGATTCGCACAGGCAATTGCCTGGGCAGGCGGTAAAGTCGTTATCGTCGGTCGCGGCAAAGAACGCGGCATCGCGGTTGCGGATGAGATAAACGCAGACTGCGGCGAAGGCACTGCTATTTTTGTTCAGGCAGATGTATCAAATGCCGATGACATCGCAAGATTAAAAGAAGAAGCCTATGCTGCATTCGGCAAGGTCGACATCCTGATCAACAACGCAATGGATATGTCTCTGAACTACTCCATTCTGGAATCCCCGGTTGAAGATCTCGACCGTGCATATGGTATCTCTGCCCGTGCATTCATGCTGACGGCGCATGCCTTCGTGCCTGATATGGTAGCACGTGGCCATGGTACTGTCACTTATTCCACCACGCAGTTCCACTATATCCCTGGCATGCTCGGCGGCAGCGTCTACACCGCTGCAAAGGCAGCCGCAACATCTGAGTGCATGAGCCTTTCCAATGAGGTCAAGGGTACGGGCGTCAACGTTTTCTGTTTCGCTCCGGCTGGTGTCGGCCCGGTCCGCCCGAACTCCGTCAAGGTGATCACGGAAAGTATGAAGAATTTCAAGATGCCGGGATTCAATGGTCCGGTCACACCGGAAGCTTCCGGCGCAGCCATGGTCTGGATGATTCTCCACGGTGATCAGATGCACGGCACTGGCGTCTTAGTTTCCGATGTTCTGAAAGCAATGGACTATCCATTCCCTAATCCGGAAACACTCGTTAACCGCGAGACACATTATATTTCAGAAATGCCGCTGACCTTAGCGTTCTGCTACATGATCCACGGCCCGGAAGATATTAACAAGTAATCCCATTTTTAGCTACTCTTTTTGTTGATGGAAATAAAAGAATCGGAACGATGTCATATGAACAATTACTGTCCTGGGTAATGGGGCATAAATAAGAAAAAAAGGACATCCTATTGGATGTCCTTTTTTCGAGCGATAGACGGGGCTCGAAAAATCCTTCTGAAGAGCCCCTAGGCCCGCAAACACGCTTAGATAAAGGAAAATACGCCATCTTCTGTGAGTGCTCTATAAAAAGTGCTTCAAAAGTGTGCTTCAAAAATCCATGTTTTCATCCTCATGCCTAAAGTAATTTACACACAATTATGGACTTGACTACCTATGGCAAGCGAAGCATCCAAAAACACCGCTTTTCGATAAAAAAACAGACCTATGGCACAAATTCCATCCAAAAGTGTGCCATAGGTCTATTATATTTGCAAAAATCCAATAATAAGGCTAATTTTGTGCCATAGCTCAATTAAATGCTATGCCAGGCAATTTGCGTTGCCCTTTTGGAACTTTCAGTCATATTCAGATAACTGAAACCCTTGAGGAAGTTTACTCTATTGCCTGAAGTTCTTTGTCCAGTTCCTCAAGATGCGGCTGCAGATATGCTGACTGTGGGAAACTTGCAAGTTTGCGGAGAGTAAGTCCGCCTACCAGTTTCATCTGCGGGTTTTTGGAAGCACCCTCAGCATATTTGTCCAGTACTGCGCAAGCGCGTGGATCCTTTAAGATTTCCTTTACTTTTGAATCAAGTGAAAATGACATGATATTTCCTCCTTTATTAATGATTGTTTTTTTTTAATGTTTTCAGACGGCCTTTTGCTTTATCAGAAGCTTGTCCAGCCGCCGTCGCATTTAAGCTCTACTCCGTTTATATAACGTGACTGGTCACTTGCAAGGAACAGGATGGCATCTGCCAGGTCTTCCGGCATTGCCAGCTCACCCGAGAAGTTCAGCAGCTCAGATGTCCTGGAGAAACCGAACTCATCTGCAGGCGGCATTACCAGAGGAATGTCCGTTACCACTCCGCCAGGTGAAAGTGCATTGCAGCGTATCTCAGCATCCTTGTACATATAGGCTGTGTTCTTTGTGACTGACAGAACTGCGCCCTTGCTTGCGCAGTATGCTGCTCCTGCTGTCTGATGGGTTGCGCCAACAGAACAGATATTAACGATCACGCCTCCGTCTCCCTGGGCAAGGAACTGTTTGCATTCCTCGCGCAAGCAGTACATCAGGCCAAAGGTATTGATTTGGAATACCTTCTGCAGCATTTCATCAGACATATCTGCAATGGCGGTATTGTCATCCATAACACCTGCATTGTTTACCGCAATATCCAGCCTGCCAAATCTCTCCACAGCTGCCTTTATCAGGTTCGCATCCGATGCTGCATCACCTACGTCTGTTACGCAGTAATCAACTTCTCCCGGAAGTCCTTCGCACTCCTTTACCAGTTCTTCCAGCTGCTCCTTACGTCTTGCAGCTGCCATTACCTTTGCGCCTTCCTGTGCGAACAGTAACACTGTTGCGCGTCCGATTCCGGCAGACGCACCTGTGATCACGCATACTTTTCCATCTAATCTTCCCATATCTGCCTCCTAACAGAATACCTTGCTTACAACAGTTGCAGGAGAGCCGTTCGGTCCTACTGTAACCTTTGCCCCGTCCGGAACATCGGCTCGCAGTGTTGCAAAGCCTATATTCTTATCAACTGTATATCCATAGATAGCCTGAGCACATCTGCCGACCTCCACGCCATACAGATAAACCCTCTCCCATATGGAGATGTCCTCGGTGGACTCCCATTCAAACTCAAGTCCTGCCATGCGCCAGCGTGGATTCTCTTTGATCTGCAGTGTTGCTTCCTTTCCGATGAAGTCCTTGTCCAGATCTACCGACCAACCCATGCCGCACTCGAATGGATTGAGATGTTTGAAATCCTGCTTAAGGGCAAAACCTTTTTCCATAGGAATCGAACGTACATATACCTCCAGGGTATATATCTCACGGCCGCCGGCTGCCTCCACTGCCTTAGCAATCAGTCCACGGATTTCTGTAGTCTTATCAGCTGCGCAGTATACTTCAAAACCATTTTCACCGGTAAATCCTGAACGATGAATATATACAGGGATTCCTGCAATGGCGTTTTCTGCAACTGCAAATCTCTTCATTTCGCTGACAGGCTGCTCCAGAAGGAGTTCCATAGCCTTCGGTGAATCCGGACCCTGCACTGCATACATATCCCAGTCATATGTGATGATCTTTGTCTGTATGTCTTTTCCTTCTGCATGAGCCTCGATCCACGGGATCAGGCGCGGTCCGTAAAGGGTTGACACCCAGTATATATCTTCGCTCATATGCATAACGATCACATCGTCGATAATCTCACCGTCTTCATTAAGCATGGCAGTATATTTGGTCCTGCCTGCAGCAACCTTTCCAATGTTGCTGACAAATATATTATTAAGTACCTCAAGGGCATCCTTTCCTGTTACTTCAACCAGGTCATGAGTCCACCTGTACCAGCCAACTCCCTTGCGGATGGTTTCTGCGTCCAGACGTGCTGTTTTATCATCTTTGAATAACATTGTCCTTCCCTCCTTTAAACCATTCTTAGGTCTTCTTTGCGGATTACCTTGATGATCATATCCTCATCATCACGGCCTTCTATCACGCATGACCATTCCGGAGATACCAGTGTCTTAGCAGCGCCGTTCCACTGAGCCTCATATGCATCTACCAGTTCGTCCAGCGGAGCCATCTCATAACGTGCAGTAAAGTCTTCTGTCTTAAGACGAATCCAAGTCTCGTCCTCTGTCCATCTCTCCATCTGGTAAGGAACCTGCTGAACGTCCAGCATATACATGATGTATGATCCGAGGATCCTGCCATCATTATCATCGATGCTGTGAGGAACGCCCAGATACTGCCTGAGACCTTCCTTTGCGAACGGATCTATGAACTGGTTTTTTCCAGCTGTAGCAAATATGATTCTGAAAACACGCATGAATTCATCTTCATCAGGAGCCATATCCCTGATGGCCATCATCGGGAACTGTACTGACCATACCCAGCCCATCTGTGCAACCCAGTGGTAAGCTTCCTCCAGTGAGGTCTCCTCGCCGAAAGCCTGGGTATACTGGCCATTACGCAGGCACTGGCCTTCCTTCACCATACGCTCTCTCGGGGTGTCATGGATTGGATTAACCGGCTGCTGCATATGCTCCAGCCATTCCTGCTTTGGAAGTCCGAACTTATCGCGTCGCTCTGCAACTACTCTGCAGTGCTTGTTTCCGCAGCCTCTGGCCTGGCACATATTGAGGGCAACTTCATTTTCTGTTCCATTAGATGAAGCCAGATCAAAATTGGCAGTGAACATGCTGGTCGTCATATTGCACAGCTCGCTGCCAACAATATCCCATGGACATGTATCCAGCTCCTTTTCCACGCGGTCCCTTGTAAACTGGATAACACGGCCTGCCATGTTCTCCCATTCGTCGCCTGAGTCACCTGTGATGCCGCCCAGCCAGCTGGACTTCTCACACAGCTCCAGAATATTGAACGCCTCATAAAGAGCCATATCCACATATGCCTTCTGCTCTTCCGGGGTTCCGGCAACAGCCATGTTCATCATGTTTGCTATTTCACATATTGCTTCGGTACGCTTCTCCCAGCTTGGCTCAAATATCCTCATTACCTGGAAAAGGTTTGCACACATTGCTGCTATCTGGCGGTTTACCTGTGTAAATGCCTCTTCTTCAGTAACGAGCCTGCCCCAGGCTGTCTTGAAGCACTTTGTAGTTCCAAGTTTTTCCCTGAGCATGATATCCTCCTTTATCAAATCAAAATTTTTAATTCATTTTGATTGTACGCTAAGGCCCGGCTTTTTTTAATTCTCCAAAGTATATGTTTATTCTGTCAGTAAACCGTCAAAAATAACGGTCAATATTTATAAATTGACCTGAATTTTTGTATTTTGACACCAAATTACCCTTATATATCACGGGCACACATTGACTTTCAGGCAATACAGATAATATTATATAAATGATTCTTCGGCCTATGGCCTTAGATTGACAGCAGGCCGCAAGCAAAACGAAAAAGCAGTGAGGAGCGGAATATGAGACTGAATGCAGACATCATATATCAGAATCTGAAGAATTATATTGAAGTTTCTTTTAACGGCGACAGCGTACGGGAACTGGTTCTGTTAAGGCCTGAATTCTATCTGGACGGACAGAAGGAATTCTTAAGCGGACATGTTTATGTATGCAGCGCAGACCATTTGCCTGAAGAGCCTGCGATTGAAGAAAATGTGCTTTTAATATGTCTGGGCAGCCGTACTCCCACAGCATTTTTTTACAGAGGATGCAGCATCCTTTCAGTGCCTGAAGATGAAAACATATTCCGCGTTTTCAATCTGGTGCAGGATGTTTTCAACAGATATGAGGCCTGGGAAGGCAGGCTAAACGAAGTACTCCGCGGCAGTGCCTCATTGCAGGAAATGCTGGACTTAAGCAAGGACATCTTCAATAATCCGCTGCTCCTGATCGGCTCTGACTTCAACTATCTGGCCTATACAGATAAGGATTATCTGAAGGATGAGCTTGGTATGAATCTGGACGGTCCGACATTTGACCCTGATCTTATGGCCACCTTCCTCTCCCTACATGAGATCGCCACCAATATAAAAGAACCGTTGCTGATGAATCTGCTCGACAGCAGTACTCTTTCTGTAAATATCTTTGATAAAAACGAATTTCTGGGATGCATCACCATTCTGGGAGGCTTCCGCCAGATCCGGCCATCTGATTCGGAACTGTGTGTTTATTTCTCAGAAATGCTAAGGCAGGCATTCCTGCGCAGTCCGCAACTGGCAGGTGAGCATGCAGCAATGCGCCAGGCTGTCAGGGATATCGTAAATCGCCAGCCTGTTACCAGTGAGCAACGCAGCATTATCAGCAGATACAATTTCAAAGACACTCTATTCTTTGCTGTGCTTCAGTCAGATGACGACTCGGCAACCCTGCCCAGAGGATATGTTTCTTCGCTGATTGAGCAACAGATTCCCGGGGCTTTATCATTTGAGCATGATACTTTTGTATGTGCCATTATTTCCGCCCCTGCCGATGATTACCGGAGTGCCCTTAATGCTATCCTGACCCCGATAACGAAAAAAATGAGGATCACCAGTGGCATTTCACATATGTTCGAAGACCTGTTTGACTGTACATATGCATATCTTCAGGCAGGCGCCGCCCTGGAACACGGGCTCAAGTCCGGTAGAACAGAAAGAATCTTCTTTTACGAAGACTATATCCTTCAGCAGCTCCTGAGCCACGCTACCGGCAATGTGCCTGTCAGGTTTTTCTTCACTGACGGGCTGACCAGGCTATGGAAGCACGATATTTCCTCTCAGGTTTCATACATCGATACTCTCAGGACATATCTGGACTGTAACAAGTCCATTTCTGCCACCGCGAGAACGCTCCACCTGCACCGCTCCAGCCTTATAGACAGACTGAACCGGATCGATCAGATCCTCGGATGTGATCTGAACGACCCGGAAGAAAGACTAAAGCTCCAGATAGTTCTGCATAAAATAACGCAGAAGACGTGATTTTACGCCCACCTTCATTTTGTTTGGAAATAAATAGAGTTGTAGACTCACAGACTTAACAAACCGCTTGTTCTGGGAGCAAGAAAAGTAGACCTATGGCATACTTCTTGATGGTTTGCGGTGCTCTCAGCAAGAAAAGTAGACCTATGGCAAGCGAAGAGTCAAGTCCATATCCCAATCAGCAAAGACCGGATTCGTGGAACTCACGCGTTCCGTAGAAATGCTATTACTGAGGTGATTAACAAGTCTTCTGGTAATGTTGTACTCACGGCACAAATGTTTGAAAACCCTCCTGAAACGATCAGAAAGCACTACTATGTAGGCGAAGATATTGATAAAAAAAGAGAAATTCTTAACATGCGTTCATTCTCATAAGCGATACATCTTTTTACCACTTACAAAAAGCCACTTACCACTTACGTGAAACGCATAAAAAGATTCTCAGAAACGTTGAATATTCAACATTTCTGAGAATCTTGCACCTGCACAATAGACGGGGTTTTTTTCCTCCTTCGCTTTTCGGGCAAAAGAAAAACTCCAAAAACGTTGAAAAATCAACCTTTTGGAGTATTCTTAAACCGAGCGATAGACGGGGCTCGAAGGATGGTCGGAAAGCTCCTCAACCCTAATAAAATAAAGGAGTTTCGAATAATGCAGGCAAATGGTGCACCAGGAAAGTGCACCAGTTTTTCTTGTCCGTTTAATCATTATCTCTTATTTTTCTTCCTGATTTCTTCTTCCTGTTTGTCCCGTTCTATTAAATGGTTTATCTCCACCGCAACGGAGTCCAGAATCATTTCTAAATACTGTTCTGGAGTTTGATATGTTTCTTTTCGAGCTTTAAATCCGTTCAAAGACTCAATTAATCTTTTGATGGAATCAGGATACTTTAGGATATTCAAATATATTCCTTGTTTTCTTTTTTTATTTTTATCATCAAATGATGAATAATCGTTATAAACAAAGTTTTCATAATAGTCTATGATTCCCATTTCCCATAAGGCATAAAAACAATTTACGATTTTTCTTCCTTCATCCGGAGCCGTAGAAATAAAAGCTTTATTCTCATCGCCATAATACAGTCGATCAATGCTTACGCCCAATGCTTTTGCTATTTTCGCAGTTGTGAAAAGCCCTGGTGTCTTTTTCCCATTTTCGTATTGACTCAGCATTGTATTAGAAAAACCGCATTTCTCAGCAACCGCTTGCTGAGATAGGCCTTTTGATAATCTTACCTCTCTAATATTTTCGCCAATATAATCTTCATAATTCATTTTCGTTTCCTCCATATATCAATTAGTATACTAGGTTTTACTATTTAGTCAACTAGTTTCCCTTTTGATAAATAGCGTTTTACCATCTAAATATATGGTTTGTATTGCTATCTCTTACACATTCATTAAAGCACTGTTCATAAAAGAGGGAAATTTTTTACTCGGCAAAAATGAGCAACAATAACGATGAAAAAACTCAAAAAAGGAGGTAGCAGTAATGCGTAAAAAATACAACATTATTGATGATGGTTTTCATCCTGAACTAGTTGAAAAGGCATTCTTTGATGGGATCCTTGAGATTCCAATAATCCAGGCTCCTAAAGAGATTATTATTCCCAAAACCATGACACCATTCACTAAAAGAAACTATGTCGATTCTTATGACACTGCGATTTGTGAATATGAGCATGATTATCGATTTGCCAACCTGATATATGACCCAGAAGCCGTATATGAGGATATTAGCAGGTTTTCAGCGTTTATTACACCTGATGCCTCTTTATATATTGATATGCCTCTTTGTCTGCAAATTGTAAATACCTATTTTAATCGTGCTGTCGGGGCTTATTTCCAATCCAGAGGGGAATATGTTATCCCAAATATACGTTGGGGAGATGAACGTACCTATACTACCTGTGAATTACCAGAGAAAATAGCCTTCCTTGGGGCTCCAAAACACAGCATTGTTTCCATTGGTACTTTTGGATGCATCAGATCGGCTGAAAACAAATATTATTTCAAAGCAGGATTAGAAGCAATGCTTATAGAATTAGAGCCTGTAGTAGTACTGGTCTATGGACGAATGCCGGATTCAATTTTCAAGGATTATGCCGGAAGTACACAATTCATCCAATATGATGACTGGACCACCAGAAAAAGAAGGGGGCGAAGCTAATGGGTACTACAAAAAGTGGTCGATATATTAATACAAAAGGCTCCGGACATTCCGCCAGCGACTATGCTGTGATTCACTCCAATGAGGGAACTTACTTATGGACTTCTGGTAAGGATTCCCGCTTACGATTAAAAAGTGGCGGTCACGGACAAACAGGCTTAAAAGAACTGGAAAAATATGGTATAAAATATAACATAGTTAAAACATATCCTAATGGAGTACGGATTGGTAATATTCCTGATCATAAAGACAAGAGAAAGCAATCAGGAACTAACCAGGCCTGGTTCCCGGCAAGTTGGACGTCAAGGGATATTCGTCATGCAGGAGAGCATGTTGCTGGTCTGCGTAAAAATCGCCATGTACCTGACGGAAAAACCATATGGGGCATATATAAAGGTGTTCGCGTAGGTGTTATGCGAACCCACGGAAAGATAGCGACCATATTTCCTGATTCACATCAGAGCAAAGCAGCAAGGAGGAAACGATAATGGATATAGCCAAATTGAAAGAAACCATACAGAGAAGAATATCCCTGGAGCTTAATGATGATTTTGCTCAAGAAGAATGTTGGAACATTGAAAGAGATATTCTCGTTAATGATATTCCTGGTGCAATTGATTTCCTCAAAACATGTTCTGAAGAGGAATTCTATTGGCTTGCTGAAGTGTTTGACGAAGTCATTGATCAAACTCAAAGTCAAGAACTATATCAAGTAATGTGGGACAGAAATGAATCCCTTGAAAATCAAGAATACAAAGAAAGCAACCTGACTGAACTAAACTTTGCCAAAAATGCTCTTAATCCGTAAAACTATTCATGGCAATCATTTTGATTCGCTACATATCTCACCTATTATTCTGATTAATTGCAAAAAAGGACATCCAATTGGATGTCCTTTTCCTTAAGCGATAGACGGGGCTCGAACCCGCGGTCTCGACCTTGGCAAGGTCGCGCGTTACCAACTACGCCACTATCGCAAGTACGTCGCTTGACGCAATGGATAATATACCCTAAGTTGGCCCGTTTGTCAATTAGGACTTCACAATTTCAAAAATGTCCAGAAATCTTCGTTTTTGTACCCCTTTTTCAGCTAAAAATGGTTTCTGATAATCCCCTGGGGCGTCGGCCTTTCTACTTGATATTCAAAAAACCTTGATTTTAAGCCATTCTTCAAAATGATTAGAAATGCATTCTCTTCAACTTAATTGTCGAAAGAAACTCAAAAGGGTACAAAAACGCAATTTTTTGGACATTTTTTGAAATGAAGTTCAATCTTATTATTTCAATATAAATTTCATCCACACCGGGTTATGGTCTGAGTATTTAAACCCGGTCTCAATGACATTCGAATAGGTCACTTCGACATTCGCCGAAACAATAAAGCCATCGACCGTTACTACAAAATCACCTTTCTTAAAAGGCTTATTCGGGTTTCGGCAGGACGCAGCTCTTTCTCTCTCCTGGTACGGCGCCACGAGGGTGATGTCATCTGTAAACAGGGACATATTCACCGGCTGTGCCCAGTTGTCATCCAGCCTGTCTGTATGGAAGATCGCCGGTGAATTACCTAAAAGATCACGGTTAAAATCGCCGCCGGCGATGCAGTAATTCCCTTTATCATATTCTGCCTGCATATCCTGTACGACCATCCCCAGCTGGATCTCCGCCGTCTCGGCCTTTGCGGTATACGCGGAAAGATGCATATTGTAAACAACCAGTTCCTTGCCGTTCTCGACCGGAATGCGCGCCTTCGAGTAACAGCGGTCAAGGTCGAGCACTTTGGAAAGACCTTCTTCTATCGGCAGGCTCCTGCGCAGTCCATCCGTGATCTTCGCCTTTGAAAAGGTCATAATGCCGGCTTTGTTTTTGCCATGCGGCTGTGTGATCGGATACATCAGGAACGGGCTGTCATAGTTCTGCGCGAACATTGTTGAATAATCGCCAAGTTCCCACATCGCATTTTGTGCCAGCTCGATCTCATCGATATGATAAGATCTTGTGCCATCAAAGTCGACCTCCTGGAGCAGCGCGATCTCCGGATTAAATCTGCCCATCACGCCCATTGCTCCGTCGATATTCTCGTAAACCGCTTCCTTGGAAAATGCCCAGCTTTCCTTTCCGCCATCCATAAAGAAGGTGTAGTCATCGCTGTACGCACCAAAGCCAATGTTATAGCTGATGATGGTCATCTCTTTGCCGGTCGTAAACTTCTCCTGCTCCGCCTCGCCATAAGCTGTGAGCACCTGATTGTCATCGATCCGTTGGAAATCAATAAACACATAGGCAACATATGCAGCCGCGATCACAATGATCGCCGCAACGATTATACCAATAATGGTAAAGACTTTTGCCAGCGGGCTTTTTTTCTTTTTTTCTTTCACCTTATATGTGTATTTCACTGTTTTTGCCATAATAAACTCCTTATATTACCCACCCCTATTCAGCCGCTACGCGATCCAGCGGATGATCTGCTCGCACACAAAAACTGCCGCGCACGCCGCTACTGCTACGATAATCATACTCTTTTCCAGATATGCCAGCAAGATGGCAACAGCAAAGCCCACGATGGCCGAGATCAGGTAGTCTGTCGAGCTTAAGATGGCCGGGAATGTCATCGCCGCCAGGCAGGCATAAGGCACATAAAACAGGAACGACTTGATATAACGGTTTTTAATTTCTTTTCTTGCCAGAACCAGCGGCAGCATACGGACCAGATAGGTGACGCCGGCCATGACGAGGACGTAAAGATACACGTTCATTGCCTCTCCTCCTTGATCGGCCGCAGCACACTGGCCAGCCCTGCCACAACAACGGTTACAATAATGATCGCAAATCCTCTGGAGATCTTGTTGACCCCCGGAATATAAGTAAAGCAAGCGCTCAGAGCCATCGCCAGCAGGATGACCCAGACGAGTGTCTTATTCTTCTTGGCCGGCGGAATGATGATGGCCAGGAACATTCCGTAAATGGCCACGCTCAGCGCGCTGATCACGATATTCGGCAGGATGGAGCCGGCGATGCCGCCCACCAGCGTACCGATGGTCCAGCCCGGAATGGCTACCAGCATCGCCCCATAGAAGAAGTACGGCGACACCTTGCCGGGCGTTGCTGCACTGACGCCAAAGATCTCATCGGTCATGCCATGTGCCATAATAAAGCGGTGGAAAAATGCCGATTTCTGATCCAGTTTCTGGGAAATAGAAAAACTCATCAGCATGTAGCGCAGGTTGATGGTCAGCTGGGTCAGCGCCATCTCCCACAATGTGCCCTGCGCAAAGATGATATCCAGGCCTGCAAACTGGCCTGCGCTGGTCACATTGGTCAGGGAAATGATGACTGCCTGCAGGGTGGTAAGACCGCCCTTCACCGCCATCATGCCAAAGGTAAAAGAGACCGCAAAGTAGCCCAGTGCGATCGGGATTCCCGCTATGATTCCCATTTTGAGGAGTTCTCGTCTCATGTGCGCTATTATATAGTAAACACCGCGCCGATGCCACAAGTTATTTTGCAAAATTGAAGCCCTTTGGCAAACCGTAATTTTTCCCTCAAACAGCCCCATTTCGGCCAAAATTTTGGTAATTTTGCACCCTCATTTCTGGTTTTTCGGCTACCCTCTTTATGCTATACTTTAGGTGCAATAAAAACAAAGGAGATGTAAAAAAATGCAGAGAAGAGTTGGAACTATTTCAAGAGGCCTGCGTGCACCGATCGTCAAAGAAGGCGATGACCTTCGCAAGATCGTTGTAGACACAGTCGTTGACTGCATCGAAGCAGGTGAATTCGAAGTCGGTAGAAAAGATGTACTTGCGATCACAGAATCCATCTTGGCTCGTTCCGAAAAAAACTACGCAACCACTGAACAGCTTGCAACGGATGTCCGCAACAAACTGGGCGGCGGCACAGTCGGCGTAGTCTTCCCTATCCTCTCCCGCAACAGATTCGCTATCTGTCTGAGAGGAATCGCTAAGGGCTGCAAGAAGGTCGTTCTGATGCTTAGCTATCCGAGCGACGAGGTCGGCAATCACCTTCTCGATCTTGATCTGCTTGATGAAAAGGGAATCGATCCTTACAAGGACGTACTCTCCCAGGCAGACTTTGAGGGAATGTTCGGCAAGTCCAAGCATACATTTACCGATGTTGACTACGTGAACTATTACAAAGAACTGATCGAAGAAGAAGGCGCTGAGGCCGAGATCGTCTTTGCCAACAATCCACGGAAGATCCTGGATTACACCAAAGACGTCATCTGTGCTGACATCCACACCCGCAAGCGTACCAAACGGCTGATCTTAGAAGCTGGCGGCGAGCGTGTCTTCTGCATGGACGAGCTGCTGAATGCCCCTGTCGATGGCTCCGGCTACAACCCGGACTACGGCATCTTAGGCTCCAACAAGGCAACAGAAGATACCATCAAGCTGTTCCCGATCAACTGCCAGGAATTCGTTAACGGCGTTCAGGCAGACCTGAAGGAGCGCACCGGCAAAGAGATCGAAGTCATGGTCTACGGCGACGGCGCATTCAAGGATCCTGTCGGAAAGATCTGGGAGCTTGCAGATCCTGTCGTTTCCCCTGGTTTCACAGATGGTCTTCACGGCCAGCCGAACGAGCTGAAGATGAAGTACCTCGCTGACAACCATTTCGCACATCTGAAGGGTGAGGAACTGAAAGACGCTATGGTGCAGGCGATCAAAGAAAAAGATGCCAACCTGAAGGGACAGATGTCCACAGAAGGCACCACCCCGCGCCAGCTGACCGACCTGCTCGGATCCTTATGCGACCTGACCAGCGGCTCCGGCGATAAAGGTACACCTTTCGTCTACATTCAGGGCTACTTTGATAACTATTCAGACGATTGATCTGATCTCTCTTTAGCAGAGTGTTCTGATCATGTCTTAGACGAGTGATTAGGTAAAACACAAGGGCTGTCGCATCTGACGCGGCAGCCTTTTTTATTTGGTCCAATTAGTGCTTTATCTCTCATGGACCAAATGCAGTGCTGCACTTTTGTGGTCCAATCGCTGTTTTTTTCTCCATGGACCAAATGCCATGCTTCACTTTTGTGGTCCAATCGCTGTTTTTTCCTCCATGGACCAAATGCCATGCTGCTCTCTTATGGTCCAATCGCTATTTTTTTCTCCATGGACCAAATGCTGCAATGCTTTTGCATGGTCCAATTAGCACCTTTCTCTTCATGGACCAATTTCTCTACCGCTCCACTATGGTCCAAACCCACATTTTCGCTCCGTGGACCCAATATCGCACATTTTCACTATGGTCCAAATCAGCGAATGGCCTCTATTGGACCAAAGTATCCCAAAAAAGAAAGTGGTCCAATCAGGTTTTTCTCCAATTGGACCACAAAATCATTATAAAAAATACATTTACAAAGCCATCATCTTAGGAAAACCGCAGTCAGTATCACACGACCACGGTCTGCGCCTCCGTCACGGTGACGACTTTGATCGTATCGGTATTACCCGGTTCGCCGTTGATGTCGCCGCCGGTCAGGACGATCTTATCCCCTGCTTTCAGATGCAGGATGTCGATGGCATCCTTGATGCCTTCTTCAAACATCCGCTCCTGCGAATCATATTTATCATTAAGGACCGGTGTGACGCCCCAGCTCAGTTTCAGTCTGCGCCAGGTTTTCGTATCGGTGGTGGTGCCGATGATATCCGCCGGGCAGCGGAAGCGGCTGACCATGCGCGCCGTAATGCCGGTGATAGAATTGACAACAATGGCCTTTGCCTTCACATCCACAGCCATGGAGCACACTGCGTGAGAGATAGCATCCAGGTTGGTATTGATCTGATACTCTGTCGTGGCAAACAGTTTCTCGTAATTGATCTTACTCTCGGTGTATTCCGCGATCTTAGCCATCGTCGCAACAGCCTCAACCGGATGCGCTCCGTTTGCCGTCTCGCCGGACAGCATGATCGCAGATGTTCCCTCATAGACCGCGTTTGCTACATCGGAGGCCTCCGCACGGGTAGGCCGCGGATTTTCGATCATGGACTCCAGCATCTCCGTTGCCGTTACAACACGCTTGCCCATCTTCCTGCATCTGGATGTCATCATCTTCTGGACCGCAGGTACTTCCTCAAACGGGATCTCCACGCCAAGGTCGCCTCTTGCTACCATAACACCGCCTACCACTTCGCAGATCTCATCCAGGTTTTTCACACCATCCGGATTCTCGATCTTCGCGATGATCGAGATTTCCCGTCCGCCGTGATCATTCAGGAATTTCCGCAGATCCAGCGCATTCTGTTTATTGGAAACAAACGATGCCGCTACAAAGTCTACACCGTTCTCGATGCCAAATAAAATGTCGGCTTTATCCTGCTCGCTCAGGTACTCATGTTTCATCACCTTCCCCGGGAAGTTCATACTCTTGCGGTCGGACAGCACGCCGCCCTGCTTCACAGTGCAGATAATGTCATTGCCCTCGATCTCTTTGACGATGACTTCCACAAGACCGTCATTGATCAGGATCTGCTCGCCCTGAGTCAGTTCCTGCGGAAGCTTGTCATAACTTACGCTGACGCGTTCCTTGTTTCCTTCTACCTGATCCGCAGTCAGAATAAATGTATCGCCGTCTTTTAATTCGATCTTATGGTTTTCAAATGTTCCAAGGCGATACTCCGGTCCCTTGGTATCCAGCATGATCGGAAGCGGGATTCCCAGCTTTGTCCTCACTTTTTTCAGCGTCTGGATCTTTTGCAGATGCTCCTCATGTGTGCCGTGTGAAAAGTTCAAACGTGCCGTATCCATGCCTGCCTGGCACATCGCCGTCAGCACTTCCTCGCTCTCACTTGCCGGTCCGATCGTACAGATGATTTTTGTTTTTCTCATTTATGCTCCTTTCGTAACAAGAGGATTTTATCTTGCACTTGTCACAATTCATATTCTGATTATCGTTCTATGCCTGCCGTACAAACACGGCCTTATCTTTCCTGTCAGGCATGAACGAACGGCTGCTGCCACTCTCCGTCCTAAGGCTGCCATCTGCAAAATGGAAATCGATCTCCACCTCATAACAGGTTTCCACAAGACGGAGCTTCACTTCCAGGTCATTTTCCGCAGCCCACTCAGCCGAAACCAATGCTCTTCCAGCCAGGCCATAAACCTGGTTTTCTTTGCGGGACCCATCCATCGCTGCCTCCAGGATCTTCTCCTGGCCGCCTTTATCAATTGCAGTAAACACAGCACGGTTTTCCGGGAACGCGATGGTCAGCGTTTCAATGTCCTGCGCATCTGTTTTCTTTGCAAAGAAGTCCGGCACTTTAAAGGCAAGCTTACCTTCCTTAAGCTTATAGGTTCCTGCTAAAACTTCCTGCTGCGGCGATGTCTTAGAATACCGCGGTGTCGGCAAAGACAGCATGCTCATCCGCCGCCTGATATGCTCCGCCGCTTTTGCATCTTCGTGCCATCCTTCCTCCGGTTCCGGCAGATGATCATACCATTGCCAGATGGTATCCAGCACTTTCTGCGGCACCGCACCGCCCGTCGCGCCGGACGCATTTTCTGTGATCGCCAGGATCATTTTGTATTTCGGGAAGACAATGGTAAACTGCCCCATCGCTCCGTCCGCACGGTACACGCCTTCGCGTCGGCACATCCAGATCTGGAAACCATATCCGACAAAGTTATCCTCTGCCGGCGGATTGACCGCTCGCTCTGTCGCCGATTCATTTTGCAGCGATGTTGCCTTCTTTACAAAATCTTCATCCAGGATCCGCTCTCCATCCCAGACGCCTCCGTCTAAGTAGAGCTTCATCAGACGCAGATTATCTTCTGTGGTCGCATAAAGTCCGCCGCCGCCAATCTCTATCCCATCCGCCATGCAGCTGCATTTGAGATTGTTCGCATCGATACCTATTTTATCAAAAAGACGCGGTGTCAGATACTCTATCATGCCCTGTCCGGTCTTTTCTTTGATCATTGCCGCAAGCAGGGTCGATCCTGTGGAGTTATACATAAAAGCAGTTCCCGGTTTATGAATGACCGGTGTCGCCAGAAATGCGCGGATCCACTCCGGATCATCATTGGAAGGCATGGTCTCCATTCCGCATCCCATACAGAGCACGTCCCGTACCGTCAATAAGTTCAGATTCTCCGACGGTTCTGCCGGCGCCTTATCCGGAAAGATGTCGATGACTCTGTCCTCCAGATGCAGAAGGCCTTCCCGGATCGCGATGCCAACAGCGGTCGCCGCGTAGGTTTTGGTATGGGACTGCAGTCCATGGGCGATGCCTGGTGCGTAAGGTGCCCACCACCCTTCTGCGATGATCTTGCCATCTTTCATGACCATAAGGCCATGCGGCTCGGTCCAGCCTTCTTCCAGTTTATCCAGCAGCCACTCAAAAGATGTCGGCGGGATACCCACCTTGTCCGGGCTGACTCGTTCAAATTCTTTTCTTGCCATGATGATCTCCTCTCAGATCTGCTTTGCAAGTGCATCGGATTCCGGTCAGATCTGCTTTGCAATTGCATCGGATTCCGCTGACACACGGACCGCAAAAGTCTTCGTGTCAAAATCCGCAGCAAGCTCGGCAAATGCATTTCCGTTCTCCCATCGCATCACCAGCTCCAGCGGTTTCTTTCCTTCGCGGACCGAAAAACTTCCATCAAATGCTTTCGATGTATTACGCAGCCGCATCAGCGCATACATCCTCTGCAGGAAAGGCGCCTTGATGCGCTCGGCTATTTCTTCTTCTGTAAAGTTGTGGCGGTTCACTTCTCTGCCGTCATCGCCCCGCTGCAAGGCAGCAAAGTCATTTGGCCAGGCCAGCAATCCCACATAATAGATCTGCGGGATGCCCGGTGTAAACAGCTGCACCGCGCGCGCCAGTAAATACGCGTCCTCATCCTCGTTCATGTCGGAAAAGAACGTGCCCGGCAGCTGATAGATCTTCTGCTTCCCATCCACGCTGATGATCTGCTGTGTCAGCGGGTCCAATTTCTGCAGTTCCTTAGGCTGCTCGGAAAAAGCTTTCCGGTAACGGCCTAAGATCAACTGCGATATCTCATCCATCTCATCTTCTGTCATCAGGCCGGCTGCATCCACCACGCCAATGCCGTCGTGTGTATCCAGCGTTGTGATCTGATGATGCGGGCAGATCTTAAGCCAGTTCAGCAGGCGGTCTGTCCGTTTGAACTCGATCGCATGCAGAAGTAGCAGCGGCAGTGCAAAGTCATACACATAGTGACCGCGATCTGCCAGCTTGATCTGAATATGATATTCCTCATGAATCTCTGCCAGCATGGACGCGCCGGTTTCCCTGAGCGGCTCCATGCTGATGTCTAAAATGTCCCAGATCTGAGGCTCAATGAAAAAGCACGACGTCCCCGGCACTTTCGATGTATAAGCAAACGCGTCAAAGCGGATCATCGGCACATGCGATGCAAGACGGCCCAGATTCCGCCGATAGTATTCCTGCGTTGCCTTGCTGTATGGGTCGATGTCGACCTGCTCCTTATAAAACGTACACCAGAGCTTCACCTTTGAGCCGTCGTTCAGCGTAAACTCCCGGCAAGGTCCGCCCGGCTTTCGGGAATACATAACGCGAAGGTCCTCTTCATTCGGTCTGCCTTCCGGCCAGAACTCATCCCAGTGGATGAACATATCACGATAGGCGGAGGCATCGCCCTTTTCCATATAATCCTGGAACTCTTCCGCGCGGATCGAGATATGGTTCAGCATAAAGTCGGCTGCCAGTGTATATTTTTCCGCCAGCCGGTCTATGTCCTCCCATGTCCCGAACGAAGGATCCACCTCATCATAGTTGATCACGGCGAACCCGCGGTCTCCCGACGACGGGAAGAACGGCAGAATATGAACGCCGGCGATTTCCTCTTTAAAATAGGTGTCCAGCACATGCTCCAGTGCCTTCAGGTCGCCGCCCATACTGTCCGCATAGGTGATCAGCATACATTTGTTTTCAATCTGCCTCATCGTTCCATGCCCTCTCAGAAATCCTACTCAGCCGAGACTCATAGGCTGTATTACAGCCCCAGCCCTTCATACGCAAGGTCCCGCAGCATCGGATGGATCTCCGTGTATGCCGGCAAAAAGCCGAAAACATGCTGCGCATGGAAAATACTGATGTGGTTGACCGGATCGATCAGGGCGTATGCGCCGTCTGCGCCATCCCAGCCAAACTCACCGATCGGTGTCCGGCCTTCACTCATGTTATGCTTTACGCGCACGCCAAGCCCATAACTGTAGCTGGCTCTTTTGCCGCCTGCTTTAAATTCTTCCAGAACGGCCCCGGTGGTCACGCCGTGCATAAACATGCGGACAGACTCTTCCGATAAAATACGCTTACCGTCCTTGGTCACACCGCCATTCGCGATGGCCTCTATCACTTTACTGTAAGCAGAAGCGGTTCCCATCAGACCCGCACCTCCGCTCTCATAATTTTCACTCAGGATGAACACATTCTGGTCATTCATCGGCAGGATCTTTTGTTTTTCCGGATTAAAAGCATACTGTGCTGTCAGCCTAATGCCCTCCGGCATCGTGAAGCCGATGTCATCCGCGCCGGCCGGATCAAACACATACTTCCGCAGGTAATCGCCAAAACGCTCGCCGGATGTCACTTCCACTACGGCTCCTAAGACATCGTGCCCCAGACAGTAGATCCAGCGTGTCCCCGGCTCTGCTGCCAGCGGCATCCTGGCAAACGCTGCCACCAGCTCCCTGGTGCTTGCTTTCCCGTCTGTTGCCTGTTTGACCTGCATCACTGCTTCCGAGGAGAGATCGTAAGTCATCCCGCTCATCATCGCCATCAGATCGATAATGCGGATCTGTTTGGCAGCATAATGACGCGGCTCATCCAGTCTTGGCTGCTGCGGTGGAAATACCGTCATGTCAAATTCGCGGTCGATGACCGTCATCACCTCGTACTCCGGCAGATACTTGCAGACCGGATCATATAAATGGATGCGTCCCTGCTCGATCTCCCGCATCACGCTGATCATGGTCATGACCTTCGACGCGGAATAAAAATAGTAGCCATCTTTTTCTGATGCAGGAACCTTCTCCTCATAATCCGAATACCCCGTCAGATGATGATAGACTTCTTCATAATCCTTTGTGATGATGATCTCCGTCTGCGGGATCCCGTACTGTTCTTTTAATCCATCCAGATAACTGGTCAGTTTTTCAAAATTCATTGCAAATCCCCCTTATACACGTCCGAGCCTTCCCATATAGTAAGTCGACGTTGGTCTCTTCTCATGGAGTTTTTCCCAGTAATATACATATCGTTTCTGTTCTTCTTCTGTCAGCATATGCGTATCGTTACCCAAGAGACAGATATCAAATTCCTTTTTGTATGGTCGCCACTCCGGCCGGCCATCGCCGTTCGGGTCTCCTTTTGCCGCAAATTGATACCAGTAGCTCTGGATCAGCTCCATGAAATCATAATCCGCTCCGACCCAGTGATAATCAAAGAACGGATTTGCCTCGCCCTTATCCACACGTCCGAACACATACGGCATTTCCGCACAGTGCGGCGAACCTTCTCTGTGTCCGCGCTCCGTTTCATTCTCTTTATTCATCAGCCAGACGTAAGCATTACGCCCATACTGATGGCAAAGCTGTGCCATTTTTATAGAGCCCACCAGCATGATATCCGAACTGATGGTAGCACACATTTTTGCCGCTTCGTCCCTTGTTGCTGCCGGATACCAGCGTTTCATATCGTCCGCAACTTCCGGGAACGCCTCTTCCAGATATTTCTCGTAGTCTTCCACGGAGATACCGTCTTTTCCGACGGCCGGAAATTCCTGTGAGCAGGAACCAATGAGCACGTCAAAATCATTGATCTTGCCGGCATCCATCATCTCGATAAACGGTTCCGGAATAAAGTCACCATCCACACAGAAGGAGAATCCGTTCGGATACGGGATCTCATGATACGCATCAAAGATCTCCCAAGCATCCATCGCCCGCAGTTCCTCAATGCTCTTCGCCCCGACTCTTTCCATGAATTTTACTCCGCGTTCTTCCATTTCGCTTAGCGGGAATGGATACATAAATCCCCAGTAAACATTGCCGCTTTCTATGGAGACTCTCTTTGCCAGGCCGTTCATCAGCGGAGAGGTCAGGATCGTACTGACTGCCGCGCCTCCGCCCGACTGGCCGGCGATCGTGATCCGCTCCGGATCGCCGCCGAACGCCGCGATATTGTCTTTCACCCACTGACAGGCCATGCGCATATCATGCAGGCCGTAGTTGCCCGAGCAGCCGCCTCCTTCTTTCGTCAGATCCGGGTGTGCAAAGAAGCCGAATACATTTAACCGGTAGTTGATCGTCACAACAATGACGTCTTTTCTTTTTGCAAATCCATCGCCGTCGCAGACGCACTCCACGCCGGACCCTGCAAACAGGCCGCCGCCATGGATCCAGATGAAAACCGGCAGTTTATCTTCCGCTGTTTTTGCAGGAGACCAGATATTTAAATACAAACAATCTTCTTCATACTGTGATCTTGCCTGGATGATCGGCAGACTGTCTGCCGTCTCCCCTTCCGGCTCCGGCATGACATACTGGATCGCCGCTGCGCTGTATGCAACTGCTTTTCTTACACCCCTCCAGTGTCCGGCAGGAAATGGTTTCTTAAAACGCCGCTCTCCGATCGGCGGAGCCGCATACGGTACACCTTTAAAGATCTTCAAGTTCCCCTGTGTATAACCCTGCAGCCATCCTTCCTTAACCAGCACTTTCGCATTTTCAAAATCCGTCATGTTCTTCTCCTTTCACATGCCAGTCTTTTTTAACCCCAATTATTCCGATATTCATTTTAGCAGACCGTCTTTCCTGCTTCAATAATCCCCTGCATATTCTGCAGCCCATCGCCAATCCCCTGCACATTCCGCGGCCCATCCCCAAGCCCCTGCATATTCCGCAGCCCATCCTCATATTATCTACGGATCCGATTGTTGAACCACAGCATTTCCCATGCTAAACTGAAATCAGCTTTATTTGCAGCCAGACTTGAAACTGCAGGCTGCTGAAACATCATTCATCTTTGATATATTACAGCCAAAGGAGGAATAAAAATGTCAGATAATGTGGTACGCGCACTAAACCCGAAAGGGCTGTTCAACGATGTGCAGAGAGCTCCGCTTTCTCCAAGATTGGAGACGCTGGAGGGGAAAACGATATACATCATCAACTCATGGCCGGGCGAGACCCATGGCTTTACAGAGGTCGAAAAAGCACTGGATGCATATCTTCGCGACAAATATGCGGGGATCCGGCTCGAATACCGCACGCGGCTGAGCTATTCCTCCGATGATCCGCCGCTCTGGGCGGAGATGAAGGAAAAGGCTGACGGCTTCATCTATTTTGCTGCGCCATCCTGCTCTACTACCGCATGCGCCGTTACATGGCCGGCCCGCAGCATCGAGCGCGCCGGGATCCCGGGCCTTACCGTGATCTATCATTATCTGGAAGAAGATGCCCTGATGTCTCAGGAGCGGGAAGGCATGCGGATCCGTCTGGCGGAAACCGAGTTCCCTTGCACAGACATCAGCCAGGAAGATCTTGCAAAGCTGCTGCATGACATTGAGGATGCACTCCTGCGGCCATTAACCGAAGAAGAGCTGGAAGGCGGCGTCTATACACCAACGCAGCCAACGCGCTTCTGTGCAGAAGGAACGGAAGATGAGCTGCAGGAATACTTCCAGGAGAACGGCATGACCGACGGGCTCCCAATCATTATCCCTACAGAAGAGCGTGTCGCAGAAATGCTCAAGGGCACCTCCCACGCGCCGGATGAGATTGTCGTCACGCAGATGGCGCCGGAAGGACGTATCGTTACCGTTGAGAAAGCGGCGATCACCGCCGTCATGGCAGGAGCGAAACCGGAGTATATGCCGGTCATCCTTGCGATGATCGAGATCATGGGTATCGATCAGAAACATCATCAGACAGCAAAATCCACAAATGCCTTCAGCTGGATGCAGGTCGTAAACGGTCCGATCCGCAAAGAGATCGGCATGAACGATTCTGTCTGCGCACTGGGTCCGGGCGGCCGGGCAAATGCAGTCATCGGACGTGCACACCGCCTTGCCATGATCAACCTTGGCGGAAGCGAAGTTGGCGTCAACCTGATGGGCGTACAGGGCAACGTCTCTGTCTACTCTTTTGCGTTTGCGGAAAATGAAGAAAGCAGCCCGTGGGCTCCATATTCCACAAGCCTCGGATACAAAGAGGGTGAGAGCGTTCTCACCATTCTGACAGGCGGCTGGAGCCACTGCGGAAACTATATGCTCAAGCCAAACCTGGACGAGTTCTATGCCGCAGTCAAAACTTTCGAACTGCTGCACGGCGTAACCATCCTGGTCTCGCCTCTGCGGGCAAAAGAACTGGAGGAGCAGGAAGGCTGCCATACACGCAAAGATATTGAGGAATACTTCTGGAACCACATTACGATGAGCATTGGAGAGCTGAAACGGATCGGCATCTATGACCGTCTGATCGTTCCGGATTATAAGTCCGGCAAGCACGAATGGGATCCGTCCGTCATTTCGCTTCCGGACGATGCCATAATCCCGGTATTTCCACGCAAACAGATCAACGTCATCGTGGTCGGCGACCCGAAAGGCAGCAACGTCGTACAGGGCTGGTCACAATGCAACCCGCACAGCGCCTCCATTAATAAGTGGAGATAACAGCGGGCGGTGCAAACTCGAAATAAAACAAAAACCCCGGAAAAATCCGGGGTTTTGTGTTTGCCGTAAATCTCTTCGAGAAAGTGATTATCTCTTTGAGAACTGTGGTGCACGACGAGCGCCTTTGAGACCGTATTTCTTTCTTTCTTTCATTCTTGGATCTCTTGTCAGATATCCTTCTTTCTTCAGTTCCGGTCTGAAGTCGCCATCAGCCTGAAGCAGAGCTCTTGCGATGCCGTGACGGATAGCACCAGCCTGTCCGGTAAATCCGCCGCCGTGAACGGTCACGGTAACATCATATTTGTCCAGTGCGTTGACAGCCTCCAGCGGCTGACGAACGATCACTTTCAGAGTCTCTAATCCGAAGTACTCATCGATTGGTCTTTTGTTGATCGTAATTGTTCCTTTGCCAGGCTCAAGATAAACTCTTGCTACACTCTTTTTACGTCTGCCTGTACCATAAAATTTATTTGCCAATGTTATTTCCTCCTTTCAGATTAAAGCTCTAAAGCTTCCGGCTTCTGTGCCTGATGCGGATGCTCGCTTCCTGCGTAAACGAATAATTTCTTAATCATTTTACGGCCCAGAGGTCCCTTCGGGAGCATACCTTTAACTGCAAGTTCAATAACTCTTTCCGGCTTCTTTGCCAGCATGGTCTTAAGGTCAGTTTCTTTCATGCCGCCGACATAATCGGAATGGTTGTAGTAGATTTTCTGCTCCAGCTTTCTGCCGGTAACAGTGATCTTGTCAGCATTGATTACGATAACGTAGTCGCCTGTGTCCTCATGAGGTGTAAAGATTGGTTTGTTCTTTCCTCTTAAGATTTTTGCAATCTCTGACGAAACGCGTCCAAGGTTTTTGCCAGCGACATCAACCACGAACCATTTTCTTTCGACTTTGTCAGGATTCGCCATAAATGTTTTCATCGGTCGTTTTCCTCCTAAATGTTTTTTATTCGCCTTCGCGAATAGCTATATACATTTTACTTCCGGCGTTTTCTCAGTGATTCCGGGGCTAATGGATCACAGAAAAACCCACCGTCACGATTAGAGATTATATAGAAAGAACAAGGGGGTGTCAACTATTTTATTGCGCTCCGGCCAAAAGCCTTTTGCCTGCCACGCACAAATGCATTTTGGCTTGCCATGTACTAATGCTTTTTGACCGGTCTTCTGCTTAAGCATCGCCCTCTGTACAAAAACGACGGTTGGGTGTCTATGCAATTTATCTTGCTGTACAAAAAAGCGGGTTTGGTGCAGATTTTTGTCCCTTCGGTAGAATCACATAGGCACCCAGTCAGCTTTTTTGTACAGCTCCCCTTTTCAGAGGTGCACCAAATCAGCTTTTTTGTACAGCCCCTATTTTCCGAAATGCACCCAACAGGCTTTTTTGTACAAGCATCATTTTCTGAGATGCACCACAAACCGTTTTTTTTGTACAGGCAGGAAGGCCACATCTCGAAGAAGCTAGGTTCCCGCTCAAAACCCTTCCTCATATAAAAGTCTTATCCTAAAATTATAAACAGTTTATTTCTTTTTCTGATATAATGAAAACAGGATAATTATTTTAGGTAGGAGGTATAAGTATGACACCTGAGAACAAAGCGAAATATGACGCAAAGGAAAAACGAATCCGCGATGCAATCGCACTGAAAGAGCCGGATCAGATCCCGATCAAGCCATCACCGGCTATCTTCCCGGTACTCGATGCCGGATACACCGTTGCACAGAGTATTTATGACGAAACTCTGGAGATCTATAAAGAAGCTATCTTCAAATATCACCATACATTTGAACCGGATGCAGGAATTGGCGTCGGCAACAACTATGCCGGACAGGGTCCTTTAATGGAACTTTCCGATCCGAAGAACATGCGCTGGGCAGGAATGCCGGGCCATCTGATTGATGACAACTCTATCCAGCAGCATATTGAGTATCCGTTTTTGGAAGACGATGAATTTGATCAGTTCTGGACCGACCGGACCGGCTGGCTGATGAACAAATCGTTCCCGCGTGCTTCTGACACGCTGGCTCCATTTGCAAACGTGCATTTTCCAATCGCTATGGGCGGCACACGTGCTGTCGCAGCTGCATTCTCCACTCCGGAAATGAAAGAGACCATCCAGAAGCTGTGGGCTTTGGATGAGAAAGCAAGAGAATTTGATAAGAAAGCTGCTGCATTCGCAAAAGAAGTAGAAGAAGACGGCTATCCGATCTTCACCGGTGGCGGCGCGGCTGTCCCGTTCGATATGTACAGCGACGGCCTTCGCGGCACCATCAACTCCCTGGCAGACCTGTATGAGCGTCCGGAGGACGTGGAGCGCTTTATTGAAGAAGCACAGGAGATGATCCTCTCCAACATCCGCGCCGGCAAGGGCAAAGGAGACGGTAAGTTCATCTTCATGGCATTACATAAAGGTATGGACGGCTTCATGAGCGATGAGCAGTATGAACACTACTACTGGAGACATCTGCGTGAGATCATCGAGACCATCATTGATGTCGGCAAAGTTCCTTACATCTTCACAGAGGGCAAATACAACACCCGTCTGCATTTCCTGACAGAAGTCCCGAAAGGAAAAGTTTACTATCACTTTGAGACCGTCGATATGGCAGAAGCTAAGAGGATCCTGGGTGATACAGCATGTATTGCCGGCGGCCTTGGCGTCAAGATCATGAACTTTGGCACCCCGCAGGAAGTTCGCGATGAGTGCAAGAAGATCATCGATGCCTGTGCACCGGGCGGCGGATTCATCTTTGAACCGGCATGCGGTCTGGACTACTGCTCCCACGCAAATGTGGAAGCAATGTTCGACACCGTAAGAGAATACGGCAAACACTAAAACCTCACACCTGCGCAAAAGTGCAAAACCAAACTCATCAAAAAGAGGAACTCATCCGAGTTCCTCTTACTTTTTGTAACTTATTACAGGCTCTGCTCCATCGGCTAGTGGGTCTCCAACTGCTAATGAATCTCCAGCTGCTAATGAATCTGCACCGGAAGCCCGTAGGAAAGGAGCTGCTCTTTCCGCTCTTCCATCAGTGCATCTGATGGCGGCTCTGCCACAAAGATCTTCTCCTTTTTCATCAGCCTCTCGTGCTTGCTGATCCCCATCTTGTGATACGGCAGGAGCTGCACCACTTCAATAGAATCCTTGATCGGCTGCAGGAATTCTCCATATTTATCAAAATGTTCCTTGCTGTCGTTGAACAGCGGGATGGTCGGGATGCGGATGCGCAGCTTGCCGCCGTGTTCAGCGATCTTCTTGCAGTTTTCCAGGATCAGTTCATTTGGCACGCCGATGACCTGTTTATGCAGTGCGGAATCCATGCACTTCAGATCGTATAAGAACAGGTCCGTATACGGCATCACCTGCTCGATAACCTCCCACTTTACAAAGCCGGTCGTATCCACTGCGGTATGCATGCCGGCCTCTTTGCACTGCTTTAACAGTTCCAGCGTGAACGCCGGCTGACACAAACACTCTCCGCCGGAGATGGTCACGCCGCCGCCGGATTCTTCAAAGAACGGCTGGTCACGTTTCAGCCGGTACATAACATCATCAACCGTAGTGTCCGTCCCGCACATATAAAGAGCTGCGGCTTTGCAGGCTTTGGCACATGCGCCGCAGTCATCGCAGATGGTCTTATCAACCTGCGGATAGCGGATCGGATTGCCGGAAATGTCTGTGGTTTCCGGTCCAATGGAAATGGCCCCTTTCGGGCAGACGGAAAGACACTCGCCGCAGGCATCCGTCCCCAGACACTTGTTGCTCATCCAATTGAGCTCCGTCGGAAACTCAATCCCTTCCGGACTGTGGCACCAAGGACAGCGCAGAGGACATCCCTTTAAAAATACCGTCGTCCGGATGCCTGGTCCATCCTGCACAGAAAAACCCTGAATATCGTAAATCTTGCCTGTTAACATGGGCAGTTTTCTCCTGTCTCATTCATCATTTTTTCACATTATATAATATTGTAAAAAAAGATTCTACCTGTTAGAATATACTTAGAAAAAAATGGCCAAAAATCAATAGATATTTTGTTAAAGGAGAAGAAAAAATGTTTGAGTTTGCCCCAATCAGTGACCGTATCAAAGCGATCCGCGCAAAACGCGATGCGTTTACAGGCGGAAAGTATATGACGATCAACTCGGAGCGTACACGCTTATACACCGAGTATTACAAAGCACATGAAAACGAATACCCGCTGATGAAGCGGGCTGGTGCCCTGCTCTACTGGGCACAGAACCGCGCTTACAATATCTTTGATGACGATATCTTTGCAGGCGGTCCTGGACCGGATCAGCGTACGATGAGCCCATACGTAGAATGGGGTGTCGGCTGGATCCCTGGTGTCGTGGACGATGAAGAAAACTTCAAAGAAGCATGGCAGAGCGGCGAGTCCGTCTACATGAGCGATGCAGACCGCGATATCTTCAAAGAAGCTTACGAGTACTGGAAAGACAAAACCATCAACAAGATGGCAGAAGGCATTATGACCGATGAGATCTGGGAAGCAACCGGCAACGGTATGTTTGCAGCTTCCTGTCCGGGACGTCCGGGCTACCGCGGCATCTGCAGCCGTCCGCAGGGACATTACGTTGGCAACTTCCGCAAAGCGATCAACACCGGTTTTGCCGCAGTCAAAGAAGAAGCACAGCAGAAGATCAACGAAATGAACGGAAAGATCTTTGATGATCAGGCTTACACCTTCCTGTTCTATCATGCAGTGGTCCGTGTCTGCGATGCAGCCATGACAATGAGCAAAGGCTATGCAAAAGCTGCCCGCGAGAAAGCAGAAACCGTTCAGGATGAAGCACGCAAAAAAGAACTGCTCATGATGGCAGACGGTCTGGACTGGATCATGGAGCATCCGGCCCGCACCTACTGGGAAGGCCTGCAGGCTGCGATCCTTTATCAGATCATGCTCTCCACCGATGCACAGCAGCACGGCCAGAGTATGGGACGTATTGATAACTACGTCGGACATCTTCTTCACAAAGAACTGGAAGAAGGCAAGATTACGATGGAGCAGGCTCAGGATTATACCGATGCCTTCATCCTTCGCCTGAGCGATATCATCGTTCTTCCGGGCATGCCGGTCACCAATAAAGGCATCATTGATATGCGCAAAGCCGGCAAGAACATTTACTCTATGATTTACAACGGCCTGACACCGACCAGCGGACTTGCACTGACACTGGGCGGACGCAATGCAGATGGTTCGGATGCAAGCAACGAGGCAACCGCACTCTTCCTGCAGACTTACGGCCGCATGCATTTCCCAGACCCGACCTGCGCACTGCGTGTCCATCCGGGCACACCGGACGAGATCTGGCGTCTTGGCATTGAGTCCTGTAAACTGAGCGGCGGTATCCCGCAGATCCAGAACGACGAGGTCATCATCCCGCAGATGATGAGCCACGGCTTCTCATTGGAAGATGCTGCTGATTACTCAATCGTCGGCTGCGTAGAGCCGGGCGGCACCGGAAACGAATGGACTGCAGCAGGCACCACCGGTTCCGAGAGTATGTGGAACACCGTCAACGTTCTGCTCTGCACGATCAACGGCGGTATCAACCCGACGACCGGCAAAATGGCACTGCCATGTAAGAAACTTTATGAATCCGAAACCTTTGATGAATTCAAAGCAAACTATGAGGCTGAGCTGAACTACCTTCTGAACTGGAACGTTTCCTTCAGCAATATGTTTGAATTAATGTACGGCCACTACTTCCCATGCATCGCTGCTTCTGCTCTGATGGAAGGCTGCATGGAGAGCGGCAAAGACGTTAACCATGGCGGTGCAAAATACAACCGTACCGGTATTACAGCTGTTGGTACAGCTAACATTGCAGATGGTATGATGGCCATCAAGAAGCTTTGCTTCGATGACAAGACAGTCTCCACCCGTGAGATGTTCGATGCCCTTCAGGCTAACTGGGAAGGTTACGAGGATCTCCGCCAGACCATCATCAACGATGTACCGCATTACGGCAACGATATCGAAGAAGTCGATGAACTGGCAAGCTGGGTACTTGGCCTGTTTGCAAAAGGCTGCACAAATGCTACCGGCCCTCGTGGACATTACTCCGGCGGTACGTTCACAATGACAGCTCATATGTACTATGGTGCAATGACACTGGCTACACCGGACGGACGTAAGAGCGGCGAGCCTCTGGCAGATGCAATCAGTTCCCGCCAGGGCTTCGATAAGAACGGCCCGACAGCTTACCTTCGTTCTGCAGCAAAACTGCCGCACAAAGAACTGACCAACGGCGACCAGCTGAACATCCGGTTCAGCCCTGGAAGCGTTGCTGGCGATGAAGGCGCAGCAAAACTGAAAGCGCTGATCAACACCTACTTCAAGTTAGGCGGCATGCAGGTACAGTTCAATGTAGTCGGTACCGAAGACCTGCACAAGGCGCAGGAGAAACCGGAAGATTACCAGGATCTGATCGTCCGTATCGCAGGCTTCTCCACCTACTTCGTTTCTCTGGATAAGAAGACGCAGGACGACTTCATCACACGTACCGAGCAGAGCATCTAAGCTTCAGGCAATGCATTTAAGCGACAGACAAAATATCTAAGCTTCAGGCAATGCGTTTAAGCGACAGTAAATACATCGGTCCTGATTGACCGATAATCATTCACAAAAAAACGGCGGGATCATTCGATCCCGCCTGTTTTTATCTGCTCTATTCTTTTTTAGAAGATCATCGTAATATCTGCCTTTGTGCCGATCGCGCCGAAGCAGGAACTGGACATATGGTCTCTGCCAACGCCAAAGAAGCATCCGATATCATGCAGATTCTTCAGGTCGATCAGGAACAGACCCTGCAGTCCTGCCTGCCGCTCCTCAACAAAGGTGAACAGGAACAGATCGTCGCGGATCTTCACGTAATTGGCCGGATTGGTTGCCATCCATGCGCCGTTCGGTGCAGCTGCTCCGTAGGTGTAGTACAGGTTGGATGTATACATATGGCGGATCTTCATCCGGATCTGCGGGCCGTAGTCCCACTCGATCGCGGTGCCGATCAGCTCATTGGTAAAGTCATGCAGTTCGCCTCCGGCAAAATCGCCGTCAAAGCGTCCGAAATAGAAATCTCTGTCGACATCGATCGGGGAATTCTCTGTTCCGAAGTGTGCATCAACAATCGTTCCGCAGCCGCTCTTCATATCCGCGATCAGTGTGATCTGACGGGCGAATTCATAACCCGGCACCAGGAAGTTCACCAGATAGACTTCTCCATCCATCGTCTTCACCTGCGCATAGCAGTCAGCTTCTTTCTCTGCATCTTTAAAGCCGACTTTGTTGATCTCTTTAAAATCGAAAACAAAAACGCCAGCCTCTCCGCGGAAGGTCAAAACCTTTCCGGTCAGATCGTTGGAATCTTCCGGTGTATAAGGTCCGACCAGCGGGCCGCCCTTTGCATATTTCTCCGGATCCGTAGTCTTTGCAACAGCAGCTTTTACTTCCTCAACCGGAACATCCAGATCAAATTTCCGATACCATCTTTTCATTAATCCCATAATACCTTCTCCTTTATAAATGTTTTATTTGTATTAATTATAACACGTATCGCTGGAGGCGACAGGTTTTCCTGCATAAAAAAAGGCCGGCTCCCCAGCCGGCCTTTACAGTACTTCTTAAATGATCCGCGTCATAAAACTGTTCAGCACCTGCTCTGTCAAAAACATCGCGCCTTTGATGCCAAGCAGAGTCTTTTCGATGACATCCACATAACCCATCGTCGGATTGGCGATCTCAATACCGCAGAACTCTTTGTCCCGCAGCATCAGCTCAGAGATGATATTGGCATCGGAGAAAACGACCTCCGCTTTTGTATGACTGATGTCGGATGTATCTGCGATCATCCCCAGATAATCAGACAAAAACTGCGTAATACCCTTCTCCTGCGACGGGAAAGATTTCACGGCAAAGATGGTGCCGTCCGGTTTACCGCATGCATTGTAGATGCCGCTGATGCTGTACCATGCTTTCGCACGGGCAACTTCTATTTCTTCTTTCACCTTGCTGCAGTCAGTTTTAAGCAGCTGAGAGATTTCTTCTGCAAAAATAGCCGTTGCATCAAATCCGATCGGCGGGACTTCGCACACATAATACGGCATGCCCAGATTCTGCTGCAGCCATTTTGCACCAGAGAGTCCCATCTCCGGATACAGAACGATATTCAGGTCCGCCTCAGGGATTTTCTTCATCTCATCCACGGTACAGCCGGCACACAGGATCGTGTTGACCTCGATGCCGCACAAAGAAAGGATGCGACGGATCTCATTCATATCGCCCAGAGCATATTTCTGCCAGATGGAAATTCCCAGGATGTTTACAGTCGGCTTGCGTGATGCATCCGCACCTTTTTTCACAGCATCTTTCCACAGCCGGTCGCCTGCCTGCCGGAAGAGTTCCAGAATGGCAGTATCACATCCATCGTAATACTCGGTAGAAAAGCCCGGTGATTCCAGCACGATGGCCGGAATATCCGGAAAGATCTCGCGACAAATCTCTCGCGGGTCATCGCCGATCAGCGATGCACCAGGCGCATTCACTACAGTGATCAGATCACAAGGCACATGCTCCTTAATATAACGCAGACCGTCCGTTACTTTCTCCAACGTTCCATATACATAATCGTGTCCATCCAGCCAGGTGCACGGCACACGCGGCTGACGGAAAAACCATTCATTCAGAAAATCAAAACGGACCTCCACCGCTTCATCGCCCTCATTCACCGGCAGATATAGTGCCGGCCGCGGCATCAGAAACTGGGACGTTGTGCTGTGATAAAACTTGCAGCCCATCGGCCCGTTCAGAAGGATCACGGAATTCTTGATCCCCTCCATGGTAAAGATCATGCCGGAGATCCCGTCAGGGGCTATACTTCTAAGTTCATTACCGGAAGTATTTTTCGAACAAAACTCTGTCACGTTCCCATTCCCCCTTTCGTTTCGTCTGCATCAGCCGGATCCAGCGCTCCATGATCAGCACAGCCGACATCACGCCCAGATCCGGAACCATCGGCAGCACATCGATCACGGCATGATCATCGCTGTTCCCGGAAGCATAAGCAGACAGAATAATATCCGGATCCAGTTCTTTGATCAGCTGTCTGGTCTTACCCGCATCCAGTGTCTCTTCTACAATATTCATCCGCTCCGGATGTTTGGTCACATTGAGCGGTGTCCTCAGATAATTGTAAACACCAATATGTGCAAAGGTCATTCCGGCATCAAACGCCGTATCCAGCAGCCAGTCGATATTGGTATTGATGGTTGTCAGGAAGATCTTCTTGCCTTCCAGATGTTTCTTCAGATTTGCAACGCGCTCTTCGTAATCTTTCCGTTCAGCCTCAACGATCTTTGCAGCTTCCTCTTCGCATCCGAAGAAGTGTCCGATGGCCATGACCCAGTTTTTCGTTGCTTCAAAGCCTATAGGCAGCGGCTCCTCCAGGAACTCGCAGCTAAACTCTTTGACCAGATACTCTTTCAGCTGATAGGCATCTGCGGATTCTGCAGCAAGGATATTCAACCTTGCTTTGCAAAGCCCTTTCACTTCCTGTGCCGTTGCATCCCCCAGGAAACGGCAGTTGACCCGGATCCCCATTCCTTTAAGGAGACGTTCCATTACAGCAAAGTTGGAACCTTTATTGGTCACGATCCCTGCTTCGCCGATAATATTGACACATTTATCTTCTTTTGGAACATTGCGGTCCGCTAGCCGGCTCACAATGATTTCCTGCGCCATCCGCAGACCTTCCATGTAATCGCCGTTCATATCGCCATCGGCTGTGATCGCAATGACAGGAATGTCATCCGTGGACATCTCTTCCACTGCTTTCAGATCATCGCCGATGATGCCGGCCACACAGGTGCTCACCACAATCACAGCACCCGGTTTCTGTTCCATCGCTTTCTTCACCGCATCTTTCAGCAGATCCATGCCGCCAAACACCGCCTCCGAATGACTGATGTCCGTGCTGACAAAGTTCGGGCTGATGGATGACGGAAGCAAAACACCGCGGTTAAAGATGTTACGCTTGCCCGGCGAGCTGATCGTCTGCATGGTATAGAAGGCGCAGGCCTTTGGTCCGTGTGCGATCACGATTGCGTCTGTCAGATGCACGGCAAAGGATGCTGCCCCGTTGAACGCGCAGCCGTATAACGGCCTGCGGTTGGTATATGATTTTTCCGTTTCCGGGAAAGCAGCCTCACACGGCAGTTCATCCACGTCTGCAGCTTCAGGAGACTTTCCATCTGCGCCTGCTGCCTTAGGAACACTCTTTTCTCCTTTTCCCAGAACGATCCGCTCATGGTCTTCATCGGACAGCGGATTGGCAGGATATAAGGTCATGCCGTTGATCAGCAGATCTGCCAGCGTATTGAAAACATTCTTTTCTCTTTCTGCCCCATCCAGTTCCATTACGGTGCAGTTCTCTTCTTCTGCCCGGGCAAATACTTCGCTCCGCGGAACCTTCACCAAAACCGGCAGGCCAACAGCATCGGCAAACCGGCGGACCCGTTCATCTTCATCCTCCAGCTTCCGCTCGTTATAGATGATGCCCGCGATCCGTTTGTATTTATCGCCGTCAAAATTCCGGATACCGCGCAGAATATTGTTGGCTGCATAAAGCGCCATATATTCACCGCTGGTTACCAGGAATACTGCATCCGCGTATTCCCTGCGTACCGGCACGGCAAAGCCGCCGCATACGACATCACCCAGCACGTCATAGAGAACGCGGTCATATTGCTCCAGAATGTGATGTTTCCCCAGATATTCAAAGGCGGAGATGATGCCGCGGCCGGCACAGCCGACGCCCGGTTTTGGACCGCCTGCTTCTATGCAGCCGATCTCACTGTCCGCCAGAGGTATTTCTGACTTTTTCAAGATGTCTTCCGGCTGCGCGTTTTCCGCCCCTTTATCACGCAGGACATCCAGCACCGTCGGGATGGATGTGCCATGCATTAAAAGCCGGGTGGAATCATGCTTTGGATCACAGCCGATCTGCAGGACATTCAATCCCTTCATGGCTGCGGCCGCTGTCATGTTGGCACTGACCGTAGACTTTCCGATGCCGCCTTTTCCATAGACGGCAATTTCCATATGGTCTCTCATGTTACCCTTTCCTTTTCTGACACCGGCCCATGGTCACTGGGCCAGCCGGCATCACATAATAACTCAGTTTATATTTTATCATCTGCACGCCCGCGCAAAGGCCGATGAAGGAAAGTCTTCAAAATTTTTATAAAAGTGTGTACAATAATCCCATGAACACAAAAGAAGAATTTATCAATTTTTATGGAAATCTGAATCAGAATCTGTCCGCGCTGATCACGGGATACGATAAGAATCTGTCAAACTGGATCGCAAACCTGGCCAATGCCTCTGCCCTGCTCTGGCAGTATCTGCCGGATATCAACTGGGCCGGATTCTATCTGGTGGAAGGCGATCACCTGATGGTCGGACCGTTTCAGGGTAAACCTGCCTGCCGCGAGATTGCAAAAGGCCGCGGCGTCTGCGGAACTGCCTGGGAAACCAATGAGATACTGGTCGTGCCGGATGTGCATCAGTTTCCGGGACACATCGCCTGCGATGAAGCCTCCCGTTCAGAGATCGTTCTGCCCATCCATCAGAACGGCAGTGTAATTGGCGTGCTGGATATCGACAGCCCTCTGCCTGACCGTTTCAATGAATGGGACCGTGCCGGCCTGATGGCGTTTGTCGGCATCATCGAAGAAACACTTAGGACTGAAAAACCTGAATAAAAAAATGGGACAGCTTCTGTCCCATTTTCATTACCAATACAATTTCTGCTTTTTATCATCTTTCGGAGGCGGCGGGAGTTTGAAGTCACCCGGCTTATACGGTTTATCCCCGTTCTTGACCGGCTCCTCCTCCATTAAGAACACCCGGTGTTCTCTCTTTTTCAGCGCTTCGATCAGCTCCTGCATCGTTGCGACCGGATGAGGGATCTCCACACCGGATAACTGTTTCCAGTTGACACTGTGGCAGTCAGAGCCTCCCGTCTGGATCAGATCATATGCGGTGGCATATTCCAGGGCCCGTGCATTAATGAAAGGGCCCTTTGGCGCATTTACCACTTCCACGGCATCCACATGGTTTGGAAGCAGCCGGATATAAGGAATATACGGTGCCTCATAGAACGGATGTGCATGGATCACAAAACCGCCGGCTTCCCGGACCAGCTTCAAATATTCTAACAGATCGATCCTTCCGATATCCGGATAATCCAATAACCAGTCGTTATCCAAACCAAACGTCAGGAAATCATTTCCCTGAAAGGAATACTCCCACGCATAGAATACGGTCAGGCCTATCTCATCGCCCCTGGCTTTTGCGTTCTCATATCCTTTATGAAATTCATCCAGCCACACATTCCATGGGAGATCGCGGTCCACGCGCGTATTCCCCCGCCAGAAATGATCCGAGATGACAATTCCGTCGTATCCTTTTTCTTTATAGAAATCTGCCAGATCTGCTGCATTGCTGCGTGCGCAGGCACTTCCTTCATAGGTGTGCACATGCAGATCATAGCGATACCATTCTTTCTCCATGCTTCTCTCCTTCACGAAATCAGTCCAAAATGTTTTAATGCTTTCTCTATGCCGTGATCTTCCACGGTATCCGTGACATAATCAGCTGCCTCTTTGGCACTGTCCGGTACCTGGTTGGATTCGATGGAAAGGAGCGTACCGTCTACATCAAAAAAAACTGCTTTGATCACCGGATTCTCCGGCACTTCCCTTTTTTCCATTTTCCGTTCCTCCATAAAAAAGATACACCCTTGCCCAAGTGTCGTTCAACTCTTTTTTTCTGCATTTTATGCTATAATGATGTTTACTTTTTGCACCGAGGGCACATACCATTTTGAAACGTTTTTTATCAGCAGTTTTCTATATTATGATGGGGATCCTTATCACCTTTGTATCGCTGATCGGCTTTGCCAGCCGGTGGGCTTTCACCACATGGGGTGATATCGATATGGACGAGATCGTCTTTCATCTGCAGAACCCGCTGGAAGGCACCGGCAACGGCATGATCGGAGATTTTCTCCTCAAGGCTGCACTGCCGACCGTGCTGATCCTTGCCGCATACATCGTCCTGATCATTCTGCTCAAGAAAGGAAAACCGCGTCTGCTCTGCACCTGTGCACTTCTTCTGCTGACTATTGCAGGCGCCTTCTTAGTCAAAAACATGATCTGGAAACGGCTGGATATGGACACCTGGATCAGCGGACGCAAAACATATTCCACATTTATTGAGGAAAACTATGCTGACCCGGCAGGCACGCCTCTTTCCTTCCCTGATAAAAAAAGAAACCTGATCTTCATTTATCTGGAATCCATGGAAACCACCTATGCGGATGAAGCATCCGGCGGTGCATTTCCTGTTAATACCATCCCGGAGCTGACAACGATTGCAATGGATAATGAAGATTTTTCCGGCGATGATGCCACACTGAACGGCGGTATTGTTCTTCCGGGCACTGCATTTACCACAGGTGCCATCTTTGCCCAATCAGCCGGTCTTCCTTTGAAAGTCAGCATTGGTGCCAACTTTATGGATACGCAAAGTTCCTTCTTCCCAGGAGTCACAGCATTAGGCGACATCCTGCACAAAGAAGGTTACCGGCAGCTCTTTCTGCTGGGGTCCGATGCCGTATTTGGCGGCCGCAAGCTTTTTTATCAGGATCATGGAGATTTTGAGATCCGTGATTATCTGTATGCCAAAGAGACTGGATGGATCGATCCGAATTATGAAGTCTTTTGGGGTTTTGAGGATGAAAAACTTTTTTCCTTTGCCAAAGAAACGCTGACCGAACTGGCGCAAAGTGATGTGCCTTTCAACCTGACACTGCTGACCGTGGATACGCATTATGAGGACGGCTACGTCTGCAGGCTTTGTGATGATACTTTTGGCGACGACCAATATGCCAATGTCATGGCCTGCTCCAGCAAGCAGATCGGTGCCTTCTTAAAATGGATCCAGGAGCAGGATTTCTACGATAATACAACCATCATCCTCTCCGGTGATCATACGACCATGGACACCAACTTCTGCGCTGATGTCAGCAAAAACTATCAGCGGAAAACCTATACTGCTTTTATCAACTCCGGTGTGCAGCCTGCACAGCCGCAGAAAGAGCGCCTTTACAGCACCTTTGATCTGTTCCCTACAACGCTGGCCTCTCTTGGGGTAACCATAAAAGGCGACCGCCTGGCGCTTGGCACAAACCTGTTTTCTTCCAGAGAAACCCTGCTGGAACAGTTTGGCACGGCGCAGGTGAAGAAAGAATTAATGAAACGTTCTGCTCTTTTAGAGCAATTAGAAAAAGTGGATGCAGATGCATCCGAAGCGCTGTATGAAAGATATCGTCTGATTTTCAAAGATTCTCTGACGTTTGATTCGTTTGATGATAAGAAAGATCTTTTACAGATCAGGCTTACCAATCTGTACTTCCTGGATACTCTGGTGGATGATGCGCTTACGATCCATGTGGACCATATCGAGGCGCAGTACCAGGAGGAGGGAAAAACACAGATCTATACGCTGCAGCTGAAACCGGATCCAAAAGATTCTGCCAGCTACATCGGCACCATTGATCTGTCCGGATTTGATCAGACGAAAGGTGAAATAAAGATCAACATTTATACAGAAGATGGGACTGTCTTAGAGAATATCGTTTCCGGATCCTTCAGTTATTAGACCCGCAGATAAAGCAAAGCGTAAAGCCATCGTATTCACAGAACATCAGATCAAAAACAACGTAGAATGGTCCCCAGCCGTCACTGCTCGCTTCCAGTTCCTCTTTCACTGTATCAACACTTTCAAAGACCATCATACGTTTTGGCCGGCCAAACAGACTCTCTGTTTTATCGGCAATACTCTTTCCTCCGCGGTCACCGCAGAGTTCTGTAAATGCGTCCTGAAAGCTCTCCTCAAATGGGATCAAGGTCTGCTCTCTGTTTTTAAAGAAAAAAAACTGATAGAACTCTTCCAGATAATTCTCTTCTTTCAGATAGAGAACGGCGGTTTCATAATACATGGCAAAATCATCCAGAAGAGCCGCTTTCCCCTGCGGTGTATCATCAGCCCATGTTTTAGAGTCAATGGCAGCTCCTGTTCCAGGAGGCGGTGCCAACAGACCCATATTAATAAGGATCTCATCCGCGGCATCTTCTGCCTCTTCCGGAATGATGATCTCTATTAAAGAGGTGCGGCTCATCCCGGCAGCAATCTCTACAAGCTGGCCGATGCCATGTTCCAGCTTATAGGCAGGAATCCCCGCATCCTGAAAGGATGCGAGGATCTGATCTGCCTCAAAGGAGTTATAAGTTTTAAAAATTATTTTTTCTTCCATTTATTCAAAGAAAGAAATCATCTCGTCTATTGGTTCCTGTTCAGTAGACGTAAACACAACAAGCAGCATGTAACCATCTATATTTCTGACTGCCATCGTTTGGAAAAATGTTGAGCCTTCCTGTTCAACGCTTCGATTCATCGCCCGGTACTGTTTTCCGCCGATCGTCAGATCATAATAGCCTCCCTTGTCGCCATCTATATTTTTTACAGCAGCATCCAGGTAGTCATCTTCCGAAATATCCGGAGCACCTTCCGCTTTGACATTTTCATATAAAACTCCGCAATTAACTCCGGTCAGATAATTTGCAAATGCACACTCTGGAATGGTGGTCATCTTGTCATAATCCGCGTTGGTGAAGTCAAAAGAAGTGTCGCCAAGATAGTTTTCTGCTAATTCAGCATCGGTTAAGGCTGAATAAGCACTTGAAATCTTGATGGTCAATCCAGAAAAATCACTGGTAAAGGTTGTTTGGGAATCATCCCAGGAACCTCTGGCAAATTTAGTAGTTGTTTGTGCCCCGTTCGACTGATCATTAGACGGTTTTGATTTGCAGCCAACCAAAGACAAGACTAAAAGAGCCGCCAAAAATACATACAATACTTTTTTCATAAAATTCCTCCGTTTGTAAGAAGTTTTTATAACTCGTAAAGACCAGATACATCAAATCTGCCTGCATCACGGGCATATGCGCCAAGTGTACCGAACATCAGTCCCGAACCATCATGTGCAACGCCCAGAACAAAACCGCCGTCATGCATGATACGCAGATTCATAGCAGCGCTGCTGAAACTTCCTGACCATTTTTCTTCGACCCAGTTCAGGATATAAACATCATCACGAAGTTTGATATAGGTACATGGAGAACTCCATGCAAAGCCGCCTGCACGGTATCCTGCATCTCCCGGCTTTCCGCCAATAAAGATCGTCCAGGAATACGAACCTGGTGAGTCGTAGATATGCTGGCTCGACATTTCTTTGGAATAGGTCCATGTGAATGAACGTCCGACAAGTTCTCTTGTGAATCCATGGCGGCGTGTACGTGGAACCGGAACGCCTTCGGTTATCATATATCCAAAATGATATACCGGAACAACATCATGCGGCTCTGCTCCGCCTCCGATGGTTGCTTCGATGCAGGTTGCACAGCCGTTTATAAAATCAAGTGCAAACGTCATTGCCTTTGGCGGGCAGGAATCCTTGATGTGGAATCCCAGATAAACAAGATCTTTATCCAGTGCAAATGCACGGTAATTTGCTTCTGCCCAGTCAGAATCTGCTGTGCGGAACCGCAGTTTCTCCTGCTCAACGAAATCCAGATCTACGCAGAATCCGGAATCATCACGGAACGTTACCTTCTTGCCCAGGCACTGTGTGCTGAATTCCATTGATGCGCTGGTGGTTGCAGCATGGGACTCGCCTCTTGCAAACTCCGCAACCTCTCCAGCGAGAGAATTGATTTCTTCCTCAGTCTCTTCTCTTGCTAACAGGCTGGTACGATATGTAAGTCTGGAACCCTTTCTTCCGCTTTTCAGTCGAGCTTCTAAAGCAACCGGCAGGTTCTCTCCCCAATCGCTGAAATCAAAGAACGTTGCAAGCTGTCCCAGATTCCTGCCGTCTGCACGATAGAGACGGAATTCAAATTTGTCATCCTCGTCGATACCCAGTGTTACGCCGATTTTTTTCATTCCAAAAAGATCAATGATCTCTACGGAGAAGCGGCCGGAATATTCAACCTCGCCAAAATCATAGTAGAAAGCACTGTCATCAAACTGCAGATAATCAGATGGGAATGTAATAACATCTTCTCCATCCGGTGTTTCCAGTTCCACCATGGTGGAGAAATAGTTTGAAATATAAGTAAAGATGCGTTTTCTTCCAAGATCGTCATCCCATTTAAGGACCTTATTGTCCAAACGCAGGGAGTGGTAGAACCTTTTCTCTGTTGCAGGTCTGTCTGCTTCTGTGAAGCAGCCAAGATAGATCTGGCGCTGCACTTCACGGTTTACAAAGAAGTCCATGTTGGAAATATCTGCCGGTAAAAGTGGCTGAGACTTATCAATTTCAGCTCCCTGATAATCGATAAACCACATCTCCGTAGCAGAAGCTCTTCCAGTTGCGGTATCAAGAATAACTGCATAGCCTCTCAGAGTATCCGGAACCATGTGAGCAAATAAAAGGAATTGATTCAATCTCAGAGCGCCGTATGCACATTCAACCGGTGCGGCATCGTTTTCTGTAAGGGTCAGTTTATCCTTACTCTGAAAACTGTATTTGAGTGCCGGCGGATCTATGCCTTCGTTGTCAAGCTGCAGGCATATTTCTTTTCCGACCAGACATTCGCAGAGTTCTCCAGCGCTCTCTGGTCCGCCGCCGCCAAGTACTGCGGCCTTCACTTCTTCCAGACCCAGTTTTGAATAATTGATTCTAAACATTTCATTTCCCCCAATCTGTATAAAAAAGTTTTACACTATTACTGTTTTTAGTTTATCATTTGTTTTCCGTATGTTCAATCTCAGACCGCACATACCACTCAATCTACTATATAGCCTTCCGAAGCCAGAATTCCCAGCGCCTGCTCGTAGTTTTCTTCCTTTACAAGAATATAGTCTGTATTATATGTCGACACTGCAAAAATCCCTATCTGATGCTCTGCAAGAATACCTGATAGTTTCGATAAAATTCCAACCAATGAAAAATCCAGAACTCCCTGGATACGAAATCCTTTCCAGCCATCCTCGCGATCGATGGTTTTTTCAGGCGTATCCTCTGTTCTGCAGACAACAGACAGTTCTTCATCGGTCTTTCCGATGAAATAGAATTCTGAATTTAAATCAATATCATCAATGTCAGCAACTTTACAGATCGTCAGATGATGCGGCAGTTTCTTCAGTTTCATTTTTCTTTTCCCAATTACTTTGTAATTAATTCCAACAGAAGCCCCAGACTGACGGACGGGGATGTCAGGACAGGGATCGGATAATCTGCAAACAATGGTAATGCACGAAGCTGTGACATCTGTGAAAGGATGATTGCCTCTTTTCCCTGAAATAATCTGGCGGTTTCAAAAACTATTTGATTATGAAGATCATCATCTCCGGCTGCCGCTGCATCAAATGCCCCTTCTGCCAGTTTTATCTCCACATCAAAATCAGGATTGATCGTTTGTTTGCAGCGGTCAACCACCCACGCCACACTTTCCATGGTCGGTCCAAAGGATACAACTGCTCCGATCTTCTGATAAAGTGCTGCAGCCTTTTCAAATACACCAATATCTGCAGCTACCAAAGGAAGGTCCGTGCATAATCTCAGCTGGTCAATAAACGGGGAGAAGATCGTGCAGGACAGAAGGATGCCATCCACACCCAGCTCCTCTGCGCTGTGGATCAGCTGGATCATCCGGGAAAGGTTTTTGCCGGAGATCCGCCCCTCCTGTTTGCCCAGCCAGGACATGCCTTCATCCATAAAATGAAAGAGTTCCACTTCTGGAAATTCCTTTGCTGCCTGTTCCACCGGTTCGATCGATACTTTGGTTGCATTGATCACTGCGATCCTTTTTTTTCTGTCTCTGTTTTCCATCATTGCCTCTGTCTTAATCGCTCTGCTCTGTTAACCGTTTATTCCAATTCAACTGCCAGCTCGGAAACAGCCACAAGTACAGCCTCACCACTGATAACCATTCTGCCTTCTTCACGCTTTTCGCAATGCAGGAAGCCTCCCCGTTTGGATGCCTGATAGGCATCGATCGGATTCTTATGAAGTTCCTGTATCCAGTAATCTGCGATCTGCACGTGAGCAGAACCGCATACCGGATCTTCTGCAATAGACAACTTGGGGCAGAAGCTGCGTGATATACAGTCCACATCCGTCCCTTTTGCGGTGGCATTCTGAATACGTCCTTCGATCTGCATCAGCTTCATTTGATCCGGTTCCATCTTTCTAACCTGTTCTTCAGAGTCAAATACGCAAATAAGATCAAGGCCCAGTACCGCTTTGACCGGACGTACGCCAAAGGCGCTTTCCATAGCATCTGTAACTGGTATTTCCTTCAGCTCAAACGTTGGGAAATCCATTTCATACAGATTCCCTTTCCGTCTTACTGTCAGCAGACCGCTTAAGGTTTGGAAGCGCACGATGTCACTGTCCGGCTCATAATAATTCAGGATCACAAAGGAAGATGCCAGTGTAGCGTGTCCGCACAGTTCCACCTCGGTTCCCGGTGTAAACCAACGAAGATGATAGCCCTGCTCTTCTTTTACAATAAAGGCGGTCTCGCTCAGGTTGTTTTCCATGGCAAGCTTCATCATGGATTCCTCAGAAGGCCATTTGTCCATCACGCAGACAGCTGCCGGATTCCCTGCGAACGGTTTATTGGTAAATGCATCAACGATGTATTGCTTCATAGATTTCTTCTCCATAGCAGACTTCATACACTAACTCACGCAAGCGCCGCTTTTATCGAATTGATACTCCTTACCTCCGATCCAATACCAGCCGTCATAATACATATAGCCGTATTCCGGGTCGAGATAATACTTTTTACCGCCGGTATTTAACCAGCCCGTCTTAATTGTTCCATCTGAATTGATATAGTACCAGTCGCTGCCGACGGATTTCCAACCTGGGGTTTTATAATAGCCCTTCCATACGCCGTTCGAATCAAACAAGCTCAAATACTGATCTGTTTTACAGCCATCATCTACCATATAGCCGTTACCCGGATGCAAATAGTACCAGGTCCCGTTGCCGCCATCAAGCCAGCCGGTTTTTGCATAATTGTTTTCAAGATAGACCCAAAGGGCAGTGCCATCCCATTGTGGAAGCTTCTTCCAGCCATTGCCATAAAGAAGTGCCCCGCTCTGGTCAAAAGCGTACAATTTTCCGTCGTCTTCATACGTTGAACTATACACAAGAGAAGCATCAAAATCATAGAAATAATACCAGATCCCACCGATCTTCTGCCAGCCAAACTGCGGGGTGCCATCCGAATTCGTATAATACCAATCCCAATAGCCATCATCGTACGTTACTTTTACCCAGCCCGGCCATGAGACCCAGGCGCCACTGTTAAGGAACACATACCATTGTCCATTAATCTCATGCGAGCCGATATACATATCACCCCAGTAATCGTCAAAGTAATACCAGGTTCCGTTTATCTTCTGCCATTCCATTTGAACAGCACCGCTGCCGTTGGCGTATAACCAGGTTGTATATTCCTCTCCGCCATCGAATGAATAGGTCTGCCTGATCCAGCCGATCCCCAGCTTTCCGTTTGGATAAAAATAGTACGGCACGCTGTCGATATGATATAAAGAGCCTGCATACATAACACCGTAATCACTGAAATAATACCAGGCGTCATTGATCCATTTCCATCTTTTTGCCAGTTTCCCGCTGCTGTCAGCATAATACCAGGCTGTATAGGTGCTGCCACCTCCATAATCATAGATCTTTTTGATCCACCCGGTCAGCATCGCACCGCTTTCTGACAGAAAATAGTCATTATCACCATCCCATAGGATCTCGTCATAATGCATATAACAGCTGCCCGGTTCAAAATAATACCATTTGCCGTTTACCTTCTCCCAGCCATTTGCCAGCACACCGTTGCTCTTTGCATAATACCAGTCGCTGTATCTAGCGATCCAGCCTACCTGCATCCAGCCCTCTTCATCAAAGCAATAATACTCATCATTAATGCACTGAATGGTGTCTGTGTAATAACTGCTTGTGGAATAATAATATTTCCATTTTCCGTCGATTTCATTCCAGCCGGTTTTTGCTGCCTGTACAGTCAAAGGAGCAAGTATGGTTAGAACAATCGCAAAAGTTAACAGAGCTGCAAGTATTTTCTTTTTCAATATTCATTCCCTCCTTCGCATATATTTATTTTAATATACCGTAAAACAAAAGCAAACCACATAAAATCAATAAAACAGTATAAATAACTTTTGACATCCACCTCAAAATTGACGATACTTATAGAAGTGCGTATGGCAGAGAAAAGAGGGGCAGCTGGATCATGATTACTAAATATCTGAAAAACACTCAACTTTATAAGGTCATGTTCAGGATTGCGTGGCCGATCGCCTTGCAGAGTCTGATCACGGTTGGCGTTAATCTAATGGACACAGTCATGCTCAGTCAGATGGGAGATGCACAGCTTTCCGCATCCTCTCTTGGAGGAAACTATTTTTCCCTCGTCATGGTCATGTGTATGGGGTTGGGCATGGGATCGAGCGTTATGACCGCCAGGTATTATGGAATGGGTGATAACCATTCCCTAAAGCAGACGGTCACGATCATGCTGCGTGCAGCGATTCTGCTCTGTCTGTTGTTTACCGTGATAACAGCAATCATCCCATTCACTATCATGCACATTTATACGCAAGAAGAAACTGTAGTCAGATATGGCGTCACCTATCTGCAGTGGATCCTGCCGACCTTTCTCATGACTGCCTTTACAACACCTCTTACAACGGTTCTCCGCAGTGTCAATCTTGTGAAAGTACCTCTGGTTTCTGCAATCATTGCTTTCTTTACCAACATTTTCTTTAACTGGATGTTTATCTTCGGAAAACTTGGAGCCCCTCGTATGGAGATTGCCGGTGCAGCTCTTGGCACCTCGATCGCCAGAGCATGTGAGTTTCTGATCATCGCGGGTTATTTCTTTTTTATTGATAAACGGATCGGATACCGCATCAAAAATCTTTTTATGCATGTTAAGGGGCTTGTTAGGGAATATATCAAGGTCAGCTTCCCTGTCCTTGTCAGCGATACTCTTCTGACATTTGGCAATAATGCATTAGCCATTGTTATGGGACATATCGGCAGCACCTTTGTTGCGGCAAACTCTGTTTCCGCGGTCATCCTTCAGCTGGCTACTATTTTTGGTCAGGCTGTGGCTAATTCAAGTGGAATCATTACGGGACAGACCCTCGGCCGCGGCGAAGTGGAAAGGGCTAAATTTGACGCTTATACGTTTGTGATCATCGGTATTATCATAGGGCTTTTTGCAGGCATTGTTATATTTGCGATCCGTGGACCGGTAGTTAACTATTACAATATTTCTGCAGAAGCTAAAAAAATTGCAAATCAGATGCTGATCGCTATTTCTATTCTGATCATTTTCCAGATCATGAATTCCATCCTGACCAAGGGCGTACTGCGTGCAGGTGGAGATACCAGATTCCTTATGGCCGGAGACATTCTGTTTCTCTGGATCCTTTCCATTCCTCTTGGAGCACTGGCGGGTCTTGTCTGGCATTGGCCTGCATTCTGGGTTTTCTTTATGCTGAAAATTGACCAGATCGTGAAATGTATCTGGTGCCTCTTCCGTTTAAAAAGCGGAAAATGGGTCAAATATATTCGCCAGTCAGATGATGTGATAGCGGAACAAAAAGCGCAGCATGAGTGAAAAAAGCAGTATATTGAGCCTGCGTTTATTTTCCGTTACAATTAATATTAACATTAATAATAGCAGCGAAAGGAACCGGGACATTGAAAAAAATATTAAGAACTATTCTGATAAGTCTTCTTATTTTTAGTTTAATTATTCCATCCGTAACAGCTTTTGCAGAAGAAAGCCAGCCTACGGATGTCACGTTTGCGGAAGGTGTCGACACGCCTCTTATGGGGGAATACTCCGCTGTCTCACCAGAGCAGGTCAACAATGCGATCGCCGCCTATGCCAAAGCGATCGGTGACCTCGCAAAGGACGTCAGCGACGTTTCGACATTAGAGGCCGTCATGACGCGGCTGGGCGGTCTTACCTCCCTGGCCGGAGGCGGTATTGCAGTCCTCAAGATGATGGGGATCATCAAGGATCCGACCACCGCAATGCTCACAAAGATCCTGGGAGAAATCGTCAGCATCCAGCAGTCACTGGTCGTCATGGACCAGAAATTGGACGCACTTGCCCAGCAGCTGATCGATATTGCGGTCGACCAGAAAGAGATTGACAGGCAGAATACAGCGCGGCAGCTCCTTTCCTACTGGCGCGATTTCAAGCATAATTATGTTGAGCCGCTGCAACTTTATGCAGAGGAGTACCAAGGCATCATCAATAATGCCCTCAAAAATTGGTGGGAAAGTGAATCCCATGATGGTATTCGGGTGCTCTATACCAATTACAAAGATGAGATCGTCCTGACCTATTCACGTTCCAAGTACGATGCAGGATTCCCGACGACAGCAGACAATGGAGAAACCGTCCTTCCTGAATCCAGCTTCGGCCTGCCGGCAGAATACATGCCTCAGACCAGTCAGACTGAGTTTCATATCGATACCTATGCAGAGGATTTCCGCCCATTGCTCGCAAGCGCATTTGTCAAAGCGGCTGACGACGGAAAGCTGGAAGCTTCCGAAGCTTTCTATGAGGAATGGAATATACTGGATTCGGAAAGCAAGCTGGCTGCTGCAGCAGAGTATTCGGATGATTTTCTCAGTTCGATCATCTATCAGATCTCCTGCAAGACGATGTCCACAAATGAAAATAACCTGTGGGTCATCAATGTCATGAATGCTTATTCAAACTACTGCAGCAACATTCTGGATACTGACAACGGGATCAATGCCCTGCTCAATGTACAGTATTATACTCACGGTTTTGAAGGAGAGATCCGTGACGCCGTTCTGGAGATCTGTGATTCCATGGTGGCAACGGCCGGGTATTATGGTACTTTTGCGCTCAATGTCGCTTCTCAGGACAGCATGCAGTCCCTTGCGAACAAGCAGGCTCTGCAGCAGAAGTGGGTGGATACAGTTCTTCAGCTGGAGAATAAGAAAAAAACGTCTCTTACCGGTCATGACAATTTCTGTTATATTGCCGGAGGTCTCCTCAAATATGACAAGCTCCAGACACGGTCGACCGTTACTTTCTGCTACCGGGATTATGGTTATCAAGCTTTTCAATCATTTTCCTGTTCCCCATGGACCTTTGCCAAGAATGACGGAACGGAGACCTCGCTTCCAACACTTCTAAATAGCGTCTCCTCTCTGGTTCTGTATCACCAGTTCCTGCCTCAAAGAAAAGAATCCGAGTATCAAGTCGAGACATTTCTGCAATATCTGAATTCACACAATACCGGTGCCCCGGATTCTGGTCAGAATATCGTGTTTATGACCAACTATGTGGGTGTGCAGATCTTTGCACTCTCTGACGGATTGACGATGGGCTGTTCAGCTGTCACCGGAGACTATTTCCAGACTGGGACCAACTATCGGATCAATGTAGATAATCCGTCCAAAATAGAAAATCAGTACTTTCCTCTCCATGATAGGCTCATGTGGGATTATCTGGACCCGAAAAACGGCCAGATTCATGTAAATCAGATTGCAGCCGCAAGAGCTGCCTATGCAGAAAACCATAAATACTGGACCATAGACGAAATGCACTTCTTCTGTAGTAATAACGCAACCTTCACTTATACCCAGAAGGACGAGCGCAAGACCGACTCTGAACTTCTGTGCACTAGAACTTATTATATTACAAAGCCAATAAATATTCTGTATATTGACGCGGTAAAAATGGATGACTACCCGCAGGACAGCCCGCTTAAAGCATTCGATCAAGCTTATATGATGCCAGTGGAACCCGACACACCGTCAAGAGACTTCTCCATTGCGGATTGGGATAATATTGATCTGCACAACCTGAACCTCTATCAGGATGAGTCGGAAATCTCGGATGAAAAAGTAGTTGAACAGATTGAACTGGAGATCCTTCGCGCGAAAACGGAAGGAAAAGAAGTGATCCTCTCTGATGCAGAAAAAGCGGATCTGGCAGAACAGATCAAAGCAATGATCCTGACTCTCCAGGCAGAAATGGAGGCTAATCAGTCTCTGTCCTACTCCAATGCATTTGGCATCAACGGAAATGAAGACGCTGTCACTAAGCTGGTAAATGCCGTGATTCCGGAAGGCATTGCACTCTTTGACGGCAATACCAAAGTCATGCTTTCAAATACGAATGTATTTGCGAAGTATCAGCCTTGGGTCGCGCTTCACTTTACAAACAAGGACGGTAAGATGGTTCCTGTCCTGAATCCGGGCTTTTTTGTCACACCGTTCCTGGCCGTATGGGGTCCATACGAAGAAGAGTGCAATTTCTTCGAAATCAGCGGTGAAGTCATGCAGGCACTGGGACTTTCCATGGATGTAAAGCTCTCCGCTGTATCAGCTGGCAAAGAAAAGACGCTGACCGTCATTCACTACGACAACGAAAAGGACCTGAACAGACTCGATACCGTCAATGCGGATGTTCAGGGAAGCGGCTCCGACAAGTTTGTACAGCTTAAAGTAACAAGCTGCAGCCCGTTTGAACTGGCTCCGTTAGAACAGACTCCTGCGACCGGAGATAACCGCAACATGGCTCTCTGGATCATTCTGATGACTGGTGCAGCTGTAATCATTGCAGCAGCCGTGATCCTGCTTGCTGGGAAACGTAGAAAGATAAAGTGAATTTGCTTCTTGTTTGAATCCTTTTCTTGAAATTAAGAAGGTCCCACTGGGACCTTCTTTTTTGTGTTTAAAATTATTCTTCCTGGAAAAAAGATTGCCCAGGAGAATAATAGACGATAATCGCTTTGCGCAAGAATAATTTTCAACAGTAAAATTATTCTTGCTGTGAAAAATGTCGCTATGGAGAATAATTTGGGTGTTTTTGGGCTATTTTAAGGCGATTTTATTATTCTTCCTGAAAAAAAGATTGCCCAGGAGAATAATAGACGATAATCGCTTTGCGCAAGAATAATTTTTATCAGAAAAATTATTCTTGCATGAGCAAAAGTCCATGAGGAGAATAATAGACATCCAGGATAATGAAAACGAGCACCATACGGTGCTCGTTTCAGCGGAGGAGGAGGGATTCCCACCGGCGGCTCTGCCGCCTTTCAGGCCGGCCTTCGGCGCAAACGCGCCACTGGCGCCTTTGCTTCCGTCGCTTCTTCGAAGCTCCTCCCTCGGCGTTCGAATCCCTTCAACTTAACTTCCGCTCAAAAAAAAAAGCCCTTTTGGGCTTCTTTTTCTGAGCGGAGGAGGAGGGATTCGAACCCCCGTGCCCTTGCGGACAAACGGTTTTCAAGACCGCCTCGTTATGACCACTTCGATACTCCTCCAAGTATGTCCACGTCTCTAGACGCACGTTGTATTCTATCATCAAAGCCTTGCTTTTGCAACTTCCAAATCTTCGGCTGTTGTGATTTTGATGTTCTCGTAAAAAGCTTCGATCAGCTTCACTTTTTTCTCCGGGAACGCCCGCTCATAGACCATGGCATCATCCGTGATCATCACGTTATCCCGGCTGGCATCTGCGAACAATCTCCGGTAAGCTTCCAGGATCTCTCCATAGTAAAAACCCTGCGGTGTCTGGATCTGCCAGGTGTTTGCCCTCACTGTCGTTTCCCGTACAAACCCATCTGCATCGGAGATCTTGATCGTATCCTTGACCGGAACAGCCGCTATCGCAGCACCATACTCTTTAACACCATCGGCGATCTTAGCGATCAGGTCCGCTGTCACAAACGGACGCGCACCATCCTGGATCAGAATGATATCATCCGCTTTCGCAACATCAGACAGATCATCCAGTGCATGAAAGACAGACACATGCCGCTCTGCTCCACCCTCGCAGACACGGATCACTTTGTTCAGGCGATACTTGTCCACGATGTCCGAAACCACATATTGCATCCAGTCTTTGGATACAGCCACGGAAACGCCGTTCACGCAGGAGGTCTCAAAGGCTTCCAGTGTATAATATAAGAGCGGCTTATCGTTTACGTTCAGATACTGTTTTGGGATATTGCTCCCCATCCGGCTGCCGCTGCCGCCTGCTGCCACGATTGCATAAACACTCATTCTAACTTCAACCCAGGAACAGCGTTCAGATCCAGTCCGTCACGCTTTCCGTTCAAATACTCATAATACCCGGCCGCACCGATCATCGCTGCGTTGTCCGTGCAAAGGATCGGCTTTGGGCAATAAAACGTGCCGCCCTTGCTCTCCACAACTTCTTTCAATGCAGCGCGCAGTGTCTGATTGCTTGCCACCCCGCCGGCCATGGCAAATTTATCCATCTGGAACTCATCCATCGCCATCACGACGCGCTCACACATGCTGTCGATCACCGACTGCTGGAACGAAGCTGCCACATCATTGCGGAATTTATCATCGATCTCCATCCCTTTCATCTTGTAGGAATTGATGGTATTGAGGACAGCTGATTTCACACCGCTGAAACTGAAATCATACGGGTTTTCATCTATCTTGGCCCGCGGGAATTCAAACGCGTGCGGATCACCGTCATGTGCGGCTTTCTCCACCTTCGGTCCACCCGGATAGCCCAGCCCTATCGCACGGGCAATTTTATCATATGCCTCGCCTGCAGCATCATCCCTGGTCCTTCCGATGACAGTGTAATGCGTATGATCATCCACACGCACCAGGTGTGTATGCCCGCCGGATGCCACTAAACACAAGAATGGCGGTTCCAGTTCCGGATACTCAATATAATTTGCGCAGACATGTCCCTTGATATGATGCACGCCGATCAGCGGAAGATGCTTTGCATAGGCGATCGCTTTTGCCTCTGCCACCCCAACCAGCAGCGCGCCAACAAGACCCGGTCCGTAAGTAACGGCCACGGCATCGATAGTATCCAGCGTCTGACCCGCATCGGATAATGCCTTGCGGATCACCTGGTTGATCTTTTCGATGTGCTTGCGGGAAGCGATCTCCGGAACCACACCACCGTAAATGGTGTGCAGATCGATCTGCGAATAAATGACATTGGAAAGGACCTGCCGTCCGTTCACCGTCACCGCAGCTGCTGTCTCATCGCAAGAAGATTCAATTGATAATATGACTGTCTGTTCCATTTTCTGCGTTTTCTTCATCATCAAACTTTAAGTCTATACTCATCAGATCCTTGCCGGCTTCCAAACGGTCAAAGATCTTTCTGGTTTCTTCCATATATTCGTCCGGTTTGATCAGCGACGGGCTGTAATGTGTCAGCCACATGCGCGCCGGCTGCGCCTTGGCGCCAAGTTCAGCAGCTTCCGAAAACATCATATGGCGTTTTTCCACTGCATCTTCCTGTTTTGCCGGATCTCCGTACATGCCTTCACAGATAAAGAGGTCTGCGTCTTTTGCGGCATCTGCGATCTGCTCCACCGGCCGGGTATCCGTACAGTAAGTAACTTTCAATCCCTTGCGTTCCGGTCCCATCACCATATCCGGCGTGATCGTCACACCGTTATACTCTACTTCTTCGCCTTTCTGCAGCACGCCCCAGAGCTGTACCGGAAGCTGCAGAGCCTGTGCCCGTTCCACATCAAACTTGCCAGGGCGGTCGATCAGGATGTTATAACCATAGCAGGTCACGCGATGTTTTACTTTGAATGCTTCAATGCGGAAGCTGTCAAACCATAGTTCCTGGAAGTCATCTTCCAGCTCAATGTAATTAATATAGAATGGGAGTTCCGGCGCGATCACACGCAGAGAATCCACTACTTTTCTCAGCCCGCGCGGACCAACCATGTTCACCGGTTCTGTCCGGTCGGAATTGCCCATCGTCAGAAGCAGTCCCGGCAGTCCGCCGATGTGATCTCCATGGTAATGAGTAAAAAGGATCAGATCGATCGACTTGAAGGACCATCCCTTTTTCTTGATGGCTACCTGTGTGGCCTCCCCACAGTCGATCAGGATATTGGATCCATTGAAACGAGCCATCAGCGACGTCAGATGACGGCGCGGCAGTGGCATCATTCCTCCGGTTCCCAATAAGCAAATATCCAGCATAAAAACTATAATTCCTTTAAATATAAAATCGCATCTTCTGCCGGCTTGCTGTAAAAGCCTTTCCTCCGGCCGATTTTTGCGAACCCTTCTTTTTCATACAGGCAGATGGCTGCCTCATTGCTCTCCCGCACTTCCAGATGAATGCTGGAAACGCCTCTTGCAGCTGCCTTTTCGTAAGCGATGTCCAAAAGTTCTGTAGCGATCCCCATTTCGCGGCATTTGTCATGTACGGCGATGCTTACCAGATTGCCTTCGTCCAGGATGCATAAAATGGCGATGTATCCGACCACTTCCTGCCCGCTTCTGGCTACCACAAAAATGGTATTGCCTTTTTCCGCATAGGTCGCGATGCTGCTCTCACTCCACGGCTGCCCAAAGTATTCCTGTTCCATCCGCGAGATCGCAGCAATATCATCGTAGCTCAGTTCATAGTAACTAATTTCCACGTTACTGATCCCTCTCGGCTTTTTCGCGTTCTGCCTGGCTCGGTCTTAAATAGTCCGGCGCTTCTTCATCAGCAGAAACACACATGCCCAGACTCATCATGACCTGCCCCAGGAGTGCTACGGTATCTGCACGCTGCAGCATTGCTTCGTCCGGCGCATAGTAATAATCAAAATCCGCTTCCGCCTCGATCAGCTCATGATAAGCTAACAGTCCGTCTCCTAAAAACAGGACCGGAGGCGGATTGCCATCCAGACTTAAGATCTCTTTGATGCGGTCCAGCAGATCCGTCACAGACATCGCACAGCTGTCCAGGAAAATATCAAAGTCTACCGTATTGTCCGGGCGGATCAGAAAATCAAAGATGCCGCAGTAGACCTGATCTCTTCTGGCGTCCATCATCGGCACGATCAGGCAGCCGATGTTTTCCGCCGTCAGCAGATTATAAGTCATGGCGTGGAGCGTCGGCACATGGATCAATGGTATATCCAGTGCAAGGCCCAGCCCCTTTGCTGTGGCGCTCCCGATTCTCAGGCCTGTAAAAGAACCCGGGCCGCCGCTTACAGCAATGGCATCCAGACTTTCCAGCTCCACGCCCGTCTCATGAATCAATTCGTCGATCAGAGGCATCAAAGTCTGCGAGTGAGTTACTTTGAACTCACCCACTTTCATGCCCAGGATCTCTCCGTCTTCAATTATGGCTGTCGAGGCGATCTGCCCCGAACTTTCAATTGCCAGGATCCTCATATTATTTATTCGATGGTAATCTTTCGATAATCAAACCCTTTATCCAGGTCTTTTTCAATGGTTACAAACTTGGTATGCTCCGGCAGGATCTCTGCGATCTGCTTTCCCCATTCGATGATGCAAACGCCTTCTCCGAACGCGTACTCGTCAAATCCGATCTCTTCCATTTCATCCGGATCTTCGATCCGGTACACATCAAAATGATACAGCGGAAGGCGTCCTTCTTCATACGTCTGCAAGATCGTAAATGTCGGCGAACAGATTGGTGTTTCAATGCCCAGACCTTTCGCAAAGCCTGCCGTAAATACGGTCTTGCCTACACCCAGATCTCCGTCCAGGCAGAAAATATCGCCAGGCTCAGCGCTTTCGCCTGCCTGCAGTCCCAACTGATAGGTATCGTTTTCGTTCTGTGATTCAAAAACCATCTTAGTCTTCCGGTAAGAATGCATTATGGACCGCACGTGCAGCTGCATCCGCATTGATCTCATCGATGATGACGGTGATACGGATCTCACTGGTAGCGATCATCTTGATATTGATATCAGCATTGAACAGTGCTTCAAACATTTTTGCTGCAACACCTGGATCTGTCATCATGCCGGCACCAACTACAGATACCTTGGCAATGTTTTCTTCATGCTCGATCCGCTCTGCGGTCAGCTTGGACAGATTTGCTTCTAGTACTTTTAATGCATCCTGCAGATTCTTGCGGTCAACGGTAAAGGAAATATCCTTTGTACCGTCACGGCCGACGCTCTGCAGAATAATATCTACGGAAATACCCTGGGAACCCAGGAGATTAAACACTTTAAAAGCAATACCCGGAATATCATGCAGGCCAATGAGGGATATGCGCGCCGGGCTCTTATCTACTGCTACACCACTGATCAATTTTCTTTCCACTTTTAATTCCTCCCTGACTATCGTACCCGGTGCGTCGCTCAATGAAGAGCGTACGACCAGTTCCACTCCATATTTTTTTGCCATACCAACGCTGCGGTTATGCAGTACCTGTGCGCCAAGTGTGGCCAGATCCAGCATATCATCATATGTGATCTCATCCAGTTTTCTTGCCTCTGGAACGATACGCGGATCGCAGGTGTAGACGCCGTCTACATCGGTATAGATCTCGCAGGCATCTGCATGCAGTGCTGCTGCCAATGCTACAGCCGTTGTATCCGATCCGCCGCGGCCAAGGGTGGTCACATCGTCGTAACGGTTGACTCCCTGGAACCCGGTGACCAGAACGATCTTATTGTTTTCCAGTTCTGAACGGATGCGGTTTGTGTCGATTTTTTTCAGCCGCGCATTGCCGTATACTCTGGATGTCCGCATTCTCACCTGGAATGCGTTTAATGAAACGGCCGGCACACCCAGTTCCTGAATGGCCATTGCGCACAAGCTGACGGAGACCTGTTCTCCTGTACTCATCAGCATATCCAGCTCACGTTTGGATGGTTTGTCCGATATGGTCGCTGCCAGATCCAGAAGGTCATCTGTGGTATCGCCCATTGCCGAAAGAACAACGACGACCTGATTACCTTTCTGGTACTCTTCCACGCAGCGGCGCGCTACATTGAAGATCCGCTCCTTGTTGGCTACTGATGAGCCCCCGAATTTCTTAACAATTAACATATTCTCACTCCTGTTTCCCCAGCAGACGGTCCATTAACGTTTCGCCCGGGGTGATTAAAATGCCTGACTGCGCAGCTTCCCTCTCGTTGTAATGCAGATGGTTCTGCTGCTTTGCTGTGCTGTCAAATAAAATATATGGAACAGGTTCCCCTGAATGGGTCCTGATACATATCGGTGTCCGGTGGTCCGGTGTGATCAGCATGCGGTAGTCCACACCCTCAAGGCCTTCCACTACCGGCTTTATCAGCCGCTGATCCAGATATTCGATCGATTTCACTTTCTTTTCCACGTTGCCCTGATGACCCATTTCATCCGGTGCTTCCACATGGATATAAGCAAGATCGTAACCTTCTTTTAACAGTGCGGCCAGCGCTGCCTGTGCCTTGCCTTCGTAATTGGTCTCAAGCTGTGCGTTTGCGCCTTCCACCTCGCAGACCTTCATACCTGCGCCGCGTCCAATGCCTTTTAAAAGATCCACGGCACTGATCATGACACCTTTCTTGCCACTCCGTTCAATGAACGGGGAAAGCATCGGCTTGGTGCCGGCGCCCCAGAACCAGATGCAGTTCGCCGGGTTTTTTCCGTTCTTTCTTCTCTCCTCATTCAAAGGATGATGATTCAGGATCTGATAACTTTTTTTCATCATCTCCGTGAACCGTCTGGCATCTTCTTTGGTGTCTTCACTTGCGGATGCATCCGGCAGATACTGTCCGATCACTTCGCCCAGATGGTCATGCGGCTGTGCAAAATCCAGAACTTTGCCATGGTTCCAGATGCAGCAATGCCGATAACTGGTGCCGACATAAAACTGAAACTCTTCATTTTCCAGATCTGCACGCAGCGCATCCAGAAGGATGGCTGCATCCTCTGTAGAGATTTCTCCGGAGGAATGATCGGTAATGATCAGATCTTCAAATGCCACATCCCCTGCAGCACCTTCTGGCTCTTCCAGTGTTACCACATTGACACGCATGGCAATATCGGTATCTTTCATATCGATGCCGATGCTTAATGCCTCCAAAGGGCTCCGTCCGGAGTAGTTTGCCCGCGGGTCGTATCCCAGCACAGCCAGGTTGGCCACATCACTGCCCGGCTTCATATCATCCGGAACAGTCTTGACCATGCCCACTTCGCTCACTTCTGCAAGGGCATCCATCATTGGAGTTTTGGCATATTCCAGCGGCGTCATGCCGCCTAATTCTTCTATCGGGCGGTCTGCCATTCCATCGCCCAGAATCACAACATATTTCATTTATTTTACCTGCACAATGCTTCTGACATGTTCTTTATTGCCAATCTTGTCGTAGAACTCAGCAAAGGTCATTTCGGCCGTTACAACTGCATATTCGTCCTGGTAGTCCGGCAGTGTTACCAGCTGCTCCAGGTCAAAGATGTTCTTGATGACATTGCATTCGCGGTCCACACGGACAAAGAATTTACTCTTATGTCTGCCGCGCTCTGCTAAGACGACCGGTTCATCGCTCCAGAGGATCGGGATATTGGTATGCAGATGCTTTGCTTCATCGATGATATCCGATACCACTGCAGATGCGGTTGGAAGCTTTCCAGCGCCGGCGCCGTAGAACATGGTATCGCCTAACAGATTTCCTTTCAGCTCGATGCCGTTCTTTACATCATCTACGTTGTACAGTTTGTTCTCCGGTCCGATCATATGCGGTGCAACCTCAGTATAGATCTCACCATTGATGTTATAAGTAATGCCAAGCAGTTTGATCTTCTTGCCTAAGAACTTGGCATAGTCCATATCGATCTTGGAAATATTGCGGATACCTTCAATAGACAGCTGCTCAAAGTCCAGATTCTTGCCGTACATTAAGCCGGAAAGGATCGCAATCTTTCTTGCTGCATCATAGCCGTCCACATCGGCAGATGGATCTGCTTCTGCATATCCCAAAGCCTGTGCTTCTTTCAACGCCTCTTCAAAAGAGCCGCCCTCATCATACATTTTCGTTAAGATATAATTGGTCGTGCCGTTTAAGATACCTGTGATCTCATAGAATGTATCCACGGTTAAAGAACGTAAGATCGGGCGGATGATCGGAATACCGCCGCCGACACTTGCTTCAAACAGGAAGTTGACGCTCTTTTCTTTTGCGATCCGAACCAGTTCCGGTCCAAACTCTGCCACAAGCGCTTTGTTGGATGTACAGACGTTCTTGCCTTTTAACAGGGCATCCTTGACAAACTCATAAGCCGGATGTGTGCCGCCCATTACTTCCACAACAATATCTACTTCCGGATCATTGACGATCCTTGCGTAATCATGCACCAGGATCTCTTCCACCGGGTCTCCCGGGAAATCTCTAAGATCCAGTACATATTTCACTTCTACTTCTGTTCCTGCATTCCGGGTGACGATGTCCTTGCTGGTATTTAAAACCTGAACAACGCCTGAACCGATCGTGCCATATCCTAATACTGCTACCTTGACCATAGTTAGCCTCTTTTCTATCTGACTGCCAGCCAGTTTAAATACGCATTGATGAATCCGTCCAGATCTCCATCCATAACTGCGTTTACGTTACCTACTTCAAAGTTTGTACGGTGATCCTTGACCATCGTGTACGGCTGCATAACATAAGAGCGGATCTGATTGCCCCATCCGATCTCTGTGACTTCACCACGGATGTCCGCCAGGTTCTTTGCCTGCTCTTCTTTCTTTCGCAGATAGAGCTGGCTCTTTAACATCTGCATTGCCTTGTCCTTGTTCTGGAACTGGCTCCGCTCGTTCTGGCACTGCACCACAATACCTGTCGGAAGATGAGTGATCCGGATCGCGGAACTGGTCTTGTTGATATGCTGTCCGCCTGCACCGGAACTCCGGTAGGTATCAATGCGGATATCCTCATCTGCGATCTCGATATCCAGATCTTCTTCGATATCCGGCATCACATCACAGCTGACAAAACTGGTCTGCCGTTTGCCTGCTGCATTAAATGGACTGATCCTTACCAGTCTGTGCACACCTTTCTCACTCTTTAAGAAGCCGTATGCATTCCGCCCGGTGATCTGGATAGTTACCGATTTGATGCCTGCTTCATCGCCGTCCAGGTAATCCAGCACTTCGTATTTGAAGCCGTGCCGCTCTGCCCACCGGCAGTACATACGGTACAGCATGCTGGCCCAGTCACAGCTTTCCGTTCCACCGGCGCCTGCATGAAGCGTCAGGATGGCATCCAGATGATCGAACTCTCCGGAAAGAAGTGTGGAAATACGATAGTCTTCATAAGACCGTTTGAATTTCTCAAATTCTTCCAGGCATTCATTCCCCAGATCGTCATCGTTTTCTTCTTCCGCCATTTCGATCAATGTCTGCAGATCGTCATAGCTTCCTTTCAGGGTGTCATAATTCTCCAGATCTGCTTTGAGGTTCTTCATTTCTTTCATGAGTTCGCCGCTGGCTTTTCCGTCTTCCCAAAAGCCAGGCTCGTTCATTTTGCCCTCAATTTCAGCGATCCGCTTGTTTTTGACATCCCGATTCAAAGCCTCTTCCATGTTCAGAAGCGGCTCTTCAAACTGCGATAATTCATATTTAACTTGATCTAGTAATACCATAACTAATAGATTATAAACGATTATTTCTTAATAATAAAGAAAAAATTTCCCCAGAGATTCATTTCTCCGGGGAAATAACAGTTCTCATGTATTATGCTTTTCTGCCGTGGCAGTACTTGTACTTCTTGCCGCTGCCGCACGGACATGGATCATTTGGATAGACCTTATCATCTGCCCTCTTCTTTGGTGCCTTTGCAACGGAATCATCTTTGTTGGTTGCCATCGGCTGTGCCACCTGCTCGCGCTTGACTTCCTGCTCGATCTTAACATGCAGCATCGTCCGGACGGTATCTTCCTGGATGCCAGCGATCATGTCATCAAACATGTCATAGCCGGCCATCTTGTATTCCACAACAGGATCTCTCTGGCCGTATGCCTGCAGACCGATGCCCTGACGAAGCTGATCCATATCGTCGATGTGATCCATCCAATGGCGGTCGATGACACGCAGCAGCACGACACGTTCCACTTCACGCAGATGCTCTACGATCGGGAATTCTTTTTCTTTTTCTGCATACAGGCTGCGGCCCAGTTCCAGCAGGTCCTCGCGGAACTTCTCTTTGGAATAGTGTCCGTTCATCTGCTCTTCGGTCAGATTCACCTGACGGATGAAGATCGGCATCCACATTTCATTCAGGGAGACCATATCCCATTCTTCCGGTTTAGCATCTTCCGGAATGCCGGCATCCACAATATGATTCACGGTCGCATCAACCATAGTATAAATGGAATCCCGCATGGACTCGCCGTTCAGAACACGCAGACGCTCTGCATAAATGATCTCACGCTGCTCGTTCATGACCTGGTCATATTCCAACAGGTTCTTTCTGATACCAAAGTTGTTATTCTCGATCTTTTCCTGTGCACGTTCGATGGCATTGGAAAGCATCTTATGTTCAATCTGCTCGCCTTCTTCCACGCCCAGCGTATTGAAGATACTCATCAAACGTTCCGAACCGAACAGACGCATCAGATCATCTTCCAGAGAAATGTAGAAGCGGGATTCACCCGGATCTCCCTGTCGACCGGACCGGCCTCGCAGCTGGTTATCGATACGACGTGACTCATGACGCTCTGTACCAATGATCTTCAGACCGCCGGCTGCTCTTGCCTCGTCATCCAGCTTGATATCGGTACCACGGCCGGCCATGTTGGTGGCGATGGTAACGGCCCCATGCTGTCCGGCTTCTGCGACGATCTGCGCCTCCATCTCATGATACTTTGCGTTCAACACGTTATGACGGATGCCGCGTCTTTTCAGCATGCCGGAAAGCAGTTCACTGGTTTCGATCGTGATGGTGCCAACCAGGACCGGCTGACCGACCTCGTGTGCCTCACAGATCGCATCGATCACGGCTTTGAATTTTTCTTTCTTGGTTTTATACACCGCATCCTGCAGATCTTTTCGGATGACCGGCACGTTGGTCGGGATCTCCACAACGTCCATGCCGTAGATACTGGTGAACTCGTTCTCTTCTGTCTTTGCAGTACCGGTCATGCCGGCCTTTTTGTCATATTTATTAAAGAAGTTCTGGAAAGTGATCGTTGCCAGAGTTTTGGATTCTCTCTTTACTTTCACATGCTCTTTTGCTTCGATCGCCTGATGCAGACCGTCGGAATAACGTCTGCCCGGCATGATACGTCCGGTAAATTCATCGACGATCAGGATCTCATCATCCTTGACCACATAGTCCTGATCACGGAACATCAGGTTATGCGCACGCAGAGCCAAGATTACATTATGCTGGATCTCCAGGTTTTCCGGATCTGCCAGGTTTTCGATCTTGAAGAACTGCTCTACTTTACGGACACCTTCATCGGTGAGGTTGATGACCTTTTCTTTTTCGTTGACGACAAAATCCCCGGTTTCTTCCATCTTCTCGCCCATGATGATATCCATCTTGTTCAGTTCTTTTGCTTCACCGCGTTTTAACTGTTTCGCCAGGATATCGCAAAGCTCATACAGCTTTGTGGACTTAGCAGACTGTCCGCTGATGATAAGAGGCGTTCTGGCTTCATCGATCAAAATGGAGTCGACCTCGTCGACGATGGCATAATGCAGTTCTCTCTGCACCAGTGACTCCTTGCGGACGACCATGTTGTCACGCAGGTAATCGAATCCCAGCTCGTTGTTCGTAACGTAGGTGATATCGCAGTTATAAGCCTGCTGACGTTCTTCGCTGGTCATGCTGTTTAAGACCACGCCAACCGTCAGACCTAAGTAGCGGTGTACTTGTCCCATCCACTCCGCGTCACGGTTTGCCAGGTAATCATTGACCGTTACGATGTGAACGCCCTTGCCTTCCAGTGCGTTCAGATAAGCCGGCAGAAGACAGGTCTGCGTCTTTCCTTCACCGGTCTTCATCTCTGCGATACGGCCCTGATGCAGGACGATGCCGCCCATCAGCTGTACCGGATAATGCTCCGTGCCAAGCTCTCTTCTTGTTGCCTCTCTTACCAGTGCGAAAGCTTCCACCAGAATATCATCCAATGTTTCGCCATTCTGCAGTCGGTCTTTGAATTCCTGTGTTTTTGCCCGCATCTGCTCTGCGGACATTTCCATCATTTGCGGCCGCAAAGCAACGATCTGGTCGACCAGCGGCTGCAGCTTTTTGACTTCTCTGTCAGCTCCGCCGCTGAAAATCTTGCCAAATAAACCCATGTAATATACTCCTGTTTTTTTCACGCCCGTTTGGTGCGCTTTTTCTTCAAGACTTGCGCCGCGCAGAAGGCACGGCGCATAGTGGTTTCCTGTTAATATCCTCTCTCCGGGTGATCAGAACTCCGGCTCGATCAGACCATATGTATTATTTTTTCTTTTATAAACGACATTGATCTGATCTGTCTCTGCATTGGTGAATACAAAGAAGCTGTGTCCCAGCAGTTCCATCTGCATACATGCTTCTTCCGGATCCATCGGTTTAAAATCAAAGCGTTTGGTTTTGACGATCTTGATCTCTTCCTCGTCTTCTACTTCCTGCTCGATAAACTCTTTGGAGAAATTCTTCTTGTCCTGATATCTGTCGATCAGTTTGTTTTTGTATCTCTTTAACTGTGTTTCGATGGATTCCTCGACCAGATCGATCGATGTGTACATATCTGAATTCGACTGTTCTGCGCGGATGATCCCGCCTTTGACCGGAATTGTGACTTCTATGATCTGGCGGCTTTTCTCTACGCTCAGTGTTACTTGTGCAACCGTATCCTGGGAAAAGAATCGATCCAATTTGCCGAGTTTTTCCTGTACAGCGGCTTTTAAGCTTTCCGTAACTTCCACATTTCTGCCAGTAATGGTGAACTTCATAAGTATCACTCCTTTCCGCTTTTTTTAATTTTACCATAAAATAACTCCCTGGGGGAGTTATTTCACAAAAAATTCTTAATTAATATATATTTTCGCAACTAATTAATTAATATACCGGACCACGTTAATGATCGGCATCATATAAAGGTCTCCATAAGAAACTGTTGTGCCGTCTCCCGGTGCATGCACTACCGTGTTGCCGCTGATATACATGGCTACATGACCCGGATATGCAATGATATCACCCGGTCTTAAGTCATCCATAGAGACGCTCATACCGCCATAGGCCTGTGCATCGGATGAACGCGGGATGGAATAGCCATATTCCCGGTAGATAGCAGAAGTAAAACCGCTGCAGTCTGCGCCATAAGAAAGATCACTTTCTCCCCAGATATACGGCAGAACGCCTACAAACTGCTGCGCATAGTTGGCAATTGCCTGTCTGAGCGCTGCCACATCATCGGAATCCGGCGCCGTTGGTGCGATCTGCGCAAGAGCATAGCTTCTGGCTCTGCCCTGTGCTTCTTCCTGCAGACGTGTTTCAATCTGAGCACCCCATTCAATGCCTTCTGCAATCCTTCCGCAGAAAGCAGCATCTTCTTCCGGTGTAACAGCTGTCTTACGGATGGTCGTCAGCGTTGCTTCTCCATTACTGATCCAGCCTTCGCCAAGCCCCGGGATCTCCACGCGACTGAACTCATCGCCTGCTTCCAGCAGGTTCAGCACCACATTAGCCGGCAGTGCACAAATGACTGTCGTATCTAATCCGGGACCATCCATGATCCATGTTTCATCTGCAGTGGTCACAGCAACATTTTTATTCATCAGTCCGGCATTGTCTTCTGCCTCTTTGCCGGTCAGGAATCCTTCTTTTTTTACATACCCGGTCAGACCATCGGCAACAATCTGATACCAGAGACCACTCTCCTTGATCACTGTAGCCGCCGTGCCCGGCTCCATCTTTCCCTGCAGAACTGCCAGGGATTCGCCTTTTTCCACGCGCTCATTTCCCGGGATCTTATCATAGATCAGCAGATCTCCTGAACCGTTGTAAATGATCCGCTTGCCAATGATATTGCCGGTGGCATCGTAGTATTCGTTCACTTCTGTCAGCTGTGCGCCCAGTGCCGTTGTGGAAAGGAGTTCTGTGGAACTCTCCCCTGTCGCACCAACGTAGTTTTCGATCACTGCACCGGCTCCGGCAGTCGGCAAAACAAGGGAAGTCTCCTCTGCTGCCTTTGCTGCGCTCCCTGCTGCCAGAACAAACATGCAGACGATCCCGATCACAGCTGCTGCTTCTGCGATCAGAAGGGAAAAAACTTTATGATTTCTATTCAGTTTTTCGAAAAGAATGTTTTTCATTTAAACTGTTTCAAGCTGCTTATGCTCTCCCGACATTCCGCCGTGAGAAGAAAAAAAGCGGGGAACTTTTGTCCCCGCTGTCATCATCTGTTTCTGCGATCAATTGATATATCTGACAACACCATAGATCGGCATCATGTACATACTTTGATAGCTGCAGACATCGCCCGGGACCGGTTCATGCACGACCGTATCACCACCGATGTAAAGCGCAACATGACCTCCGTAGTATACTATATCACCCGGCCGGATGTCGTCAAGCGAAACAGCCTCGCCTCCATACATCTGCCCATCCGTTGTCCGCGGGATCTCATATCCGAACTCGCGGTAGATTGCCTGTGTGAATCCGCAGCAGTCTGCTCCATAATCCAGGGAGTTGCCGCCGGATACATATGGAAGCCAGCCGACAAACTGCTGTGCATAAGCGGCGACTGCTTCACGCAGTGCTGCAACATCTGCGGAATCTGCTGCTGCCGGAGCGATGGACGCACGTCTTGCAGCCAGATCCTCATAATATGCTTCTTCCTCAGCTGCCATCTGCATTGCCTCTGCCCAGTCATTTGCTGCGCCTACACATTCTGCAATCCTGGCTGCACGCTCTGCCGACGCCTGATTGGACATGCCTGTACGGCGGACGGTTTCAAAGTTTGCATATGCGCTTTCGATCCAGCCTTCTCCAACGTTTGGAACATAAATGCGGGAGAATTCTTCCCCTTCTTCCAATACCTCAAACCACAGTCCTGAAGAAAGGAAAGCTAAAAGGTCGCTGTTATAATCTGGTTCCACATTCAGCATCAGCTCATCATCATTGACTACAGCGATACGCATCCAGGTAGAAGCATCCAGAGCTTCCGCATCTTTGCCGACTGCAAAGAAGCTGGTATTTGCAAATCCGGAAAAATCATCTGCTACGATCTGATACCAGTTTCCGTAAACACCGACCAGTGTAGCGACATCTCCTTTGCTCATACGTCCGGTGATCTGAGCCATCTGGGTATCACCACGCTCGATCCGCTCGTTGCCCGGGATCCGGTCATACACTGCAATGGACTCGTCCACGTTGCATACGATGAGCTTGCCAAGGGAACCACCCTTGCTGTCATAATACTCATTAAATTCGGTATAGGTTGCGCCGAGTGCAGTCGTGGAAAGAAGGTCCACGGAACTCTCGCCCGTTGCGCCGACATAGTTTTTGACGATTCTGCCAATCCCAGCATTTGGAAGTGATGTTTCCTCTGCGAGCACACTGTTCACTGTGGAAACGCTTTTTTCTTTTGCGACGACCTCACGTGTGCCCATAAAGCAGAGACCTGCCAATATGACTACTGCCACCATTGTGATGGAAAGTATTTCGTAAAGTTTTAATTTCAATTTCATAAACTGTTTCGGTCAAATATTACAAAAATGTTACAATTCTATTTCATAATATACCAATGGTTGCTCTAAAAGTCAACCTTAAAACCGATTGTTCACAATCTCTTCATATTTTACCTGACACAAAATATTGTATATAAAAATCGTCCACACACAACATATGTCGTATGTGAACGATTTTATTAAGGATAAAAAAGAAAATGAAAATATTACCCTTTTTTTACATTTGTTAAAAACTTTACATATTGATAAAGCGTGACAGGAAATCTTTTGTCTCCTGTCTCTGTGGATTTCCAAAGATCTCCTGCGGTGTGCCCTCTTCCCAGATCACGCCGTCCTGCATGTAGACCACATGATTGGAAACATCCCGGGCAAAGGCCATCTCATGTGTTACGATAATCATTGTCAGGCCTTCCTTTGCCAGCGTCTTCATAACTTCCAGAACTTCTCCGACCATCTGCGGATCCAGGGCGGAAGTCGGCTCGTCAAATAAAAGCACGTCCGGATGCATTGCCAGCGCACGGGCGATAGCCACACGCTGCTGCTGACCGCCGGAAAGTTGTTTTGGCTTTGCCTTAATAAAAGGCGCCATGCCGACTTTGGTCAGGAAGAACAGGGCGTCCTGCTCTGCTTCCTGTTTGGACTTTTTCAGAACTTTCATCGGACCGACCATGCAGTTCTTTAATGCGGTCATGTTGCTGAACAGATTAAAGCTCTGAAAGCACATGCCGACCTTGGCGCGGTAGGCTGCCACATTTTTTTCTTTGGTGATATCGTTACCTTTGAAAAGGATCTCTCCCGAGGTAGGTGTTTCCAGCAGGTTGATGCACCGGAGCATAGTGGATTTACCAGAACCGGATGCACCGATGATACAGGTCACATCACCCTCATTGATGGCACAATTGATATCCTTTAAGACTTCGTTCTTGCCGAAGGTCTTTCCCAAATGTTTGATTTCAATGATTTCTTTTTTGTCACTCATATTATTTTACCGCCTGGTGTTGTTCATGTTGTCTTCCCCGGCGTGAGGTGCATCGGAAAGATGTCTGTCATCTACAAAGTCTTTCCTCGGGTCGCTCAGTGTGCCGCTGGTATAAGCAAGCGTATCTGTCGTTGCCAGATCATACTCTGCCGGTCCATCCATTCTCTTTTCAAAGAAGCGCAGCAGCCAGCTGAAGAACAACGTCATGATCAAGTACATTACCATTGTGATGGTGAACGTCTCAAAGTATGTGTAGTAAGTGCCGGCCACGGATTTGGATG
>JAFWLF010000063.1:0-2567 GCA_017511185.1 Lachnospiraceae bacterium | reverse complement strand
GTCTTTCCGGTTCCTCTGGTTCCGGTGAAAAGGTAGGCATGTCCTGCCCGGTTATTTTTGATCTGATTTGTCAGGGTCAAAACCACATGGTCCTGCCCCTTTACCTGGCTGAAAGTCTGCGGTCTGAATTTCCTGTAAAGAGCCACATACGACATTAATACAAACTCCTACATATAATGCACCAGTTTCAAATCATACTACGAGTTATATTAGCATATTTAATAAGTAATAACAATAAAAAGCATGAGAATACTTGACTGGCTAAAATGGGTAACTTATAATCTCAGTTACCGTGTGCCGGGGCTCGAAGCGGGTCCAATGCAACAGAAATCTGTGAACCGTGTCAGGTCGGGAACGAAGCAGCACTAAGCAGAACCTTCTGTGTGACGTTGGGTCGCCTGCTTCTTAAAGCCCCGGCATCGGTTTCTTATTTTCTCAGTTCCTGAAAGAAGGATTTCAGAAGGGAGGCGCACTCCTCCTCCAGAATATGGGTCTTCACCTCACATTGGTGGTTAAACTCTTTCACATGTAAAAGATCCAGAATGCTGCCGCAGCAGCCGGCTTTCGGATTCATCGCGCCGATAAAAACGTTTCGGATCCGGGATTGAACGATCGCGCCTGCACACATCTGACATGGTTCCAGCGTAATATAAATATCGGTATCATCTAAGCGCCAGTCTCCAATTTTCCGGCAGGCTTTTTTGATCGCGGTGATCTCTGCATGTGCAAGTGCTGTTTTGTCAGTCATCCGGCGGTTATATCCCCGGCCGATGATCTCTCCTTTATATACGATCACGCATCCGATCGGCACTTCATTGATCTTTAAAGCCTTTTTTGCTTCTTTCAAGGCTTCCCGCATATAGTATTCTTCCGTGTTTTTTTCGATTCGCTTTGTCATGATTCCCAATCCTTCAAAAAGGCCGCAGAAAACCGCGGCCCTTTTGTCTCTTTTTGTTTTTTAAGCAGCATGAAAAACCACTCTTTTGATGGTTCCGGCACTTTGGCAGTTTGTGTTAATACGTGTACCAAAGGCCTTGCTCCTGCAGCCACTCAATGTTTGCTTCATGCTCTGCATTGGTTTCTGCAAAATAGAGCTTGCCGTTTTTATCCGATACAAAGAACAATGCGCCCGTATCTTCCGGATGCAGCGTCCCCTCAATAGCTGAGCGGCTCGGCGCACATACCGGACCAACCGGGATCACGCCTTCCATATTTGGTCCTCTGGTGTTGTAAGGATTCTCCAGATCCAGATCATCACCGTTCAGATCTCTGGAATGCGGATCCACCTGGATCGCATAATAGGTCGTGATGTCGCTTCCCAGGGACATGCCTTCGTCCAGTCTGCGGAAGAACACACCAGCTACTCCGGCACGATCCTGTACGGCCATGGATTCTCCTTCCACAACGGAAGCAATGGTCAGAAGTTCATGAACGCTGTATGAGCTGTTGTCAATATCGCTCTTATATTCATTCAGGACTTCTTCCATTTTATTCAGCATAACAGAGAAGATCTCCTCTACGCTCACGTCCTTGCTTAAAAGCGTATAAGTATCCGGGAACAGATACCCTTCCAGTGAATAGTAAATACCCGGATCCTTGATCGCGCTGGTCAAAAACCAGTATTTATCGATCATGCGGTTCAAATACGCTTCATCTTTCAGAAGTGCATAAACATCTTCCTTAGTATTATTGGTTGCTTCTTCAATGGCATTAGCCAGCCACGGGATTGTTTTTCCTTCAATATACGTGAATTGAATCTCGTCACCAGTATAGATGTCTCCGTTTTCCATCATCGTGATGATCTCTTTCAGACTCATATCCGGAGAAACACCATAACGGCCTGCCTGCAGCGGTTTGACTTTATTAAGTCTGGTATAGATCTTAAAAGCCAAAGGACTTTTGATGATCCCTTCTTCTGCAAACAGTTTTCCGACGTCAGCCAGATAAGATCCCTCTTTGACTTCGATCAGCTTTTCCTGCTTAAAATCGGAGGAAGGTTTCAGATTTGCACTATACCATCCCAAACCAGCAACTGCGATCAGAAGAATAACCACAATAATGATCAAAGTGATCAGCAGCCCGGATTTTTTCTTTTTCGGTTTTCTGGCTACTTTCGCCATGGCGGCTCCTTTCCGTACCAAACTTCAGAAATAAACTGAAATATTATAACATCTATCCCTGCCAAAAACAACTTTGTCAGAAAAACCGGTTTCACTTGTCAGAGGTTCTTTCCTATATATTTCTGACTCGGTCAAAATTGACCTTAACCAGCCGGCCGGAAGCATCTCTTACATAATCTCTCATGTAATCTGTATCTTCCTGAAATACACAAGCTGCCGCTATTTTCCCGGCATCCGAACGCCTGCCGTCCAGATACAGCTCCGCTCCATGTCCGGAAAACGCAGTCAGCTCGTCCTTCAGAGTCATGTAAGAAATATATCTTTCTTTTTCCAGTTCTGTCATATCAGCCTCCTTTCCTGATGTGAATACTCGCGGGAACAAAAGAAGATGCTTCGTGATAATAATCCTCCCCCGCGGCGGCACAGAAAAAAGACTTTCCTTGTTTG
>JAFWLF010000062.1:0-3741 GCA_017511185.1 Lachnospiraceae bacterium | reverse complement strand
AGAAAGGAGCAGTCCTGATATGTTTGTTGGCCGAACAGAAGAACTGTCAAAGCTGTCCGATGCCATGAAGCAAGCCGGCCGCGCTTCTCTCGTGTACGGCAAGCGCCGGGTCGGGAAAACCCGCCTGATCAAAGAAGCGCTGAACGGGCAGGTTCAGCCTGTTATTTACTATGAATGCATCAGAGGCACCATGCAGGAAAACATAAACGCGTTCACTCGTTTGCTGACCGAACTGCGGATATTGACGTTCACCTCTTCCTTCCAAAGCTTCAGCGACGTATTTGCCTATCTCAATACGCTCCCGCGTTCCTTTGTGGTTGTGATTGATGAATATCCCTATCTGAGTTCCCTTGCTGACGCGGAAATCGTGGATTCTGTTTTCCAGACTGTCATTGATCAGAAACTCAGCAATATCCATCTGGTTCTTTCCGGTTCCCAGGCCAGTGTGATGAAGAACCTGTTAAGGAAAGGCAACGCCCTGTACGGACGCTTTCAGCTGATCCTCCACCTTCGGGAACTGGATTATAAAGATGCATCCCTGTTCTATCCTTCCCTCTCCCCCTATGAAAAGATCGCCTTCTACAGCGTTTTCGGCGGTTCTCCTTTTATCCTGCAGGAACTGCGGGAAAAAGAATCCCTGGAACAGAATATAGTCCGCACCCCCCTTTCTACATTTTCATTATGCAACATTCACCGAACGGCGTCTCCCCGTAGTTCTTCTCATAGTCCTCTTTGTTGCCCAGCTCCCGGGTCAGCACGTTTTCGAGGTTCCGGTAGTCTTCCTCCGTCAGAGGCTGGTTGTGTGTCAGCTTATGGATCGCCGTGTTGTCCTGGTGATCCCGGATATATTGTTCCACCCGCTGCCGGTAAGGGATTTCATCGCTGGACATGGACTTTATCCTGGCTGCAGATGAAGAATATGTTCATCCGGAAAAATCGGTAAAATAAAAAGCTCGAATTAGTAACCCGGGCTTAACTGATACGAAGTTTATTCCTGAATTTTATCTTTGATGATTGCTTTGTGAAGTTTCTCGTCGAATGTAATGATTTCCTCACCGTTCATGTGATGATATCCAGCGAGAAGACAGTCAACGAAATCGAGAGAAGTTTTCCCGTACAGTCTGAAAGCATATGTAATTGCAAGCTTATTGGGTATTGTCACTTCCTGAATAAATTCTTCCATTGTTTCAGCAATTGCATGTCTGTCGGCGTGATATACGCTTTTCAGCACATATACTACCTCAGCCAGAACTTCCGCTGTTGTCTGTGCACCGGCAAGGATTGTTTCCTTTGCTGCTTCTGACATAGCATGATGATCCTTCAGAAGATAGCGAAGGATGACATTCGCATCAATGATTGGCATGTTTCTCCACCATCGCTTTCTCAAAAGCTGACTCTTCCTCGGACATCAGCGAAGGATTTGCATATGCTGAAAGAGCGCCGAAAGCTTTACCGCGTACTTCTGACGGTGTAAAAGGCATTCCCTGTTCACGTATACTCTGAACAGCGAAGATCCGTACTGCTTCTGCAAAAGTTGTTCCTAAGCTTCTATATAATGCTTCAACCTGATCTTTTATCTCTTCATCCATCCGAACCTGATACACGGCTTGCTTTGCCATTTCAATCGCCTCCTTGCAATACGATAGTAGCGCAAAATCAATTTTCTGTCAAGATTGAAGGAAGTATCCTCTCATTTTTTGCTTATGCTTTCAAAGGAACGTCGGGGACGACCCTCAATGGCATTTAGATAGTTAACTTAACAGGCATGCTGGAAGTATAGGAAAATCAACGCTTCCGGCATTTATAATGTTAGAAAAACGTAACAATTTAGGTATTGACATAAGCCGCAAAATGTGTGGCTTTTTTTGATCGCTTATTTGGCCCGCCCTATGGGCGGGACGCGATCAAAAAAAGCCCTTGTAGCAAGAAATGTGGCCGATGCCACAGAAACTACAAGGAGGCACACACCATGAAAATCACACCAATACTGGTAAAAGACAAACTGAAGGCAGCTATTTCAGCAATATCTGAGATTGCCTGGATGTACTCCAGGAATCCGGAATCCGATTTTACACGAGAAAGAAAATTGCCGATGAATTCCATGCTTCACATGCTGCTGAAGTTCAGCGGGAAAAGCCTGCAAAGCGAGCTTTCCGCTTTCTATTCTCCGCCGGATAAAACATATCAACGTATCCCGACAAAATCTGCTTTCACCCAGCAACGGCAAAAGCTTTTATGGGAAGGATGCTATACATTATTCCGGACATTTACGGATTCACTGCCCTGCCTCAAACTTTTTGATGGATATAGGCTGCTTGCATGTGATGGTTCCTCTGTATGCATTCCCCGCAATGAGAAAGAAGAACAATACTCCCTTGTAGTCAAAGAAGGATACAGAGCATTTAATATGTTGAATCTTAATGGGTTATACGATATCCTGAACCGGATTTATATTGATGCTGTTATTGATCCCGGCCTTCAGAGACGGGAAATCTCTGCGTTAATTTCCATGATTGGTCATCTTGATCATCCAGAATCTTTTATTATTCTCGCAGATCGAGGGTATGAAGGATATAGAACAATTGCCCATTTGATCGAAAGCATGGCAAAATTTGTGATTCGAGCCAAGGACCTTGACAGCAACGGATTTCTTCACACGCTGCACCTTCCTCCTGAGGGCGAACTCGATATTGATGTGAATAAGATTTTAACCCCCAGTCGTCGCAGGATTTACGAGAATGATGATCGCTATGCATGGATTCGCCACCGTGCATTTGATCTTTGGGATTCAGATAACAAGTATTCGATTCACTTCCGCCTTGTTCGCATTAAGCTTGATGACGGTAGTTATGAATGTCTTGTTACCAATCTGCCCCGTGACAGGTTTCCCATGAAAAAGCTGAAAAAACTATATCATTTAAGATGGGATATTGAAAATGCTTACCGTGATCTGAAGTATTCGGTTGATCTGCTGCATTTCCACGGTAAATCTGCACAAGCTGTTCTGCAGGAGATTTTCTGTTCCCTGACCATGTTCAATTACTGCGCATATCTTTGTGTTCACGCTGACATATTGCATGTTCCTAAAAAAACCAAGTACCGATACAAAGTAAATTTCGCCAATGCTGTTGGTCCTTGCAGAGCCTACCTGCATGGCAGCATTAGCGAAATGGAGTTGTTGGATCGCTTGCGATTGGCGCCTGTTCCGATCCGCCCCGATCGTCATATTAAGCGCCGTTCCCGTATAGAAGAACAATCCAGCAGAGAATTCAACTACAGAGCATCCTAACTCCAGAAAAAAGTATATATCGTTTTCGACGAGGATTCAATTCCTTTATTTGTTGATCCCTTTTTTTCTTATGATGTCGGTAAAGCGTATAATAATCGTGTTTGGTATGCCTGTTATGCTTGATTATGTTTGCTTCTTCGGTTTAACTAAATGCCATTGGGGACAGCCTTCTTGTTCCACGTGCGTGGAACGGCGAAAGCCGTCCCCTTGTTCCGCCTCTGCTCCGGGACGTGCCGGTCTTTATGCCGGTATCGTTTGAGGTGAATGAAGGCGATGCCTGCCTGGTGATTTTTGCGGACTGTGATATTGACGCCTGGTTTGAGAACGGGGAAGCGGAAGTGCCGGAGTCTCCGCGGATGCACTCACTGTCGGACGGGTTTGCGTTTGTCGGGTTCAGGACGAGGGGAGGAGAATAAGATGCGGATCAGACCGGTGGATCAGAACGGGGACGT
>JAFWLF010000061.1:0-3891 GCA_017511185.1 Lachnospiraceae bacterium | reverse complement strand
TACCTGTAAAAAATGCGGAACACAGCATCAAGTAGATACGGTGAACAACGGATTCCTGCAGATCTACCGGATGGGACATTTTTCCGGATCGATCGCGGGAGCAGCTATCTATTTGGACGGAGAAGGTATGGGACATGTTGCTAACGCGTCCAGCGTTTTGATCGAATTGCCACCAAAGACCTATAATCTGCATATGGCTATTTCAACACTGCGGAACTGTCTGGATATTCCGGTAACGATCGAACCGGGCAAAACGGTATGTGTCAAATCGCAGATTAAGATGGGAATGATCAAAAATACGATCATCCTGCATCTGGTAGACCCTTCCGAGATGCCGCCGCTTGCTTAGAAAACAGCAAAAACATAGAAAACAGCGAAAAGCCTTATGGCTGTAAGGAAAATGCCCGGTTTCATCCGGGCATTTTTTTACTCGTTCGGATGAAATAATTCGACAAATAAGAATTAGTTTTGAGGAAATTAAAAACTGATGAAAAAAATCGACAGAAGAAAACACTAAATTTTATTCCCGAAAAAATCTTTTGCCATTTTCGAAAAATTCTGTTACTATCATCTGTAGAAAAAAATCAACAGATGAAAAGGATGGCAGGATGAATACAGATAACAAAAATAAATTACGGCTGATCTATATGGCCAAGATCCTCTTTGAGCGCACGGATGAAGATCGTGTATTAAACAGCGTAGAGCTGATGAACATCCTTCTGGATGAATATGGGATCAGCACGCACCGGCAGACACTGGCAGCAGATATTGATCTGCTGGTGGAATTTGGCATGGACATTGAAACGATTAAGTCAAATCCTAATAAATACCATCTGGTATCCAGGGAGTTTGATCCGACGGAGCTGAAACTGCTGATGGATGCGGTTGCTTCCAGCAAGTTTATCTCAGCAGGGAAAAGCAAAGCGTTAATTGAAAAACTGGGGGCACTGGCCGGTAAGAATCAGGCAGCTAAGCTGAAACGGAATATCGAGGTGGAAGGCCGCATTCGGACGGATAACGAAAAAACCTTTTATATCATCGATGCCATTAATACAGCCATCAATGAAGGCAAAAAGATCTCGTTCTATTATTTAAGGTACGAAGGACAGAAGGAAAAGCATGTTTCCAATAATGGAGAAGCATATGTTTTCAGTCCGCACCGCCTGGTCTGGAACGGAGATTATTACTATATGATCGGCTGGTCAGACAAACACGGAGATGTCGCCGTATTCCGCATCGACCGGATCCAGGCAAAGCCGGAGATCCTGGACGTGAAAGCGCATAAGATGCCAAAGGAATTCAAGCTGAACAATTTCCTGAATACGACATTCCATATGTTCCAAAGTGAGGCAGAGGAAGTGGAACTGGAATGTGATCTGGATACATTGGATTCCGTTACGGACCGGTTTGGAGATAAACTGGCGATCGATTTTGGCAGTAAGACTTATCATACAAAGGTCACGGTAGCAGTGAACCATGTCTTTTATGGATGGGTCTTTGGTTTTGGCGGTAAAGTGAAGATCGTTTCTCCGGAGAATGCTGTTAAAGGATATAAGGAAATGGTGGAAAACGCCTATAAAGAAACAAGTGCTCCGGCACCAAAGAAAAAGACCAATTCCTTCTTCTGGTGGCTGAACTGATCAACTGGAAAAAGGTTACTGTTTGAGAAGTTCCAGACAATGGGAAACTACGTACCAGGCGGTTTCGTAGTGCATGAACTGCAAAAGATTCTGATCAAATTGAAACTGCATGGAGGCAGGGAATTCCTCATCGGACTGCCAGAACTGCAGGAGCATATTGATGTTTTGAAATACCGGAATGCGGTAGGCAACATCACCTTTACCGGCTGGCACGCCGCCTAATCTTTCACAGGCTGCTGCCAGTTTTTCCGGCTGCGGATCCCAATATTCTTCACTTTGGCTGAACATTCCCTTTCCTGCATAATAGCCTGTCGTCTGCACACGGGATAGATTCTGCATGACGGTATACTCGCCGCTGAGGCAGGCGTCTTCTTTGGAGTAAAACAGGATATCAAAAATCGTCAGGACCTCGTTGAAACCAGCTTCATGAACGCAGGTGTTCCCATCCGACTGAAAGCCATCTTCAGACCATTCTGTTACACCGGTGGTCTTGTCGATCCGGTAGTGCCGGGTCATAAAATCAACGTATAGGTATTTGGCATCAGAAACCAGACCGAACTGGCGAATGGCTTTCGGAATATCATACTCCGCGATCTGAGACTGCACACGGAGTTTTGTGATCTCATGGTTGGATGGACGCTGCAGGCGTTCTTTTGAATCGTTTGTCATGAGAATACTATACATGTTCCTGATCTTTTTTTTCAATAGATCATTAATATTCTGTAAAACAATGGAAGAAAGTGTGGTAAAATAAAAAAAATACTCACTGCATCTGCTGCAGATGAGCTATGGGGCTGTTTTTAAGACATGAAAAAGTCAAATCATACAAGGGGGAAAGGTATATGAATTATCCAAATTTATTTAAACCAATCAAAATTGGCGGTGTGATGGTCCGCAACAGGATCTTCGCAGCACCGATCGGACATCCGGATTCCATTCTTGGCAAGTGGACAGATGATGCAATTGCTTTTTATGAGCGCAAAGCAATGGGCGGCGTAGCTGTTGTCACTCATGGTGAATCCTCTGTCGACTGCAAATACGGAAAACGCTTTGGTATTAACCTAAGCCTGGATACCCAGCAGCCAAAACGTGGTCTGGCAAAGTTTGCAGATGCGGTCCGTCGTCACGGCGCACTTCCTTCCATGGAGCTTCTGCATCCGGGTAATAAATCCATTCCGAATACCGAGACTGTCGGTGTCGGCATCACCTCACCAATTGTTTATGGACCTTCTGCAACCGTGATCAACGGAGTTCAAGTCCAAGAGATGCCGGAGGATGTTATCTGGGAGATCATCGATAAATATGCTATTTCTGCAAAGAACTGCCAGAACGCCGGCTTTGGTATGGTCATGGTCCATGCCGGACACGGCTGGCTCCCGAACCAGTTCATGTGCGGACGGACTAACTTAAGAGAAGATCAATGGGGCGGCAGCCTGGAGAACCGGGCGCGGTTTACTATAGAAATTGTGGACGCCATCCACAAAGCATGCGGAAAGGACTTCCCGGTTGAGGTAAGAATCAGCTCCACTGAGGTCATCGACGGCGGTTATACTGCCGATGGAGAAGGTGCCGCTTTCGCACAGCTTTTGGAAGGACATGCGGATTTGATCAACTGCAGTGTTGGCTACGGCGAAGGATTACCGGACAGCTATCGTACGATGACCCTGACCCATCCATGTATGTACAGGGAAGACGGCGTAAATGTTAAATATGCGGGTATTGTAAAGAGCCATATGAAACAGACTCCTATCTCCGCAGTCGGAGCTCTTTCGGATCCGGCCATGATGGAAGAGATCATCAAAAGCGGCACGGCAGACATCGTTGAGATCGGCCGTGGTTTGATCTGCGATCCGGAACTTCCAAATAAGGCAAGAGACGGAAGAGATGATGAGATCACTCACTGCATGCGCTGCTTCTACTGCTTCTCCAGCGGCATCAACAGAGGCGCGTTCTGGTGCGCATTGAATCCGGATACCAACCGTGAGCTGTCCCTTAAGAAGGCACAGACCATTGCTGTTCCAAAGAAAGTGCTGATCGTTGGCGGCGGTATCGGCGGCATGCGGGCAGCTATTACGGCAAAAGAGAACGGACATGATGTCATCCTCTGCGAAAAGAGCGGCCGTCTGGGCGGTCATATCCGCTGTGAGGATAAAGTCCCGTTCAAGAAACACTTAAAAGAATACCTGGATCAGCAGGAAAAGAAGATCACGGATTTAGGCATCGATGTACGCCTGAATACGGAAGTCACTCC
>JAFWLF010000060.1:0-5805 GCA_017511185.1 Lachnospiraceae bacterium | reverse complement strand
CTTTTGGTGGATAACGACCTGCTGGAGAAAAAACTGGTCTCTTTGCCAATGGAAGGTCTTTTTGTTTATACGGTCTATCTTTTTGATGAGACAGAAATCGTAAACATGGTCCGCAAAGGTGTAGACGAGCAGATGGTCATTGGCTCGATCTATATCGATAACTATGATGAGACCCTGGAGCAGGAGACAGATGTCAAACGGTCCTTTGTTGTTGCTATGATCGACCGTGCCGTCAGCAATTATTTCCAGAATTGCGGCGGCGTTGTCCGGAAGACGGAAAAAGACCGGTATTATGTAAACTTTAAAAGAAAGTATCTGGCAAACTTCCAGCGTGATAAGTTTGATCTTTTGGATGAGGTTAAGAATATCGATACCGGAAGCGATATTCCGGTCACTTTAAGTATCGGTATCGGTGTTGGAGAAGACTATACAAAAAATAATGAAAATGCCCGACTGGCATTAGAGCTGGCATTAGGACGAGGCGGAGATCAGGCTGTCGTAAGAGACGGCGAGCGTGTGTATTATTACGGCGGCAAGACCAAACAGGTTGAGAAAAACAGCCGTGTTAAGGCAAGGATCAAAGCCATCGCATTAAAAGAAGTTCTGATGAATAAAGACCGTGTTGTCATCATGGGTCATAAGAACTGTGACATCGACAGCTTTGGTGCAGCAATTGGTCTTTACCGTGCATCGAAAACATTGGGCAAAAAGGCATACATCGTCCTGGATGAAGGCTCAAACTCCATTCAGCAGGTCCTTCCTGCATTTAAGGAAGACCTGGAATACAGGGATGTGTTCATCTCTGTTGATGAGGCGGATGCTTATGTAAATGATGATGCAGCACTGGTCGTAGTAGATGTTAACAAGCCGGATTATTTTGAAGCTCCGAGACTGGTTCTTAGAACAAAAACGATCGTGGTCATCGATCATCATCTGCAGAGTGGAGAAAAGATTGATAATCTGTCGCTGTTGTATCATGAGCCGACGGCAAGTTCCGCTTCTGAGATGGTGGCAGAGATCCTGCAGTATATCTCGGATGATGTGAAACTGCGAAAACTGGAAGCAGAGAGTTTGTACGCTGGCATGCTGATCGATACAAATCATTTCACAAAGAATACTGGCGTTCGAACCTTTGAGGCAGCCGCTTTCCTGCGGAAGAATGGTGTTGACGTTGCAAAAGTAAACCGCCTGTTCAATGATTCTCTGGAAGAAATAATCGCAAAAGCGGAGACGATCCGCACCGCAGAAGTGGTGGAAGATAAATATGCGATTGTGATCTGTCCGCCGGAGAGCCTGAAATTGGAAAACCCTACAGTCGTGGCAGCGCAGGTTGCTAATGAGCTGCTTGATGTACGGGGAATCGTAGGAAGCTTTGCGCTGGCAGATATTGGCGGCAAGGTGTATGTCAGTGCCCGTTCCACCGGTAATGTGAACGTGCAGCTGGTCATGGAGCGTATGGGCGGAGGCGGCCATTTGAATATTGCCGGAGCTCAGATCCAGGGGGCTACGGTGGAAGAAGTAAAACGGCGGATCATATTGACGATTAAAAAGATGATTGAGGAAGGAGTTCTGCAATAATGAAAGTAATACTGCTGGAAGATGTAAAATCACTGGGGAAAAAGGGCGAGATCGTGAATGTCAGCGATGGATATGCCAGAAATTTTATTATTCCGAAGAATAAAGGTGTCGAAGCGACTTCCGCAAATTTAAATACACTGAAACTGCAGAAAGCAAATGAAGAGAAAGTTGCACTGGAGAATCTGGAAAACGCAAAAGCGCTGGCAAAGAAACTTGAGAATGCAGCTGTGAATATTAAGATCAAAGTTGGAGAAGGCGGAAAACTGTTTGGCTCCATTTCTTCAAAAGAGATTGCAGCTGCTATTTTAGAACAGCATCAGCTGGAAGTTGATAAAAAGAAGATCGTATTAGATGAGCCGATCAAAGAACTGGGTGCTCATACCGTAAAGATCAAACTGCATAAAGATGTAGCTGCACAGGTGACAGTGCAGGTATTGGAAGGATAGGTTGATTCATGGAAGATAACCTTCTGAAAAAAATCATGCCGCATAATCTGGAAGCGGAGCAGTCAGTGGTCGGCTCTATGCTGATGAACAATGATACCATCGAGACTGCTGCGGAGATCCTGACTGGAGAAGACTTTTATGCAAAGCAGAACGGTCTTCTTTTTGACGCAATGTGTGAGCTGGCAGCAGAGCATAAGCCAGTGGATATTGTGACCCTGGGAGACCGCCTGCGTGAAAAAGGTGCGCCGGAAGAAATGCAGAGTCCGGAATTCATTCGTGACATTCTGGATGCAGTGCCAACTTCGGCAAATATTAAATACTATGCCCAGATCGTTTATGAAAAGGCAACGCTCAGAAGACTGATCAAGATTTCAGAGGATATTTCCAAAGACTGTTATGCTTCCTCGGATTCACTGGAAAACATTCTTGAAAGCACAGAAAAGAATGTCTTCAATCTGATTCAGTCCCGCAACACAAGAGAATTTGAACCGATCAGCGAAGTCGTTATTAATGCGCTGAAAAAAATACAGAAAGCATCGGAAACAAAAGGAAATATCACCGGATTATCTACTGGGTTTGCGGATCTGGATTTCAAGACAGCGGGACTGCAGCCATCTGATTTTATTCTGATCGCAGCCAGACCATCCATGGGAAAAACGGCATTTTCTCTTTCTATTTTAGATCACGTGGTCTTCCGAAAGAATCTTTCAGCCGCCATTTTCAGTCTGGAAATGTCTAAAGAACAACTGGTCAACCGTCTTTTTGCCATGGAGGCAAAGATTGACGCACAGAATATTCGTTCCGGTAATTTAAGTGATACTGAGTGGGAGAGTCTGGCAGAAGCATCGGAAGTGATCGGAGGATCAAAATTGATCATTGACGATACCCCGGGTATTTCCTCGACAGAGCTTCGCTCCAAATGCCGGAAATATAAAATGGAGCAGGATATTCAACTGGTGATCATCGACTATATTCAGCTGATGACATCGGGCGGACGCAGTGATAACCGTCAGCAGGAGATTTCAGATATATCCCGGTCTCTGAAGAGTCTGGCAAGAGAATTAAATGTTCCGGTTATTGCGCTGTCACAGCTGAACCGTGCTGTTGAAAGCAGGACAGATCACAGGCCGATGCTGGCAGATATCCGTGAATCCGGAGCTATCGAGCAGGATGCGGATGTGATCATGTTCTTATACCGGGATGACTATTATAATCCGGAAACAGAAAAGAAAAATGTGGCTGAGGTCATTATCGCTAAACAGCGTAACGGCCCTACCGGCACCATCGAGCTGACCTGGCAGCCAAAGTATACACGTTTTGTAAACATGCTGAAGCCGGGAGGCTCTTTTGGCGGAAACGAAACTTTTCAATAAAGAGCAATAAAAAACAGTCAGGCGTTTGCCTGACTGTTTTCGTTCGAACGAATATTATTTGATGATTACTCTTCTGCAATAGAGCCTGTCGGGCATGTATCTGCACATGATCCGCAGGAAACACAAGCATTCGCATCAATTTCATATTTTCCGTCGCCCTCAGCGATTGCTCCAACTGGGCATGCACTCTCGCAAGCACCACAGGATACACAACCATCAGAAATAACGTATGCCATTTACAGTTCCTCCTTCTTGGTTCTTGTTTCTTTCTTGCTTCATTGCATTCTAATATATTTTATTCTCTAATACAAGTAGAAAAACATTGTGCAATGTTTAATAAAAAAACAACAAAAAGACACCCGAAATTATACAAAGCAACAAAAATGCGTAGAATGTATTGAAAATAGACAGGCGTTATACTATAATCGAAAAACCAAAAAAAATGACATACAGAAAATACTTTTTTCATAAAATGCCAATAAAATTCAGGTTTTAAGGAGGATAATTTGATGGCAAAGATTTCTAAAGACATGACAATTGGTGATATCTTAAGAGTGGATGAAGGACTTGTTCCGATCCTTCTGGAGACAGGAATGCATTGCCTTGGATGCCCATCCGCACAGGCAGAAAGCCTGGAAGATGCATGTGCAGTTCACGGCACAGATGTTGATGCGATCATCAACAAAATGAACGACTTCCTGGCAGCAAGAGTTTAATCACAATAACTGATAATGAAAGAAAATGACGCACTTTGGTGCGTCATTTTTTTGCAGTGATTTTATGATGGGTAATAGGTCCCGCGCTTCTTACGCAGCCGCTTCTTTCGGATATGGAAGAACAGATAAAGACCGATACAAACTACAAGTGCACCTCCGGTAAGGATCAGGTATTTTCCGAGAACATTTTCCTGCGTCTTTACCGAGAGCCAGAGCGTATTCATCAGCTGCGTGCCTTCCGTGGAAAGTGCATGAAAAGCTTCCCCTTTTGCCAGTACTTCTGCAGGCGGGTAAAGGACCTCATCCTCCAGCATTTCCGGATCGGTAAATTCTTTTGCTGCAGAAAACGGAGTGGCATAATCCAGGTATTCCAGATTCTCTGCACAGATCTCCGGTTCACATAAGAAATTGATAAAAAGTTCTGCTTCCTTTTTGTGCTGGCAGCCTTTTGGAATACAGAGCGCATCTACGAAAAGATTAAATCCTTCTTCTGGAACATTGAAAGCCAGATTTTCATTTTCTTCCAGCATGAGTGGATAATCGCCGGAATAGTAAGCACCGATCCAGGCTTCTTCTCGTTCCAGCTTATCGAAGATCTGGTCCATGACATAACTCTGGACCAGGTTTTTCTGTTCTTTTAATTTTTCGGCAGCGGCTGTCAGTTCTTCCGGGTCATCGGTATTCAGGGAATACCCAAGTAAAAGCTCTGCGATCGCAAAGGAATCCCTTGGGTTGTCAAACATCAGGATCTTTCCGGCGTAGTTGCGGTTCCAGAGAAGATCCCAGCTGCCAACATCGTCTTCATTTACATATTTTGTATTATAAATGATGCCGACGTAGCCCCAGGTATAAGGGACGGAGTATTTGTTCTCCGGGTCATAGGCCAGGTTTTTATAGGCATCATCCAGATACCGATAGTTTGGAATGTTGGAAAAATCCAGCGGTTCCAGTGCATCTTCTGCAATCAGTTTGTCGATCATATAATCGGACGGAACGATCACATCAAAAGCGTTTCCGCCGGACTGCAGCTTGGTATACATTGTTTCATTACTGTCATAGACCATATAATTGACACGAATGTCCGGATAGGCTTTTTCGAATTCAGCGATCACGTCGATATATCCGTCGGTACCGTCTGAAATATACTGCCCCCAGTTATAGACATTGATCGTCACTGGTGCTGCAAAGGTCTGTTTCGGAAAGAACATAAAAACGCTGCCAAGCAGAAGAAGTGTCAGAAACAGGAGAGGAATCTTTTTCATACTTCACCTCCTGCTACTTTGGCACGGATATGCATTTTTTCTCTGCGGCTTTCACTACGGCCTTGCAGGATGTTCATGACGATCATCAGGATCAGGATCACCAGGAACAATAAGGTGAACAGCGCATAGACCTTTGGATGGATCGGTTTTTTCGTATAGTTATATATTTCGACAGGCAGGGTCACAAATCCGAACCCCGTTACGAAATAGGAGATTACGAAATCATCCAAAGACATAGTAAAACTCATCAGCGCACCCGCGATCACGCCAGGCATGATCTCATGCAGAGTGACTTTGAAGAATGCTTTTGCAGGTGTACAGCCCAGATCCATTGCCGCATCTGTCAGGTTTGGATCCATTTGTGCGATCCGCGGCATTACATTCAGGATCACATAAGGAAGATTGAATGTGACGTGTGCGATCAGCAAAG
>JAFWLF010000059.1:0-18150 GCA_017511185.1 Lachnospiraceae bacterium | reverse complement strand
CAGATGGTGGAGACCAATCTGAAGAGCTTTGCCACCGCCGGATTCCGCGACTACAAAGCCCATGTTGCCGGTGATGCGAACGTTCCCGGCAGCATCATGGAGAAGCCGGAAGACATGAAGGCCGCCGACGAGATGGTGGACTGGCTGCTTGCCTGATCGTTCATCAAAACATAGAGAGTAATAACAAGGAGGCTGGACGAACTGGTTCTGTCTCCTTTTCAAAAGGAAGGGCAGGAAATGAAAAAGCAATTATCCATCAGAACCATGACATCCGTATCCCATTTATTAAAACAAAGCTGGATGTTGTTCTGTACAATGCATTCCCGTTCAACTTACTGAAAGGCCTTGTGATAACCGGATTCACAATGCTCGTATACAAAAGAATCAGACCGTTGCTGAAAGGAAGGGAATAACCATGTCGAATGCAGAAACCTATTTTCGCTATCTTGTCAATGAAATCCACACGACCATAGTCGCCACGGTGGATGATGATGGGCTGCCGGTCACGGCGGCGATTGACATGATGGATTGCGATGAGAATAGCCTATACTTCCTGACCGCAAAAGGGAAAGGGTTTTATGACAGGCTTATTAAGCGTGGTTTCCTTGCCTTTACGGCGCTTAAGGGTGAAGATACTATGTCAAGTGTGGCCCTTTCCGTCAGAGGAAAAGTGCGCGAAGTTGGTTATGGAAAAATCCCGGAGCTGTTCGAGAAAAATCCGTATATGCATCAAATCTATCCGACCGATGAGTCCATGCAAGCGCTGACTGCTTTTCAAATCTTTGAGGGCACCGGCGAATGGTTTGACCTGTCGAAAAAGCCGATTGAACGTGCCTCTTTTACCTTCGGTGGAGCAGAAAAGAAAACAGAGGGGTACTTTATCACAGGCACATGTACCGGTTGCGGTAGCTGCACTGAGGTATGTCCGCAGGACTGTATTGTTGCAGACAGCATCCCGCATGTGATCCGGCAGGAACACTGCCTGCACTGCGGAAACTGTGCCTCCGCGTGTCCGGTGGACGCAGTGGAAAGAAGGTAACAGTATGAATGAGAAAATGACACAGAATGGGCGGCTGGATTTTCTTGTTGAAGAATTCAAAACAGATTCTGTTCAGTATAAAGATTTGCAGACACCAAAGGATACCGAAGGAAAGCGTCGTATCCTGCGGTCACTTATGAACGTCCGAATGCCTCGAAAGATGGATGAGGCGGTTCTTGCTGTGCAGGATGAGTATCTGCAGGAGCGCATCCGTGAAAACGGAATTGTGGAGCCTGCCGATATTCCGATAATCCGAGATCGAATGTCCATCTGGCAGGGCGATATCACAAGGCTGGCTGTAGATGCCATCGTGAATGCCGCTAATTCCCAGATGCTGGGCTGCTTCGTTCCTATGCATACCTGTATTGACAAAGCGACACATATCAGGATCACACATCTATCGAACTCCACCATGGCAAGCTGTTAATTCAGCTGAATACATCTCTTCCGAAGGTGGCGGATGATGCCAGCCCGGGGGAGAAGCTCCGATACTATCGGTTACTGCATAACATGTCCCAGGAAGAACTGGGAAAGCGAGTTGGATTTGCCAAGGGCGGTATTGCAGACTTCGAGTGGGGATTTGTCGATTTCTATTATGAACATGCAGTAATGTTTGCCGAAGTCTTCGGACTGGATCCCGAGATATTCATCGATGACTACACCCGCTTTTGCACGCCGGGATACGGAAAGAGGATTAGGAAAATCCGTGATATGTATGGCATCTCTCAGCAGGAATTCTCTGATATGCTTGGCTGTGACCGGGCAAGCGAATCAGTTTGGGAAGCTGAATTCAATAACATTCATCCCCGCAGGGATATGTATCTGAAGTTCAGGAAGCTTGCTGAAGACATCGGAATCGATATAGACAAGCTTATTGAAAATCCGGATTTGTATGTTGACGAATACACTGCTTTTATTGAAAGGGACTGGGATGTAAAGATTAAGAAGATCCGTCTGGCATATGGTCTCCCCCTGGTAAACTTTTCAGAAGTTATTGGCTGTGATGCACAGACGCTCGAACACTGGGAAATTGCTTGGTCACGGCCTTCCCGCTTCTTTTACTTTGCGTTGAAGAAAGCTGCAGCCGCCGTGGGAATCGATATGGCTGATTTGAATGCAAATCCCGAAAAGGTATCCAGTGAATATGCAGAATTCATTGGATCAGACTGCGGAAGAAAGATTCAAAGCATCCGCATGGCTTATGGCCTCACCTTAGATGGTTTTGGCAAGTTAATTGGCTGTACCGGAGAAGCTGTTTCCAAGTGGGAAAAAGATGCTTGTATCCCAGGCATCAAATACTATAAAACAATAGAGAAGCTGGCGCTGGCTAGGAAGATCACCATAGGGTTTCTCAATGAAGACCCGGAGCTATTTGAAGATGATTATGAAGCATTTTGCAATGATACATTTGGCACTGTCGTCAGGAGAATCAGAAAGGCCTATGATGCTCGTCAGGTCGATTTTGCAGACATGTTGGGTGTGAGTGGGTCTACGGTTCGTTCTTGGGAAGCGCAAAGGGCAAAGCCGTCAAGGAAGAACTATTTATCTCTAAAAGAACTGGCTGCTGGGAAAGGGATTGATTTACATGACACATGAAGAACAAAGAATCTGGCTGATAAAGCAACTGCTTAATGAAAGAGCGGAATACCACTGCTACCAGATCCCTGATGATGAGCAGGGGCAAAAAAATCTATTGAGAGCACTGATGAATGTTCGTATGCCTGATCCGATCAGCGAGGAGATATTGGCAATTCAGGACGAGTATTTGACCGAAGAAACCATTAGAGGCGGAATAACGGATATTGTGGACCTAAAGCCTTGTGCCATAGATGACAGGCTGTATTTATGGCAGGGAGATATCACAACGCTTAAGGTTGACGCCATTACGAATCCCGCAAATGCGGCGATGTTAGGCTGTTTTCAGCCCCTTCACAACTGCGCGGATAACATTATCGGAAGCAAATCTGGAATACGCCTTAGGCTTCGTTGTAACGACTACATGTGCCGCCAGGCTGCTGTCCATGGCAGAAACTATCAAGAACCCACTGGCCATGCTATGATTACGCCAGGATATAATCTGCCTGCAAAATATATCCTTCACACTGTCGGGCCTATCGTGCAGGGACGGCTCACGAAGGAGCATGAACACCTACTGGCTTCCTGCTACACTTCGTGCCTGAATCTGGCGGCAGAAAACAATCTCGAAAGTATTGCTTTCTGCTGTATCTCAACTGGTGTTTTTATGTTCCCGAACCAGAGAGCAGCGGAGATCGCGGTGAAGACAGTTCGGAACTGGTTTGATGAGACCGGAAGCCAGATGAAGATTATCTTTAACGTATATAAGGATCTGGATCTGGGCATTTACAGAGAATTGCTTTACTGATCAACATGGAATCGCGCTGATCCCTGACGTAGCTTTTCTGGAGAACATGCGGACCGCGATAGAACGCAGTCTTGAAAAACAGGATTGAAAAAGAGGGCATAATATGCTATGATGCCTGTGATTTCCATGAAAGGCACATGATGCTCATGTGACGGTGAAGCAATGATTAACAGATAATCAATTTCGGGATATGTAAACGGAAGTATCAGGGGTGTATTATGCCCATAAACAGTTTGCGTAGACTGAATGAAGATTGTCTGTTTTTTTGAGCGGATCTCAGGAAAGGATCTGATGGCACTGTGTTCTTACCGCAGGCCACTTGGTTCTTTCAACCAATTCTATGCGAACTAAGAAATCGCCTCGCTCTGGCAGACTCTTATCAGTCTATGTGCGTCAGAGAGAGGTGTTTTTTTGTTACAAATCAATGCACTTACTATAACCCACAGAAAAGATCTGAGAATGATTATCAGGGATTTTGGGTTCGTCCTGAAACCGGGAGACAAGGCTGTGTTGGTCGGTGAAGAAGGAAACGGGAAATCGACTTTACTGAAATGGATTTATGATCCGAGTCTGATTGATTATTATGCCGATGCGGAAGGGACAAGGACGACACAGGGGGAGCTTCTCGGGTACCTGCCCCAGGAGCTGTCCGACGAAGATAAGAACAAAACGGTGTATCAGTATTTTTCTGAGCTGCAGGCTTTTCAAAACGCAAATCCAGCTGATTACTACCGGATATCTTCTGAGTTGGGATTTCGGGAGGAGATGTTTTATTCTTCCCAGGCAATGAGCAGTCTCTCCGGTGGAGAGCGGGTGAAGCTCCAGATGGCAGGAATTCTTCTGGCAGCCCCGGATATTCTGCTTTTGGACGAACCATCAAATGATATCGATATCGAGACACTGGAGTGGCTTGAAAAACTGATCAATAAGTTTCCCGGCGGCGTTCTATATATTTCTCATGATGAAACCCTTATCGAGAGGACAGCGAACCGCGTCATTCTGGTAGAACAGCTTCGGCGTAAATCGGTTCCGAGAGTAACAGTTGCCAATATGCCCTTCAGAACGTTTATGGAGGAACGGGAAAAGAGTTTTTCAAAGCAGGAACAGATGGCATATAGTGAACGCCGTGAAGAAAAAAAGGCAATGGAACGATTCCGGCGAATCGAGCAGTCTGTAGAACATGATTTGCGGACCATTTCCAGACAGGATCCCGCTGGAGGGCGCCTTCTTAAGAAAAAGATGAAGTCGGTTAAAGCCATGGAACGGCGCTATGAGCGGGAGCATGCTGAAATGACAGAGATTCCGGAAAAAGAGTCGGCTATTACCATCCGCTTTGAGAACCAGAAATCCATGCCTGCCGGAAAGACAGTTCTGGATCTGTCACTCCCGTATCTTCAGTCACCAAACGGGAGCATCCTTGCAAAAAACATAAACCTGCAGATTAAAGGGCCGGAAAGGATCTGCATCATAGGACCGAATGGTGTCGGAAAAACGACTTTGATTCGGAAGATTGCAGAAGAACTCTGCAGCAGAACAGATCTGTCTGCCTGTTATATGCCGCAGAATTATGAAGAAGAGCTGCCCTTTGATCTGACTCCGGTCGAGTACCTGGCTTCTTCCGGGGCCAAGGATGAAATAACCATGGTCCGAACTTTTCTGGGATCCATGAAATATACTTCTGATGAGATGTTTCATCCGGTCAGGGAGCTGTCCGGCGGTCAGAAGGCAAAACTGTTTCTTTTGAAAATGAGCCTGACGGAGGCAAATGTTCTGATTCTGGATGAACCCACAAGGAATTTTTCTCCTTTGTCAGGACCGGAAGTACGAGGAATACTGAGACAGTTTCCGGGAACCATCATCAGTGTTTCCCATGACCGAAAATATATTTCCGAAGTCTGCAATAAAATCTATGAAATGACAGCAGAAGGACTTATAACGTCTCAGTAACACCAGCAAAAAAGAAAAACGCAAAGAATCTATAATCTATCGTGATTACGCCGGAACGTAAAGTAAGGGTTCTGGAGATGCTGATTACCGAAGGCCTATTTGGAGGATTTATGATTACTATATACATGCCAGCGCTGCAGGATCTGTGGTTCCGGCAGCAGTTTATGGCGGACGAAGCTACTATGTCCTATAACACAGCCTGGGGCGGGACAATACCCTTCCCGGAGACTGAATGGGAAAGATGGTATGAGAGCTGGCTGATCCACCATGAGAATAAGCGCTTCTACCGGTATTTGAAGAATTCGGAAACAAACACATTTGTCGGAGAGATTGCATATCACTATGATGAGGAACGCTTCATCTGGCTTGCGGATGTGATCGTGGCTTCGGAATATCGGGGAAAAGGATATGGAACTTCCGGTCTGCAGCTCCTGTGTCAAGCTGCAGCAAAGAACGGAGTAGATGTCCTACGGGACGATATCGCCATCGACAATCCTGCCAGAGCGATGTTCCTGAAAGCCGGGTTCACTGAAGAATACAGAACCGACGAGATTGTGATGCTAAAGAAAAACCTGGCGGATCTGCCGCGAAGGATTCTGGTTATCGGCAGCCCTGGAGCCGGGAAAAGTACCTTTTCAAGAAAGCTCCGGGATAAAACCGGTCTCCCTCTCTACTATCTGGATATGATCTTCCATAATTCGGACCGGACCACAGTCAGTCGGGATGACTTTGATGAAAAGCTCTCCGAGATTCTAAATACAGACGAGTGGATCATCGACGGGAATTATCAGAGGACACTACCACTGCGATTTGAAAATTGCACGGAAGTTTTCTTCTTTGATCTTCCGGTGGATGAGTGCCTGCAAGGCGCAGAAGCCCGGATAGGTCAGAAGCGTGAAGATATGCCGTGGATCGAGGAAGAATTCGATCCGGAATTCAGGCAGTTTATCCTGGATTTTTCAAAGGATCAGCTTCCGAGGATCTATCAACTGATAGAGCTGTATGCGGATACAAAGAAAATCGTGGTTTTTTATTCGAGACAGGAAGCAGATGCGTGGTTGGAAGCATGAAAAATCTTTTGAAACCTCTTGACCTTACAGTGAACTGCCATGATACAACGTGGTCAGAAAGGAGGTGCCGGATATGACAATCAAAGAATTTTCACGTTTATGTGGTGTAATCCTCAGACATTGCGGTAGGGGATTATCCGCCCCTAATTGGCAGTGAAGTCCAGAGGAGACAGTGTCTTCTTTGGCCGGAAGAATCCAAAGAAACCGGAGGTGTCGTGGCAGGGGATTCCAAAGGGGACGGCGTCCCTTTTGGCACACGACTTTCCTTGGAAAGTCTAGTGTGTTATACCTTTATGAAGCAGACCGAATACGGAAATGGAGCGCACCCCTTTGATATGCGATCTGTTTCCGTATTTTTCTTTGCGAAAGGTTTCTCCCGCAGAGGGAAACCCTTGAGCAAAGAAAAGGTACAGGCGATGTGACAATCGTCACAGAATCTGTACCGTCACGGGCTGCGGAATAGAGGTATATCAAAAAACGGATCGACTCAATACCACCATGGAAGCTCCAGCCGGACATTTTCGAGAGCGATTCTTTCCGTACTCCTTGCGCGGCTCAGACTGAGATGAAAATGGGCCGCGGTTTCTGCCTGATCATGCGGTAGATCATCCACAAAACCGTAGCGGTAATGAAGATATGTCCGTTCGCGTTCGGTGATCATTTTCAGAGCATCTCTGACTTCTGTGATTGTCTCTTTTTTGATGAACAGCTGCTCAGGATTTTTTGAAAAGTCATCGGGAATGATCTCTGCGTAAGTTACATTATCTTCCGGTTCGGTGCCGGGTGCCGGAGCATCCAGACTTGTAATCTTTCCGGAAGCAGGAAGAGCGGAAATGCATTTCCGGACGTAGTCGAGCATTGCATTTTCCGCAACTGCCGAAGCATAGGTTTGAAAAAGATTGCCGGATTTCAGATCAAATGTTTCTATTGCCCGCATGGATCCGATGAGCGCTTCCTGAATCAGATCATCCCTCTCAAGCATAAGACCCGGATAACGCTCTTTGATTTGTGCAGCAGTAAGCTGAATGGACGGCAATACATTTTCGATCAAGGTTGTTTCGGCATCATGATCTCCTTCCTGAGCGAGCGAACATAATTGCTCATTCGTCATGGGTCAGATCCTTCATTTCTTCTAAAACTTTTGTATATGCCGAACCAAGGCTTTGCAGAGTATCCTCAGAAATACCTGTTGCAGCAATCGTCTTCATGACGGCAGCAGTCAGATCTTCCGCAGTCAGGTTTCTGAGATCGGGAGAGTCCTGCCCTTTGGATAGTTCTTTTCGCAGTTTCTGCATTACTTCTGCAGAGGCTGCTTTACTGTCTGTAACGATAGTTTCTCCCTGCTCTTTGATATCTCTGACGATTAGCATAAATACATTTTGGATGGCGGTCGTATCTGCATTTATTATCGGAGTGCGTATGGCACTGATATCTTGCGCGGCCTGTCTGGCGGACTCAGCACTATCGGGATTATTATCCGCCTGATCCAAAAGCAAAGAACTCAGGAAAGAGAGCTGCTGGTTCATGGCGGCAATTCCGGATTTTACAATTTCGTTCTGGTAACGGGCGAGCAAAGCAGCCAGCTGTGGGAAGCGCGGGTTTTCGAGAAGCAGGTTCAGGATGCGGGCATCGATCTTGCCGGTATAAAGTAGTTTCGCTGATTCGGCCGACAGTCCCAGCTCTTCAATGTCGTAATTTTTCCGATCCGGAATATTTGTTTCTCCGAGAATAAAGTCCGTGGAGACATTGAAATACTTTGCGATTTTGATGATGTACCCGTCGCCAAGCATTTCTGTCTGCCCCTTCAGGTACCGGCTGAGCGCACTTTCAGAAAGGCCGATGATCCCGGCAAGCTCGGCCTGCGTAATGCTGCTGTCTTTTATCAAATCCTGGATACGCTGTCGTGTATCACTGGGGAGCCAGGTCCTGGTCATAGAGCATTCCCCTCCTTATGTGGTGCTGTTTATTTCAGAATAACCGATTGTCTTTCATAAACGGAGCGATGTTGTAATGCTTTATGCCGCTCCTGTGTTGAATGAGATCGTTCCTTGTCAGCAGATATTTGGGATAATTATCGCGGATGCTTTCAAGCGGACGATACTCGCGTTCTTCCGTATCGAGGCTGTTCATTATCGTCATAGCTACTTGCACATAGGCATAATCCATATTATTTTGACCCAGTATGAAGTCACATTCCAGTTTTCCGATCCGGCCGACACTGACATCATAACCTTTTGATCTGGCGTAGGTGTAAACGATGTTCTCTAAAGCAGGACCGTAGTTGATACGTTTATCCGTGTTAAAGGCGAAATAGAATCCCAAATCTGCAAGATAATACTTCTGCTCGCCGGATATGGATTTTTTGGATTTCAGATCAAAACGATAACATGGATAGATAATCTTGGCCTCTTCCAGGATTCTTATATATCGATGTAAGGTTTCTCTTTTGATTGGACATCCATTTTTATGCAGCTCTTCCAGAATGTTTGTCAGACTCATGGTAGCGCCGTAGTTGTTGATAATATATCTCTGTACAGTTTCGAAGACAGATACTTTGCGGATCTTTACTCTCTTCTTTATGTCTTTCTTAAAAATCTCATTGATAACACCCTGGATATAGGCACGTTTATCAGCTCCTTCATATTGTAATGCCTTCGGGAAACCTCCTTCAGATATATAGTTATCAAATTCGGCGGTCAGGTCACTCTGTATTGTTTTTCCAAGAAACTCCTTCATCCCAAGGTATTCTTCAAAGCTCAACGTATACAGTTCGAATTCAAGATAGCGGCCGGTCAGTTTTGTGGCGAGCTCTCCACTGAGAAGATAAGAATTAGAACCGGTGATAAAAATACTGTATTCATCTTCTTCTCTAAAACCATTGATCACTTCTTCAAAATCTTTGACATTTTGAACCTCGTCAATGAACAGATACTTTGGCCCTGCTGCAATAGATTTTTCCTCAATGAGTGCATCCAGCTGATCTGTTGTTTTAATATTGCGGTATCCTCGTTTGTCCAGATTCAGGTAAATGATGTTTTCGGAGGCGATTCCAGCTTCTGTGAGCTCCCCTGCTATCGTTTCCATAAGGCAGGACTTGCCACATCGACGAACACCGGTGATCACCTTGATTATATCGGTATCATGGTAAAAACCACGTATTTTCTTCAGGTAATTCTCTCTTTTATATAGTCTCATGAAAGTTCTCCTTTCCATGTGTCAATCCATCAATGCCATTATACTTTTTGACTGCGATAAAATCAAGTTAAAGGGGTTAACATTTGCGATTTATCAAAATATATCCCTTTAAACCACAAATTCAAAACCATTCCCGACTGACAAACACGTCCAAGCTTAGATCTAGTATATCCAGTCATCTGTCCCAAAAAGCGGACAATGGATTGCGTTTTTGCAATTTTCTTCCTTCCCCTATCCTGCCAATCCCAATAACGCCCAATTTTTCAATCTTCGGCATTTTCCTCCGTATAAGACATCAGGATGAGAAATCCAAATCTAAATTTAAAGGAGGAACCAGTATATGAACTTATTTGAAACTGTAAAGGCGAGTGTGAGCGTACCTGCCGCGGCGAAGATGTACGGCTTACAGGTAAATCACCACGGAATGACAAAGTGTCCATTCCACGATGACCGTCATCCCAGCATGAAGCTGAATAAAGATTACTTCTATTGCTTCGGTTGTGGTGCTACGGGAGATGTGGTTGACCTGGTGGCGAGACTCTTTGATCTCAGGCCCTATGAAGCGGCAAAGAAGCTGGCGGCGGACTTTGGGATCGATCCTGATAAGCCTCCGTCCGCAGCAGCACTTGCAAAACCAAAGCACCCGATGATCAGGGCGTTCCGGGATGACGAACGCTACTGTCAGCGGGTGCTTTGTGATTATCTGCATCTTCTGGAGGACTGGAAGGTAAGGTATGCGCCCAAAAGCATGGATGAAGACTATGATGACCGGTTTGTGGAAGCCTGCCAGATGCTCGACTACATCGAATATCTGGCGGACATCCTGACAGTCGGTGATCTGGAGCTGAGGGCAACGACAGTGAAGGCTCTAATGAATGACGGAATGATCGGCGGACTGGAGGAAAAGGTTCGCCGTGACTGCGCAAAGGAAAGGGGGATAACAGAGTATGGCGAGAACGAACGTATTGCCGGCTGATGCGCCGGCATGGGTCACGAAGGACAGGCAGATTAATGAATTGATTTATTCCTGCAGTTTTCTGTCGGCACATCCCATGAAATGCATTCACGGAAGGTTCTTTACAGTGGACGGTCTCGTACCTGATGAAGGCAGCCTAAAGCAGATCATCTTTGATGATATCAGTGAATGGAAGGAAAGCAGCGTGGCCAGGAAAGTGGATGACCTGCTGAAAACGATCAAACTCATGGCTTATTCGGAGGACATCCCGCTGCACTATGACCGGATCCATGTGGCAAACGGCACCTGGTATCTGGATGGCCGTTTCAGAAGGGATAAAGAATATTGCCGCAACCGGCTGACGGTCGATTACAATCCGGATGCAGACATGCCGGGTGTCTGGCTGAGATTCCTTTCGGAACTTCTGATACCGGAAGATATTCTGACACTGCAGGAATATATGGGGTACTGCCTGATCCCGACTACCAAAGCACAGAAGATGCTGATGCTGATCGGTAAAGGCGGTGAAGGCAAGTCCCGCATTGGCCTTGTCATGAGATCTCTTCTTGGAATCAATATGAATACCACCAGTATCCAGAAGGTCGAAAAAAATGACTTTGCCCGGGCGGATCTGGAAGACCGGCTTCTTATGGTGGATGACGATATGGATATGAGCGCACTGACCAAAACGAACTATATCAAATCGATCGTCACTTCCGAATGTCAGATGGATGTAGAAAGAAAGCATGAGCAAAGCTATCAGACACTCCTTTATGTCCGGTTTCTTTGTTTCGGGAATGGTGCTCTCACCGCACTCCACGACCGATCTGACGGATTCTTTCGCCGACAGATCGTGATCACGACGAAGGATAAACCGGTGGATCGTGTCGATGACCCCTACCTGATGGACAAGCTGGCTGCTGAAAAAGAGGGCATTCTCCTGTGGTGTCTGGAAGGCCTGCAGCGGCTTATTGCAAATGACTATCGCTTCACTATCAGCGAACGATCAAAGGAGAATATTGCCGCCATTGTAAAGGATGCCAACAACATTCCGGAGTTCCTGACTTCCGAAGGATATCTCACTTTCCATGAGGACAGTAAGGCGGCTACCAGCGATCTGTACGCGGCGTACAAGGAATGGTGCGAAGACAATGCGGAGAACGCGCTGTCCATGAAGAGTTTTGCCAACTATCTTTCTCAATATTCAGGGACTTATCACCTGACACCTGATAATAACATTTATCGGGGAAAAGGCAAACGCTGCCGGGGATATCGCGGCGTAGAGATCATCGATCACAATAATCCGTTTTTATAAAACAGCGCAAAAAATGTGTACGTGCGTACAAGCGTACGATGTTTAACCATTCATCAAATGTACGCATGTACGTACGAACGCAAAAAAAGAAGACTTTTATTATGTGGGAAACCGCAGGGAGGACAATATGGGAGCACAATATGCGATTATGAGATTTGCGAAATATAAGGGACCTGAGATCAGCGGGATCGAGGCTCACAATGAGAGAACAAAAGAGAGATACGCAAGCAATCCGGATGTGGACACCAGCCGGAGTCACCTGAATTTTCATCTGATCGAGCCGCAGGGAAAATACCGGGCTGAGGCAGAGAAGCAGATCGCTGCAGCCGGATGCCGGACACGGTCAGACAGCGTAAGACTTGTGGAGATGCTGGTGACGGCCAGCCCGGAGTTCTTTAAGGACAAAAAGCAGGGAGAGATCCGGACCTTCTTCCAGACGGCGTTGGACTTTATCAAACAAAAACAGAATCCGGATACGATTGTTTCAGCCGTGGTGCATATGGACGAGAAAACGCCTCATATGCACCTTTCTTTTGTCCCGCTGACGGAGGACGGCAGGCTCTGTGCCAAAGAGATCATCGGGAACAAGAAGAAGCTGACCAAGTGGCAGGACGCTTTCTGGGAACAGATGGTTCGTAAGTTTCCGGATCTGGAACGCGGGATGACCGCAAGCGAGACCGGCCGCGATCACATCCCGCCTCGGGTGTTCAAAGAGATGACAAGGTTGAACAAACAGCGTGAGAAGCTGGATAAGATGCTCTCCCAGGTCAGCATGTTCAATGCCAAAGCAAAGGCGGAAGAGATTTGCAGGTATCTGGACAAGTATATCCCGAATGTAGAGAAGATGAGCACCCAGATGAAGAAGTACAAGGGTGCCTTTCAGGATCTGACTGCAAAGAATGAAGCCCTTGTCCGGAAAAATGAGGATCTGACAGCTGCACTTAAGGAAAGCAAACAGGAAAGCGTTCTGAAGAGAATGGCGGATCTTCAGCTTCAGCGCGACTATGAACAGGCGGTCGCCCTGTTGGAACGGATACCGCCGGAGATCCTGGAACACTATGCCGGAAGAAGCAAAGTGCAGCGCCATCTCCGGGAGCAGGGGAGGTGACCGCATGCTGAAAGACAACCGTTACAAGGAAATGGAGTGTGTGATTCACTTTGGAAATAACCGCAAACAGATCCTGCGGGAATTCCAGGACAAACGGGCGAAGCTTGCGACAAAATATATTCAGAAACAGGATATCGCTGTTCTCCGACAGATCGATCTTCGTGAGTATCTGAAGGCTGGCTAAATAGATTGAATAAAGGGCATCAGACAGATATATGTGTGATGCCCTGGCAATCTAATCTTGTCCCAGTAATTCAGTATCATCGTCCATAATTATTTCTGAAAAGGGTCTTCCCTCAATGCAAGTACTTATAAGGACGTCATCTATGGTTGCAAATTCTGACAAAAGACAGTATTCTCGAGAGTCTTTCTCGTTTTTGTTCTTACGATATAAACCATAAACAGCTGTCTGTCCATTTGGCAAGATCGTGTCTTCTTCTGCATACATGGATCCGGTTTGAAACCGGTATTCGTTTCCTTTGTATGAAAAATCAAGTCCTAACCAATGACCTTCAGATGGCGCCCAGACACCTATGTACTGTGAACGGAAATCGTCCAGTGAAGTATATTCATTCTTTCTCATTTTAGATGAAACTCCTTTTTTATCTTTCTGATCAGTTCCTTTTCATCCGAAGTTGGCGGAATACCAGGATCATTCTTGTTATGACTCATGTAAACATGTCGATGTGGTTGAACACCTTTGTGAGCATGAGCAAGATCTATGCTTACAGCCTGATTATGGTTTTCGTCATAATAAGCTACATGTTTAAGTGCCCCATCTTTGACAATTGCGTAGATCCTTCCGGGAGTATGTGAGAATTCCGGGGCTTTAACGTTTGATGAGTCTTGAACGATAACCTTTACATTAGGATTGCTGCTTAATATGCCGATCGACTTATAGTGTTGACCACCCTCCTTGAAGGAGAAATCCCCGCTGCTAACATCTACGAAAGCGCCTCTGGAACCCATTTATGCAACCTCCTTTATTGTAAAGATTTTAGAAATTCCATCCAAATGCAGCTGCTCATATTGATTTTTCCGGCAGAAGCAATCAGTGTATCGGAAGTTGATAAATGTACCGGTCATCCCATCGATCATATCACCGAAGACAATGATGAGTGGTGGATCAAGCCGAACTTTCATTTCATTGAAGCCGTTCAGGAAATCTTCGGTACGGTCCTGGCAGCCCAAGGTAGATATTATAACTATGGAACCGTATTCTATCCCACTGAAGCATAGATCATATGTATCCGGCAGCGCCCATCCAACAGTTGGTATAGTAAGACAATTGTAGTTTTGCCACGTAACACCGAGCCACCTTGACATATAGATGTTATGCCTTATTTCGTTAACATTCATTGTAGGATAGATACTGAAGTCCGGTGTTCCTACTGCGGCAAATCCTTGAAACAACGCGATTTTTTTTAAGGGGTCATTCCAAAGCGCCAATAGCCGCTTGTCATAGTTAAACATCAACACAAGTGTATCCTTGCTCGATGTTTTGGCGGAAGCGTTTTGAAGACCAATCACCTTGATTTTTTCCCAATCAAGGGTATCAATGGGGGTTTTTCTTATGACTGGCATTTCAAATGCATCATACTTACAATCGCCCAAAATAGGGCGAACTACTTTATACTTGTCGTATTCTGTTAGTCCTTTTATCATAGAATATTCTTTCTGATGCCCGATTCTGGCATCTATGCTCATACAACAGGGTAATGAGTCTTGAGTATTTTACCCTGAGGTTGAGCTTCCGAAATCCCTATGAGTTGCTAACACGAATAGAGATATCCGGAAGCCATGTTAAACTATGCTTTATAGAGGAAGGGTAATTCGCCAAAATCAACCCAGTCTCTTGAAATACGTCCCGAATTCCTGTATAATATATTAGCTAACACGAATAGAGATATTCGGAACAGAGCACTGCAGTGGTTGCGCCAACAATCAAGGCAGTGCTTTTGTTAATGCAGACAATGGCCTCACCTCCCTTATTATTTGCGACGAAGAGTATTCAGCTGAACATGTGCGGCTGATGATGATACACCGCATTTTTCTTGTACCTCAAATTCGGTCATCCCTTTTATGAGATAAGAAGAAGCCAGAAGCTCACCGCCAAATGCATCAGCCTGCCATTCGGGATCTTCAAAGGGCTTTAATTGCTCATAAGGGGCCAGCCGACACAACGCTATGGAGTCATCCTCATGCATGAATAAATGCCCAACCTCATGCGCTATTGTCAGCCTGTCCCGTCCTTCTCCGGCAGCAGCGCGAAGATAAACGTCTTCGCGGATTCGCATTATGTTCTTGCTTGGATATGTTTCTCCGTGCTTTCCACCCATCTCATTTTCAGGCACGACTTCAAACTGAAAGTCCGGTATTAGTAACGGGAGAACGTTTTCAACGAAAGGCAGAATCGGAAAATAAAGTTCATATTCTAATCCCACCTTTCTTTTTAGGCCTCTGATAAACCGCCGAATGTTCTCCCTTGATACAGGATCTGCCTTATAACAGTTCATTTCTTGTCACCTCGCTGAAGGATCTTTCGGATTGCTTCGACCTGTGCATCGTCAATGTTGTTAAAACGACGTGCGAATGAAACAGCCAATTCACGTCTTCCAAGATTTGCGCTGACTAGATTCATCTCTATTGCATCCTCTGTTTCCGCTATTGCAGTGGTGAATTCACGCCTCTGTTCTTCGTTTAGATCGTACAGTCTGCAAATCTTTCCGTTCCATGCCGAAGGCATATGCTTCTTTCCATTTTCGACCGCGGACAGGAAAGAAACCGTAACATCCAGTTTTTCGGCCATATCTTTCAATATCTCCCCGCGATCAATCCGTAACTTCTTCAGGAATCTTCCTATACTCGTTAACATGGGACTTACCTCCTTTTTTCCTTTCGGGTATGATCATGATAACACATTTTAAGCAATAAATCAACCCACGGGATGAATAAATTCACCCAAAGATTTAACCCGCCAGAGTGTTGGAGTATTTGTTTTTTTATATAAGGTTTTCTATACCTCAAAACGCATGCTTCTTCCCTCTGGCATTTTTTGCTTTCTATTGTTATAATGGTTGTGTGTTTGAGAAAACCGAGGAGGCGATATTTTGAAGAAACCAGATCATACACAACCGGATGATCGTGCTGTCGTGATCTATGCCAGAAAATCAAAGATCACCCACAAAGGCGACTCCATTGCCAACCAGGAGGAGTACTGCAGGGAATATGCCAGGCTGCATCTGAAGCTCCCGGCTGATTATGAATTTAAGGTATACGAGGACGAAGGCAAGAGCGGTTTCTATGCCGATAGGCCCGATTTTCAGCGAATGATCCGCGATGTGGAGCAGAACAAGATCCGTGCTATTGTCTGCTATAAGCTGGATCGTATCAGCCGTAAGATGTCGGATCTGACCACTATGATCGACTATCTGAACAAGCATAATGTGGCCCTGCTGATCAGTTCCAATAATCTGAACACCCAGGATAGCAACTCCAAGATGATGATCCAGATGCTCGGCATCATCGCAGAGTTTGAACGTGACGTCATCAAGGAGCGTATCACCGACAACCTGATCGAGCTTGCTAAAGATGGTCGCTGGATGGGAGGTATTCCGCCGACAGGATTTTCGGTAGACCGGTCGAAACATGGCAGCGGCAGTAAAAAGAATGGATATGCCTATCTCGTCACGATTCCGGAAGAAAAAACTCTGGTGCAGCATGTATTTCAGGCGTTCCTTTCCACCAGGGGATACAATGCAGCAGCCAGACGATTGAACGAGGAGGAATATCGGACAAAGACCGGCCTGCCCTTTAATACGCAGTCGGTACGGGACATTGTGACGAATCCTGTTTACTGCAGTGCCGATCAGGACGCATATCGTTATTTCATCGAGCATGACGGCGATGTTTACGGCGAGGAGGCAGATTTCGACGGCCTTCACGGAATATCGGTGTATAACCGTACTCGTGAGATGCGGGAAGAGAGCGACGACTCAACGTTTCTTCACCCGGAGTTTTCCAAGACGGTCCGCGAGAAGGATATCAGTGAATGGATCATTGCCATCGGCCGTCATGAAGGCTTTATTGAAGGCAAGGACTGGGTTACGGCACAGACTCTGAAGCTGGATATCGCTGACCGCTACAACAGGCCGCACCGGGCGACCAACGCGCTGCTGGCTGGCCTCATCTACTGTCCGCTGTGTCATCAGCGCCTGAACGTGGTGTCTGAAAGCGGACGGTATACCCATGGGAAACCACGGTTCAAATATGCCTGTCCAAATGCGGTCCGGAAAGGCGCCTGCGATTACCAGGCGGTTCACGGCGTGGAGTTTGATGAGTTTATCGTAGAGAAGCTATCGTCCCTGTCAGATGAGGAGCAGAACTATTATCTCACCAATATCCAGCGGCAGATCGATCAGAACGTAAAAGGCGATAAGACACAGCAGGAGATCACTTTTCTTCAGAAAGAGATCGACCGCCTGGACCGGGATATCAAAGCCCAGGTGAAAGCCTTGCGGACGGCTTCCGAAACTACAAGACCCTATCTGGAAGCGGATGTCAATGAGATGACCGAGGAGATCTTTGCAAAACGAAAGACTCTCTCGAAGCTGGAGATGGAGCTGGAGGATCAGCAGGCACATATCAGGGATTACGAAAAGATCAAAGAGACGCTGCTGTCCTTCCGGGAACTGGTAAAGGACGCGGAGCCCACGGAGATCGTATCCCTGATCAGCAGCATTGTGGAGCGTGTCTATGTGACCCGCGACGGCAAGAACGAGGTCTGCCACATTTATATCAAGGGCTGCGCTACCGAAGACTATTCCGGCGAGGAAGATTATTTTTTCGGACGCAGCGGCACTCTTGAAACAGAATCAGAAGAAACCACAATGACGGCATTTTCCCGAGACGGAGAAATGTGTGATTCTAAAGGGTGTCGCAAACTGCATCCATACCTATGCCGGCGTGCAGTTAAGGGCGGAGTGTGCCCGGAAGATGGAAGAACTCCGTGTCCGATACGGAGAAGGGTATGAACAGCCGACAGCCGTTCCCATGCTGACGGAGGGATATGATCTTCCGGCCAGGAAGGTCATTCATGTCGTCGGACCGATCGTATCGGGAAGGCTGAACAAAGAGCT
>JAFWLF010000058.1:0-20936 GCA_017511185.1 Lachnospiraceae bacterium | reverse complement strand
CACCACGCTTCCACCATCCGCGGCTCTCTATCGGCAAAGAGGAAAAACCTACTCACTCTTCATCAACGGTTTAATTGTTACCAATTTTACTCGCATTACTGCGATTGTCAATTCTTTTTTTTATAAAAATATTTCACTCTTCTCCCTACCTGGCGTCGGCCAGTTCCTGCACCAGCCGTTCGGTTTTTGCCCATCCCAGGCAAGGGTCCGTAATGGATTTTCCATAGACGCCGCCGTCCGGCTTCTGGCAGCCATCTTCCAGATAAGATTCTATCATTAACCCTTTGATCAGGCCGTTGATCGTCTTTGAATACCTGGCGCTGTGCAGCACTTCTTTCGCAATGCGGATCTGCTCTTCATATTTTTTTCCGGAGTTAGAGTGATTGCAGTCGATGATGATGCCCGGATTCTTATAATCGTTCTTCTTGTAAAGTTCGCTGACCATCTGCAGGTCTTCGTAATGATAATTAGGCATGTTCTGTCCATAGCGGTCGACCGCACCGCGCAGGATGGCATGGGTCAGCGGATTGCCTGTGCTCTGCACTTCCCGATCCGTAAAAATAAATGCATGGGATGACTGCGCCGCCTTGATAGAGTTCATCATAACCGCCAGATCACCGCTGGTCGGATTCTTCATCCCGACAGGCACCTGAATCCCGCTGGCAACCAGACGATGCTGCTGGTTTTCCACCGAACGGGCGCCAACAGCCACATATCCCAGCACATCCGAAAGGAATCTGTAGTTCTCCGGATATAGCATTTCATCTGCACAGGAAAAGCCGGTCTCCTGCAATACCTTGATATGAAGCTTGCGGATGGCGATCACGCCTTTAAGCAGATTAGGACGCTGGTTCGGGTCCGGCTGATGCAGCATACCTTTGTAACCTTCGCCTGTCGTTCTCGGCTTGTTTGTATAAACTCGCGGAATGATCAGGATCTTCTCCTGCACCTTTTCCTGCAGCGAAATAAGACGGCCGATATAATCCAGAACCGCATCATCGCGGTCCGCCGAACATGGGCCGATGATCAAAACCAGTCGGTCATCTTCACCTGTAAATACCTTACTGATCTCTTCATCGTTTTTCGCTTTCTGTTTTTTATCCGTTGTTTTTAACGGATACATTTCCTGCACTTCTCTGGCGCTTGGCAGTTTTCTTTTATATGCGATATTCATCGGATTCTCCAGTCCTTTGTACTCTTCCTTTTCTTGATCAGCTTATTACTCGCTCACGTTATGATTCGCTCACGGAAAACTCCATGCCGGCTTTCTGCATGACGTCAAAAAAGTCAGGCCAGCTTTTCCTGACGGCGTCCGCGCCAAGGATAGTTCCACCGGTAATAGATGCAAGAATGGAAAGTGCCATGACGACCCGGTGATCGTTGTGCCCATCTAAAGGCACGTCCGGTTTTTTGAGCCCGGAAGATTGGATGATCATTTCATTTTCTGTTACTTCACATACAGCCCCAAATTTGGCCAGTTCATCAGCCATCGCCTGCGCGCGGTCACTTTCTTTGATACGCAGCCTGCGAATGCCGGTAAAGGTGCCGCCGCCTTTGGCTGCAGCCACCGCAAAAAGAACAGGACCCAGATCCGGAGTGTCGGAAAGATCGATCATCTGATCCGGCAGCATCTTGAAAAACGAAAGACAAGCTTTATCGCCCTGCAGGCTTTTCATGTTCAGTCCTTGTATCTGCAGATCGGATCCAATTTCCCGAAATCCATAAAGAAAAGCGCCGTTGGACCAATCTCCCTCTACCTGGTAATTACCGGCCTGGTACTTCTGCCCGCCGCGGATCAAAAACAGGTTTGGTTCAACTTCTCTGATGGCGACACCGAATTGTTTCATAACATCAATGGTGATATCGATGTACGGACGGCTTTCCACCGGAGGCAGGACCCTCAGCATGCTGTTCCCTTCTAACAATGGCAATGCCAGCAGCATACCTGTGACAAACTGGCTGCTGACATCTCCTCGCATTTTATAATTGCCTGCAGGCAGATTTCCTTTTATGCGGATCTGATCCGCTTCTTTTTCCAGGCAGATATCAGCCCCCATTGCAGCTGCGCTTGCAAAGATCTCTTCATAAATGCCGATGCCTCGTTCGATCAGCCGCTGCGTTCCGGTAAAAACACCCCCGCCGCACAGCACCAGAGCGGACGGGATCAAAAAACGCAGCGTGCTGCCGCTTTCCCTGCACGGAAAAACAGCATCCGGCGTTCTTTCCTGCAGTGCATGCAGACAGTCTTTGGTTGCAAGAATATCCTCGCTCTCCGAAAGACCGCTGATTACACTATCTCCTTCCGCCAGCTGTGCACACAACAGCATTCTGTGTCCATAGCTTTTGGAAGGAGGCGCTGTTACAAGTCCTTGTAGTTTTCCTGGTTGAATCGTGATGTTCATTTTATTGACGAGCCGGCGGCTGGCGCCGGACTTTTCATGCCAGATAATCCGTTCCGTATCTTCCTGTGAGAAGGTCGGCAACAGCAATCGCTGCAACGCAGTCGATCACCGGACATGCCCTGCGGACAATGGCCGGATCGTGCCGTCCTTTCCCCTTATAGTTAATGTTTTCCTTTTTCAGAAAATCGATACTCTTCTGCTCTTTTGCAATGGATGCCGTCGGCTTAAACGCGCAGCGGAACAGTACCGGCATGCCATTTGTAATGCCGCCGTTGATCCCTCCGTTGTGATTGCTTTCTGTATAAACCGTTCCGTCCTCTTTATACCGCAGAGCGTCGTTTCCAATGCTTCCTGTCATATCCGCCAAAGCGAATCCACTTCCAAACTCCACGCCTTTAACTCCGCCGATGCTGAACAGAATATGAGAGAGCTCACTTTCCACGCTGTCAAACCAAGGCTCTCCAACACCTGCCGGAAGACCGGTGATCATCGTTTCTGTGATACCTCCCACGCTGTCGTTCTGCTGGGATGCCTCACGGATCTTTTCTTTCATCTTCTCTCCTGCATCTTCGTTCAAAACCGGGAAGGCCTTCTCTCTGAGTAAAAGGAGAATGTCCGCCAGTTCCGACTGGGATAAGCCATCCCGCAGGATCTTATCAAACGTGCGGTCCGGAATCTGTGCACAGCTGTAAATATGCGTGCCGATGTGAATGCCTTTTGCTTCCAAAGCCGGAATCAGTATGCCGCCTGCTGCCACAAGCGCAGCTGTAAGCCGGCCGGAAAAATGGCCGCCGCCACGATAGTCTTCGTGTCCGTGATATTTCTTATGCGCAGCGTAATCTGCATGGGATGGGCGCGCTTCTCCATAGGAATAATCTTTGCTTCTGGTATCTTCATTCGGGATCAGAATGGTAAGCGGCGTACCGCAGGTCTTCCCCTGAAAAACACCGCTGACGATCTGGAACGGATCTTTCTCTACGCGTGCCGTGTCCAGATCAGAAGACGGACGCCGTTTGGCCAGAAATTCCTTGATAATTTCCTCATTGACTGCGATTCCCGGTGCCAGGCCGTCTAAGACAATGCCGATGGCCGGTCCATGGCTTTCCCCGAATAACGTGACAGATAAATGATTCCCAAATGTATTTTTCATAATAACGCTTCCATCTCTTCCGGTTGGATATTGCGGATCTCATACTGGCCGATCTGCGGAACATAGATCACCGATAGAGAATCCTTCTGCATTTTTTTATCATGTAAGATCAGCGGCATCAGCTGCTGTTTATCTTTGTCATAAGTGGTTGGAAGATCAAACTTCTTAAGCAGCGGAAGGAGTTCTTTTCGCACACGTTCCTCACACATCGGCAGCATTCCCAGTGCAACGCATTCTCCGTGAAGGAGTTTTCCATCTTCCATGCTTTCAATGGCATGACCGATCGTGTGACCAAAGTTTAATATTTTCCGCAGTCCGTTTTCTTTCGGATCCTGCTCCACCACGTCCTTTTTGATCTGCAGTGCAGAAACAATGATTTCCTCCAGATCCGCCGCCGTATCTTTGCTGTCTCTGATCAATGCGAACAGGTTTGCGTTACTGGTCAAAGCCATTTTGATAACTTCCGCCATGCCGGCCGAAAACTGCCTTTTATCAAGCGTTTTCAATGTATCCGGATCGATCAGGACTTTTTTCGGCTGATAAAAAGCGCCGACTATATTTTTAACGCCATCCAAGTCAATAGCTGTCTTTCCGCCGATGGAAGAATCCACCTGGGAGAGAAGCGTTGTCGGGATGTTGTAAAAATCGATACCCCTCATATAGCAGGCTGCGGCAAATCCGGACAGATCACCCACAACACCTCCGCCGACAGCCACTACGCAGTCTTTCCGTGTAAAGGAAGCTTCCAGCATTTTAGAAAGCAGCATCCGAAAAGAATCAAAATTTTTGGTGCTCTCTCCTGCCGGCAGCGTGACAAGCACGCCTTCCCTGCACTGGGAAAGAATGGTTTTGGCATAGTTGGCAGGAACGCCGTCATCAGTCACGACCAGAACTTTCCGGTCCAGATCTAACAGCTCTCCTGCTTTCTGCAGGACGCCGCGTTCTACCACAATATCGTAACTATCTTGTTCTAAGTTTAAAGAAAGTATCATATTTCACTATTCATTCAGGAACGTGCCGGCCAGTTTCAGTTTTCCGCAAACGGCTCTCAGCTCCTGCAGCATATTCTGCCCTTCTTCCCGGGAAATATTACCTTCTGCCTCTACATAGAAATAGTATTTCCACTGCAGACCCTTCATCGGACGGCTGCGCAGATTCCGCATATTGAATCCATGCGAACCGATAATATCCAGAGTCAGCGCTAATGCGCCTGCCTCGTTCGGAACTGTGAACAAAAGAATAAATCCGCAGCTGTCATCTTTTGTATCTTCCGGCAGGACCTGCAGCGAACGGGAGAACACACCAAAGCGGGATGCGTTATTTCTAGTGGAATGGATCTTCCGTTCCAGAATCTTCAACCCGAACAGATCAGCTGCTTCTTCGGAGGCGATCGCCGCAATCGTCGGATCGTTCCGTTCTTTCACAAACTTTGCTGCTCTTGCGGTGTTGGAGTAATCCAGCACTTCAAACCCGTGCTTTTTGATATATGTCTCACACTGCGCAATTGCCTGCGGATGACTTACGACCGTCTTAACTTTGTCTACCGTCGCTCCTGGAACGCCAAGCAGATAATGCTCTACTTCCAGATTCATGACCCGGTTGACATACAGTCCGCCGGAAAACAGCAGATCCATTACTTCTCCGACCTCGCCGGCATAACTGTTTTCCATCGGAAGCACAGCACAGTCGACCATTCCGTTTTCCGCTGCCCGGTACGCCGGTTCAAAGTTAGTAAATGAGACCAGCTCCGCATCCGGGAACAACCGCTTGGATGCAATAAAACCATAGGCACCCGGAAGACCGCTGTAACCGATCATCATACCGCTCATCAGACGTGCCTGATAAGAGCGGGAAATACGCATTACCTTTTTTTGAAAATCCGTATAATACGGTTTTAATTCCGATTCAGAAATAAGCGCAACATTCTTTTCCAGTACGGCTTGTTCCCGCACTCTATCCAGGATCGGAAGCGTGTGCTCTTTTTTATAGGCAGCAATCTGCGCCGCCACTTTCATGCGTTCTTCAAAAAGCTGAGCCATGGATTGATCGATCCGGTTGATTTCTTCTCTGCATTGTTCAAGATTTTCCATTTGCTGTTTCCTCCGGAAAATACTGATTAATAATGTTTTATGGTAACACTGCACCTGTAAGGACCGCAAGCAGAAATTGCGGTTTTTATGGCCGGCAGTGACATCGTTTTTTGCCAAAAGCACTGTTAACAACAGCATTTTTTAGTTGACATCAGCGCTTTAAAGCGCTACATTGTCGGGTAAGCATATTTTTATAAATCGGAGGGAAAAAAGATGATCGTCGCATTAAAACCGCAGACAACAGAAGAGAGAAAAGATCAGCTGATCGGCTGGTTAAAAGGAATGGGCGTTGATGTCCATGTTTCTGTTGGCGAGTATCAGACGATCTTAGGTCTTGTAGGTGATACAACACGTCTGGATATAGACCTAATCGGCAGCCTGGATATCGTTGATTCTGTCAACCGGATCACCGAGCCTTTTAAATGCTGCAACCGGAAATTCCACCCGGATGATACCGTTGTAGAAGTCGGCGATGCAAAGATCGGCGGCGGTCATTTCGGCATGATCGCAGGTCCGTGCTCCGTAGAGTCTGAAGATCAGATCGTAACGATCGCAAAGGCCGTAAAAGAAGCCGGTGCACAGCTCCTTAGGGGCGGCGCGTTTAAACCGCGGACTTCCCCATATGATTTCCAGGGATTGAAAGCGGAAGGCCTTGAGCTTTTAAAGATTGCCCGTGCGGAAACTGGTCTTCCAATCGTCTCCGAAATTATGAGCGCAGCTGATCTGCCATTGTTTGAGGATGTGGACGTCCTCCAGGTCGGCGCACGCAATATGCAGAATTTTGATTTACTAAAAGAGCTCGGTGCAACCAAAAAGCCGATCCTCTTAAAGCGCGGCTTAGCAAATTCTCTCAAAGAACTGCTGATGAGCGCAGAATATATCATGGCGAGCGGAAATGAGCAGGTGATCCTGTGCGAGCGCGGAATCCGTACGTTCAGTGATTACACCCGGAACACGCTGGACATTTCTGCTGTCCCGATGCTGCACGAATTATCACACCTGCCGGTAATCGTGGATCCAAGTCATGCAACCGGCATCGCACGCATCGTGCCGCAGATGGCAATGGCCGCTACTGCCTGCAATGCAGATGGTCTGATCATCGAAGTGCATAATGATCCGCCGCACGCTTTGTGTGACGGTGCGCAGTCCCTGCGTCCGGAAGAATTTGCTGATCTTTGTGAAAAGATCCGTGCAATCCGAAAGGTCGTGGCTTCATGACAGACAACAACACTTTTACCATCGGAGTTGTAGGACTCGGCCTCATCGGAGGCTCCTTTGCAAAAGCTTATCACGCTGCAGGACATAAGGTCCTGGCATTTGATACAGATTCTTCCATTCTGGAATTTGCCAAACTCAGCGGAAATGTTGACGTAGACCTTACCCGTGAAAACCTCAAAGAATGTGATCTGATCCTGATCTGCGTTTATCCGCAGGCAGCTGTCGATTATCTGGAAAAGGAAGGCCCTTATTTTGGCACTCATCCGATCGTCATCGACTGCTGCGGAACCAAGCGCGTCATCGTTGATGCCGGAATGGATGCCGCAAAACGTTTTGGTTTCACCTACGTGGGTGGACATCCGATGGCCGGCACACAATATTCCGGTTTTAAACATGCCCGGAAAGATATGTATAAAGGCGCACCGATGGTCATCGTGCCGCCTGCGAATGATGACCTTGATCTGTTAATGCGCATTAAAGAACTTCTGGCACCAGCTGGTTTTAACAGCATCACCGTCTCCTCTGCCGAAAAGCACGATGAGATGATCGCTTTTACCTCACAGCTGGCGCACGTTGTTTCCAGTGCCTATATCAAGAGCCCAACCGCCAAAGCACATAAAGGTTTTTCTGCCGGCAGCTACAAGGACATGACCCGTGTGGCCTGGCTGAATCCGGAAATGTGGGCGCAGCTCTTTTTAGATAACAAGGATTATCTTGCGGATGAGATTGATGCACTGATTGAAAACCTCACCGCATATAAAGAAGCTGTTGCTGCGGGGGACAAAGAAGCCCTGATCAAACTTCTGGATGAGGGAAGACGTCGGAAAGAAGAGATCGACGGCTGACGACTAATCTTTTTTTGAAAGGAGGCGGCATGGTCAGTAAAAAGATCCCTTTTGAAAACTTGAATAACGTACGTGACCTTGGAGGCATGGTCACGGAGGACGGACGGCATGTGAAAGAAGGTATGCTCCTTCGCAGCGGCCGTCTTTTTGAAGCAAGCGATGCTGATAAAAAGCGTCTGGCAGAAATGGTTGATCTGATCCTCGATTTCCGCTCAAAGGACGAAGTGGATAAAACGCCGGATCCGCAGCTGGATGGTGTTGAGTATATCCATATGTCCATCTATGATGATTCCTTCCATCCGGACCGGCATGTAGAAAAGACCGAGATAGACCCGGAAGGTAGACCGCTGCATGACGGGGAACGCACCAGACGTTCCATGTGCGCCATGTATCTGCAGTTCGCAGAAAATGAATATGCGAAAAGTCAGTTTGAGTTTTTCCTCCGGAAACTGCTCAGCGGACAATATCACTGTGTGCTGTGGCACTGTACGGCAGGCAAGGACCGCACGGGCATTGGCGCCGCAATCCTGCAGAAGATCCTGGGAATACCTTACGAGGATATCATCGAGGACTACATGCTGACTAACGAATATATGGGGCCGGAAGTGGAACAGGCAAAGAAAGAATTCTTTGAGCAGTACGGCTACCTGACTGAAGAAAACGAAAAATCTCTGGAATATCTGCACCGCACGCATCCAAGTTATGTGGACACGGTGATGACCCGGATCGATGAGCTGTACGGCAATTTTGATAATTACATTACGCAGGGACTGCACATTTCCGAAGAAGAAAAAGAGCAGCTGCGGCAGATGTATCTGGATTGATCTCCCCTTCGGGTTTTCCTGTTTTTATAAGCTTTTCTCGCTTTATCCTGAATTTTAGAACGTGGTTTTGTTATAACATTTTGTTATAATAAAATCACGTTTTGTGATTTTACAAAACAGCCGCATTCGGCTATGATGAGCGCGCTTATAAAAATAGAAGTTATAAACCTGCTTATTTTTGGATAGGAGATGTATGATGAATTCTTTTGAAAAGTACGGAAAAATGTTAAGCATGACACCATACGCAGACAGAAGCGAAATGCCGATCATGCCGATGCTGCTGGCAACTTACGGACCTCTGGGTGGAAAGACCCAGAAAGAGATCCTTGATCCGGATCCTACAAACTGGCTGGAAGCCGTAGAAAATACCTGGGCAAAGATTGGTGTTCCGGATGTTTCCATGGCAATGGAGCCGCTGGACACTACTTTTATCATGGGTCTTCCTGTCAGACTGCCGGGACGCGAACTTGGTGACGATGATCTGTATCAGTTCGTTGAGACCCCATTCTTTGATGATCCGGAAGAATATGACAAGATCCTGCAAATGGGATTTCAGAACTGGAAATTCGGCTACTTAATGGCAATCAACCATTTTGATAACCCGGGTCAGCTTGGCGCAAGATTCGGACAGCTTGGTGCAAACATGGGCAGAACGATTGGATTTTTGATCCAGCATGGCGTTGTCCCTTGCTTTGAGAGCGCTATGGCTCCTATTTTTGACGATCTTTCAATGATCCGCTCCATGCAGGAATTCACTTATGATATGTATGACTGCCCGGAGAAGATCATGGACATCATCCGCAAAGAACAGGAAGGTGCAGACATCGGTACGATCGAGCAGGCAAAAGCCAGCGGCGCACAGAAGATCGGTATCTTCGCAATGAGATCTTCCGCAACATTCATCTCTCCGGCATTCTTTGAAGAGTATGTATGGCCGGAGATGAAGAAGACCATCACCCGCTTCCACGAAGCAGGCCTTATCAGCGTTCTTCACGCAGACGGCAACTGGCTGCCGATGGTCAAATACTTCACAGAGCTTCCTAAAGGCAGCCTGCATCTCGAGTTGGACGGCGACACCAACATCGAAGAAGCTTACGGCATGCTGAAAGGATATCAGACGATCCGAGGTGATGTGCCTGCAACGCTCTTTGCTTTCGGAACACCGGACGAAGTCGCTGCTTACAGCGAGAAGCTGGTCCAGATGGGTATGGGCGGCGGATTTATGCTGAGCTCCGGCTGCGAAGTTCCGCTGAACGCAAAACCAGAAAACGTCAAAGCTTTCATGGATGTATTGAAATAATCATACGATATGTTTCACTCCGCATAACAGGATGAGATACATGTCACGCGCAGCAACGATATAATATGCGTCCACCGCATAAAAAAGACCGCTAAAACTAAGCGGTCTTTTTTAATTATATGATCAGCTTATTCCTAATCTGGCTTTCAACCTCATATAATCAGCTTGTTCTTAATCTGGCTCTCAACCTCCCGCATGTCGATCCTCCCATCTTCCACATCGAAAGATATGATCAAATTATCCCACTGCCCGATTCCTATGCTTTCATACGCCCTTATCTTCCAAATGAGATCGTCCCGATAACTCTGCAGGTCACATCTCCCTGCATGCTCCCAATAAAAAATCTTTCCATCCGTCCTTCGGATGGTAAAGTCAGGATATATAGCGGTATTCCCCGCCATCAGCTGGTTTTCATATCGATACGCTAACTTATATTCCTTCAGTTTTTCATATATTAATGCTTCTGACTTGGTTCTGACCAGCTCCCCTGTGCTAGTGCGGTGTTTCAGATACTGTGAATAGTTTGGATTCTTGGGATATGGCTCCCTAATCCATTCCAGAAGGGCCTTTGCCTCTGCCGGATCATCCGGCAGCAGGTATTCCTTTTGTTTTTGAAAAGCAATTTCCTTTTGAATTGCCGGATCCAACCCCGACAGGATTCCTTCCGTTGAGGTGTCTTCAAAATTACCGAGTATTTCCTGCAATGCATTAATATTCCCTTCCAACCGTTCCAATGCTGTTTGCAAATACTCTTTGCGAGCCATAACACGCAGACGATCCGCATCTTTAGATATGTTTTTCCTTTCCCTCCGAACATCACCTGGTTTCTGAGGCATCTCCAAATAAAATGTCGTATATTCTTTCTCTTTTTTCCACTGTCTTCGTACTTTCAAAGTACCTTCTGGATAATTCAAAAGTTGTTTCTCAACAGCTGCCCGTTTCGTTATTAATCCGTTGAGAATTTCCTCTATCCCTTCTCTTTCAAACATAAAAAACCTCCTTTTTTTTCGTTGATTTTAGCGTTTCTCAACGTCATGACTAATACTGCCTAATCCGTTGAGAAAAATGGGATTTTTTCTCAACAAAGATGGCACGGTTATCGTCACCGTTGAGAATTCATTTTCTAAAAGTGATTTTTGCTGCAGATCTCAGGTTTTTTGCAGCAGAACGAACGATTGTCATTCGGATTTCTCAACAAAGATGCACGCAATGGCTTCGCCGTTGAGAAAGTCATTTTATTGCAGGAGATAATCCTATGTCAAGACGCATGTCATCTCCTTTTTCAGGGATAAAACAGAATGGCACCCTTGTAGGGTGCCAACCAAAAAACTGATGGTTACGTTTTTCCGCATACGCTATTCTCCATTGTGTAACCACTTGTTAACAAAAAGGAGGTATTATGAACAGATTAGGTAAAACATTAAAAGGTATCGCTGTTCTTTGTGCCGCTCTGCTTTTGGTCTTCTCCATTGCAGCCTGCGGGAAAAAGGACGATGGTGCCGGATCCGGCTCCGCCTCCGCTCCGGCCGGGACAACTGCCTATGAACTGACGGCAGATGATGCTGTCACGACTACAGGCTCCTTGATTCCAGCATGGGCAGAAAAAGGTGTTTCCAGCACTTTTATCCTTGGCGCTATGATATCCGGGTCCGAAGTGACAGGAAATTTGAAAGATGCCGCTGCTGTGGAAAGCGGTGCTGTTCGGATTGAAAACGTCTCTGTGAAATCTGAATTAGGAGATGCGATCAATGATAAGAGCGCTGCCAACACGGGATTTGCTGCAATCGTTGGAACAGATGCAGATACTTCTGTAACCATCAAAAATGCCGATCTGACATTTTCTGATAATTCCGACGGAAAGAATGCCAATGACTTTACCGGGTTAGGTGCTGTCATTGTGGCAACAGGCGGTGAAAACACAAAAACAGAACTCTTGATCGACTCCGTTGATATTAAAACTGACGGATTCGGACGTGACGGTGTGATCGTTGACGCGTATGCGAATGCCGTCATGACAAATTCGAATATTTACACAGCTGGCAGCAACCCACTGACAGAAGCATATCCGGGATATGCCAGCACAGCAGCACAAGCTTACATGATCTCCCCTCCGTGGATCCTCGGTATCTACGGCGGCGTTCGTGCTGCTAACGTTCTCGGAAACAGCAGCTCCTTTACGGTTGTCGATTCCACGATCGAGTCCGGATCCTGGGCTGTTATCTCAACGGATGACTGCTCTAAACCAACCGTCAATGTCATCAACTCTACACTGAAAATCTCCGAATATAACGGATCCGATCCAACCGGAAATGACAGTTCCACTTCTATGAACGGTGGTGCTGCACTGTTCGGCTACAGCAAAAATTATGGTTCCGGTTACGGAACATACAACATCGGAAGCTCCTATGAGAATTTCTACGGAGCAACCTTTGACGGAACAACTTATGCAACAATCTTAACTGGCGCAGGCCCAACCTATTATGGACCATCGACTGCCGGAATGGCTGCAGTGAACAAGGAGACCAATGAAACTGTCTATACCTATAACGGCACTGCAAAAGATACCGTTGTTAACTCCGTTTTCGGCGTGATGGATCATCAAGGTGCAGAAGAAGTAATCCTGGATAAAGGCTCCGTATGGAACACAGAAGAAGCCGTCATCTTAGTCCGTGGTGCGCAGGCATCTGACTTCATCGTATCTGGCGCAGAGATGAATCCGAAATCCGGTATCCTTTTCCAGATGATGGATGATGATGACGGATACGGTACCAGTGGAGCCGGCGGTGATACCGATGGTTCCCAGGGATTTGCAAAATGGGATGGCAGTGCATGGGGTATGCCTACCTTCTCCTCCGGTTTCTCAGATCCAAACGCTGCAGGATTTGTTGCTCCGCAGTCTGGCGGTGCTTATAACACCGCGCTTAGTCTGGAGACAGATGCAGACGGCACAGCCGTAACTTATACCGGTGACATCTTCAATGGTTCCGGAACTGGAAAAGATACCAATGTTGGCGGTCTTTTAGTTAATATCGGAAGCGATGTCACATTGAACGGAAGCATCACCTCCACATCTGCTGTTCATGGTCTGGCCTATTCGAAAGAAGCAGTGGAATACCTGCAGACTCTGGCAGACAAGTATGGCGAAGGAATCGCCCCGAACGGCGGAACTGCATGTACTGTAAAATATACGCTTTTAGACGCTGATGGAAATATCGTCACCGACGAGGCGCAGGCAGCTTACATCCAGATCAACGAGTTCACGATGAACGAGTACTACATTATCTCCCACGTGATCAACAAACCTATGTCCGGCGCAAACGTGCTTGTCACTCTGGAAGAAGGTGCGGTCTGGAACATTGAAAAAGACTGCTATATCAAAGGTCTTGTAAACAACGGAACCATTAATCTGAATAACGGAGCTGTTCTTTATGTCAATGGCGTTCCTTATGATGGAACTGCAAAAGAAGCTGGTGACCTGACCAGCGGCGGATCGGTCGGAACAGTTGACTCTAAAGACTGGGTGATCGGTCAGACTTACCGAAACGAATGCATGGGAAAATATGCTGACTTCTCACTGAACGGGCAGAACTACTACATCATCGGCGCAACACAGGATGACCCGGCAAGCGGTGCAGTAATTACTGATGTTGCCTTCGGTCTGGTCGGATGGCTGGATGTTGCGGAAGATGGTTCCATGACGATCAGCGACAAATATATCGAAATGGAAGTACAAATGATGGGACCTGGCGGTCCTGGCGGTCCTGGTGGACCTGGCGGATCTGGCGGCCCTGGCGGAATGCCTCCTGATGGAATGCCGGGAGGAGAAATGCCTCAACCTTAAACAAGAGTTTTTATCTTTTCTTCTTATTATAGCTTATAGCCCACTTGTTGGGGCACAAAAAGGCTGTCCGCTTAATGGACAGCCTTTTTATTTGTTTGCCGGCACAGTGCCGGTTTCTTTATAGGTACGCGGATAAACAAGTTACGCTTTAGTACTCTCCGTGGTCGATGTAGTAGTTGCGGACGTAGTCCTCGTAGAAATCGCGGATGATCTTGTTGCGCTCGATGACACCAGGGTCTTTTTGATTCACGCCACTCAGGTGTGCACTAAACGTAAAACCACCGCCCGGGGCAAAAGTATCCACATACTCAACCAACGCTTCTTTTAAGGTATCAATGTCACAGTCTCCGCGTCCAAGCGGTCCCTGCGTGTCCCATCCGCCTTCGATTGCGATGGCATTGCCAAATTTTTTCTTGATCCCGACAAGATCATTGGAAACCTGTGCCGGGTTCCATGCGCGGACATCCATCTCGACCCAGTCCGGTATGAACTGCTCGCATTTGCCGCAGTCATGTCGGGTCACAAGCATCCCATTCTCTTTTGCGAGATCGATGTGTTTCTGCTGCAGAGGTTTGAAGAATTCACGGTACATATCCACCGAGAAGAATGGAGCCTGATAAGCTGAATCGTCATCCATCATGCCAAAGAGATCCGGCTTACAGTAATAGATTTCCTGCTTCATGACTTCGATATAGAACTCAGACACATATTCCAGCATCTCCTTGAAACAGTCCGGCTCTTCATACATCGCGATGACCGTATCCTCAAATCCCATAAAGGAAACTGCCGTCAGCCAGTAATCACCGCCACCGATGGACAGCAGATGGTTTTTCCGATCCCATCTTTCCTCCTGCGGCTTGTAATATGCTTCCCAGTCACGGTTGGATACATCCGGTTTGATGATATATTTATCCCATTCCGTTATATCCGGGCAGATGATCTTGTTTGGGTTTGGCGTTGCGCCATAACCAAATTCCGGACTTCCCAGATATTCCACGCCGAAAGATGTGATGACTTTGCCGCCCGGGGCAAATACCGGCGTCAGAAGTTCTTCGCTGACCATGTCGCGGAAATTGTCATAAGATGACGGAACATACTCCGGAATCTCATGGTTCAGCATACGAAGATAGTTTTCCCTTGGTGTCAGTTTCATGTTACCTTCTCCTCCCATTTTTTCTCTCCCAATCCTGCCAATAAGTATAACACCTCAAAAATCGCAAAACAACTGTCTACAGCGTATCGGAATCCAAAATAATGGTAAATGGGCCATCGTTGATCAGCGCCACATCCATCTGTGCGCCAAAGACACCGGTTCCCACCTCATAGCCGGCCGTGCGGCACTGCTCTACGATATATTCATAGAGTTCTTTGGCATGCGCAGGATCGCCGGCATCCAGAAAACTCGGCCGGTTCCCTTTCCTGCAGTCTGCATAAAGCGTAAACTGCGATACCAGAAGGAGCGACCCTTTCACACTGTCAAGGGAAAGATTGGTCTTGCCGTTTTCATCCTCAAAAATCCTGAGGCCGAGCATTTTCCGGACCATTTTATCCGCGATCTCCCTGGTATCGCTCTGGCAGGCTCCGACAAGGACCATAAAGCCTTTGCCAATCGAACCGGTGACCTTGCCATCCGGCAGTATTTTCCCTGCAGCATCTTCTTCATAAACTGTGACAGATGCTTCTTTGACTCTCTGAATTACAAATCTCATAACACACCACCTGTTTTTGCAGATTCTTTGTCTTTCATGACCCTGATTTCTCTATTATAAGAAAACAAGCCCGGCAGGCATAACCTGCTGGGCTCTTAAAAGTGGAAGTGACGGGGCTCGAACCCGTGACCTCTCGCGTGTGAGGCGAACGCTCATCCCAGCTGAGCTACACTTCCGAAGTCAGCGTGTATCATAACACAGAATCCCCGAGATTACAATTTCATTCTTTCGTTTTAAACCGTTTTGTAAAAATATTTCAAATCTTTGTTAAATATTTAATTATGAGTGACTCCGCCACAGGCTATCTGTTATAATTTTTGTGTATGTACTATTTTAAATACAATCTAGCTTAGATTTGCTGACGCAAGAGAAAGGAGGCGTTATGAAAGCAGCACAAAATATTGTGCCTTTCAGCAATGATCCTGCAAAAGAAGAACGCCTGCAGGGAATCATTGATAAGTACAAAGAAGAAAAAGGCGCTCTGATCCCGGTCCTTCAGCAGGCACAGGATATCTACGGATATCTTCCGATCGAAGTGCAGATGGCTGTTGCAAAAGGGCTGGATGTTCCATTGGAGAAAATTTATGGTGTTGTCACCTTCTATTCTTTCTTCAATCTTTATCCAAAGGGCAATTATCAGATTTCTGTCTGTCTTGGCACCGCCTGCTATGTAAAAGGTTCCAGAAAAGTTCTCGATTGTTTACAGGAAACATTGAATATTGAACCCGGTCAGTGTACAACCGACCGTTCATTTTCTCTGGATACCTGCCGGTGCATCGGAGCATGCGGACTGGCTCCTGTCATGCTGATCAATGACGATGTATACGGAAGGGTCCTTCCTGCAGAAGTCCCAGAGATCATAGCAAAATATCAATAACAAGGAGGAGATTCGATGAAACTGCAAGATTTAAACAGCATCAAAGAACGCGTTTTATCGGACGTTTTGGAAACAACCGAAACGACCCGCGTTCTGGTAGGCTTAGCAACCTGCGGTATCGCCAGCGGAGCTGTTCCTGTTATGGAGAAACTGACTGAACTGGCTGCAGGAAACGAAAAGATCAGCGTGTCCAAGACCGGATGTATCGGCATCTGCCAGTACGAGCCGATCGTCGAGGTCATCACGCCGGATCATCAAAAAACTACTTATGTCAAAGTTACACCGGAAAAAGCTGAGGTCATTTTCAAAGAGCATCTGCTCGGTGGCGCTCCGGTTCAGGATTATCTGGTAGGAACCGTTCTTCCGTCAGGTGATGAAACTATCGCAACCTGCCTGGAAGAGACGATCTTCTATAAAAAACAGCACCGAATCGCGCTGCGCAACTGCGGCAGGATCGACCCGGAACAGATCGATCAATATATCGCAACTGACGGCTATCAGGCATTGGGGAAAGTTTTAACAAGCATGACTCCGGACGATGTGATCCAGACGATGTTAGATTCCGGTCTTCGCGGAAGAGGCGGCGCAGGATTCCCGACCGGTCTGAAATGGAAATTTGCCAGCGGCAACCGCGGCAACGTGCAGAAATACGTCTGCTGTAATGCCGATGAAGGTGACCCGGGCGCTTTCATGGACCGTGCTGTCCTGGAAGGTGATCCGCACGCCGTCTTAGAGGCCATGGCAATTGCCGGCTATGCGATCGGCGCATCCATGGGTTATATCTACGTACGTGCAGAATACCCGACAGCAATTTCCCGTTTGCGGATCGCCATTGATCAGGCAAAAGAGCTTGGTCTGCTCGGAGAAAACATTTTCGGAACAGATTTCAGTTTTGATATCGATCTGCGGTTAGGCTCCGGCGCATTCGTCTGCGGCGAAGAAACCGCGCTGATGACATCCATCGAAGGTAACCGCGGTGAGCCAAGACCGCGTCCGCCATTCCCGGCAGTCAAAGGTCTGTTCCAGCAGCCGACCATTTTAAATAACGTGGAGACATGGGCAAACATCCCGCGTATCATCCTGAACGGTGCGGAATGGTTTGCTTCCATGGGAACCGAAAAATCCAAAGGAACCAAGGTCTTTGCTCTTGGCGGCAAGATCAACAACACCGGACTTGTAGAGATCGAGATGGGAACCACGCTCCGTGAAGTCATCGAGGAGATCGGCGGCGGCATCCCGAACGGTAAAGCCTTCAAGGCAGCACAGACCGGCGGTCCTTCCGGCGGATGTATTTCCATCGACAATTATGATGTCCCGATCGATTACGATAACCTGATCGCAATCGGTTCCATGATGGGTTCCGGCGGTCTGATCGTTATGGACGAAGACAACTGTATGGTCGATATTGCTAAATTCTTCCTGGAGTTCACCGTCGATGAATCCTGCGGAAAATGTACACCATGCCGTATCGGAACCAGACGTCTTTTAGAGATCATGGAAAAGATCACCAGCGGCGAAGCAACTATGAAGGATCTCGAGCATTTGGAAGAGCTGGCAACTTATATTAAAGAAGATGCACTCTGCGGACTCGGCCAGACAGCTCCAAACCCGGTCCTCTCTACTCTGCGCTACTTCCGTCATGAATATGAGGCACACATCAAGAATAAGAAATGTCCGGCAGGCGTCTGCAAGGATCTTCTTGTTTACAACATCAATCCGCACGTCTGTGTCGGCTGCGGTCTTTGCAAGAGCAAATGTCCGGTCGGCGCAATCTTCGGAACGCTGCGTAAACCTCATGTTATCAACCCAGAGATCTGCATCCGCTGCGGTACTTGTATTTCCGCATGCAGGCAGGAAGCTGTTGAAGTAGTCTAAGAAAGGAGGAGAGAAAAATGGCTGATGTAACGATTAAAATCAACAACGTAGAATATCAGGTTCCGGAAGGCAGCACCATTTTGGAAGCAGCCCGCATGGCAAACATTCACATCCCGACTCTCTGCTTTCTGAAAGATATCAATGAGATCGGCGCATGCCGTATGTGTGTCGTAGAAGTCAAAGGCGCAAAAGGTCTGGTCACTTCCTGTGTATACCCGGTAGCAGATGGAATGGAGATCTTCACCCACACAAAGAGAGTCATCGATTCCCGTGTGAAGAACCTGCAGCTCCTGTTATCAACGCATAACCGTGAGTGTCTTTCCTGCGTACGCAGCGGCAGCTGTGAACTGCAGTCCCTCTGCCGTCTGTACGACATCCGGGAAGATTCCATTTACGATGGAGAAAAACCAAAATATGAATTAGATGGTTCAGCAGTCCATCTTGTTCGTGACAATAATAAATGTATTCTCTGCAGACGCTGTGTTGCTGTTTGCGAGAAGAACCAGGGCGTCGGCGTGATCGGCCCGAATGAGCGTGGTTTTGCTACAAACATCGGAAGCGCGTTCAATATGAAACTTGCTGACACCAGCTGTGTCTGCTGCGGTCAGTGTATCGCTGTCTGCCCGACTGGCGCATTGGCAGAAAAAGATAATACGATCGAAGTCTTCACAGCAATCGAAGATCCGACCAAGCACGTGATCGTACAGGTGGCACCATCTGTCCGTGCAGGTCTCGGTGAAGAATTCGGCATGCCGATCGGTGTCGGTGTAGAAGGTCAGATGATCAATGCTCTTCGTGCACTTGGCTTTGACAAGGTATTTGATACCAACTTCTCGGCCGATCTGACCATCATGGAAGAAGCAAACGAATTCATCCAGCGCGTCCAGAACGGCGGCAAGCTTCCGCTGATCACCTCCTGTTCCCCAGGATGGATCAAGTACTGCGAGCATTATCACCCGGATATGATCCCGCATCTTTCCAGCTGCAAATCCCCGCAGCAGATGTTCGGCGCCATTGCAAAATCCTATTATGCAGAAAAAGCCGGCATCGATCCAAAAGACATTGTCATGGTCAGCATCATGCCGTGTACTGCAAAGAAATTTGAGATCGGCAGAGATGACCAGGCTGCAAACGGTGTTCCGGATGTCGACTATGCTCTGACGACCAGAGAACTTGCCCGCATGATCAAACGTGCTAACATCGACTTTGTAAAACTTCCAAAAGAAGGCGTGTTCGATGATCCGCTCGGAAAATCCACCGGTGCCGGCGTCATCTTTGGCGCAACCGGCGGCGTTATGGAGGCTGCACTTCGTACAGCCGTAGAGAAACTGACCGGCAAAGAACTGGAGAATCTGGAATTCAACGAGATCCGTGGAACAGACGGCATCAAAGAGGCAACTTACAATGTTGCCGGCATGGACGTGAACATCTGCGTCTGCTCCGGAACTGCAAACGCCAACAAGGTGCTGAACATGGTCAAGAGCGGAGAAAAGAATTACCACTTTATCGAAGTTATGTGCTGTCCTGGCGGATGTGTCAACGGCGGCGGTCAGCCGAAACAGCCAGCAGAGGTCCGCAACTTTGTAGATATCAAGGCTCTTCGTGCAAAAGCTCTGTATGATCTGGACAAAGAACGTCCACAACGGAAGTCTCATGAGAATCCGGACATCATTGCTCTGTACGATGACTTCTTGGGCGAGCCGGGAAGCCACAAGGCACATGCCCTGCTTCATACCAGCTACATCACAAGACCGATGTATAATGACCCGAAATCTCATCCGGTTAAAAAATAAAAATATGAAACAGAAAATGTAAAATGTGAAACAGGAGCGGTCAGCCGCTCCTGTTTTTTGAGGTTGAATTTCAAAAAAAGCCAAAAATTTTCGTTTTTGTACCCCTTTTAGCTGAAAAAAAACGGCTCCTTTCATCTGAGGATTTTTACAATCTCGAAAAAAACCTTTAAATAAAGGGTTTTTTCAGTCTGCAAAAATAGCCTCTTTCATCAATCTCAAGAATAGGGGTACAAAAACGAAAAAAAATGGACATTTTTTGATTTAGAAATGTTCAAAAGGCCTGCTTAGGCATTTAGCTGCTTCTTATATTTAAAAAGAATGAGGCGATAATCATTTCAGCAGGTCCGGGCGGCGCTCTTTTGTTACTCGCAGGGCTTCTTCCTGCCGCCATTTCCGGATTGCTTCGTGATCTCCGGATAACAGCACTTCCGGAACTTTCTGTCCTTTATAATCCGCCGGCCTGGTGTATTGCGGATACTCCAGGAGTCCTTCTTCAAAAGACTCTTCCACAGTGCTCTCTTTTTTCATGGATCCCTCAACCAAGCGCATTAGTGAATCACAGATCACCATCGCCGGCAGCTCGCCGCCGGTCAAAACATAGTCTCCGATTGATAAAATCTCGTCCGCGTAAGGATAGATCCTTGCATCCATCCCTTCATAGTGCCCGCAGATCAGAACCAGTTCTTCCATGGCCGCAAGGCGATGCGCGTCTGCCTGCACATAAGGTTTGCCGATCGGTGCCAAAATTGCCACATGACTGCGCGGAGTGCGGACTGCTTCCAGAGCATCCAATATCGGCTGGCAGCGCAGGATCATGCCTACACCTCCGCCATATGGGGAGTCATCCACGTGACGAAAACTTCCCGGAGCGTAATCGCGGATATCTATGATGGATAATTCAAGAAGACCTGCATCGACCGCACGCGCGATCAACGGGGTTCTTTGAAAGTCTCCGAATTGTTCCGGACAGATAGTAAGGATCGTAATTTTCATAATAACTTTGTAAGACCGT
>JAFWLF010000057.1:0-3620 GCA_017511185.1 Lachnospiraceae bacterium | reverse complement strand
TCTTTACAGGAAATTCAGACCGCAGACTTTCAGCCAGGTAAAGGGGCAGGACCATGTGGTTTTGACCCTGACAAATCAGATCAAAAATAACCGGGCAGGACATGCCTACCTTTTCACCGGAACCAGAGGAACCGGAAAGACGAGTGTGGCAAAAATCTTTGCCAAGGCAGTTAACTGCCTCCATCCGGTTGACGGAGAGCCTTGCAATGAATGTGAGCATTGCAAAGCCATCATGGCAGGTAATTTTATGGATGTGGTGGAGATTGATGCTGCATCTAATACCGGCGTAGATGACATCCGCAGGGTCATTGAAGAGATTCAATACACCCCTGCTAAAGGGCGGTATAAAGTTTACATTATTGATGAGGCGCATATGCTGAGCGGCAGTGCGGCCAATGCGTTCTTAAAGACACTGGAAGAGCCGCCGGAATATGTCATCTTTATTCTGGCAACCACAGAACCACACAAGCTTCCGGTCACGATCCTTTCCCGCTGCCAGCGGTATGACTTTAAACGGATCAGTGTGGATACCATCGCCCAGAATCTTTCTGCACTGTTGGAAAGCGAGGGCGTTGCTTCAGAAGAAAAGGCAGTGAAATATATCGCACGGGCTGCAGATGGCTCTATGCGTGATGCGATCAGCCTTCTGGATAAATGCATTGCTTTTAATCTGGGAGAAAAGCTGACCTATGCCAATGTCCTTTCTACATTAGGGACGGTGGATGTAGAAACTTTCTCCCGCCTGTTCCGCGCCATCTCGAAAGGTGATGTGGCGCTGGCGTTGACCACGATTGAAGAAACGATCGATGCGGGCAAAGACATCAGTCAGTTTGTATCGGATTTTACGGTTTATATCAGAAATCTGCTGTTAGTAAATGTCAGCGGCGGTCTGAATATGCAGATCATGGGCGTGGGAGATGAGAACCGGGCATTGTTAGAAGAGGACGCGTCCCTTTCAGAAGCGCAAGTTCTTCTCCGCTATATCCGGATCTTATCGGAATTGCTGAACAACATTCGCTATTCTGCCGGAAAGCAGATCCTTTTGGAAGTTGCGGTGATCCAAATGGCAAAGCCGCAGATGGAGACAGATATCGATTCACTTACCGACAGGATCCGACAGCTGGAAGAAAAAATAAAGGACGGGGTACCTGCCGCAAAAACGACAGAGTTTTCCTATTTCGAAGAAGATCCGTTCATCAGTACATCGGCTGTGTTTGAACCAGAGTATGAGGAAATGATGCCGGACTTTGAAGAGGAACAGGAAAAGACGCAGGAAGATATTCTGGCAGCCCCTGCGCAGGGCGATGCCACAGATGTGAAAGCATCCTGGTCAAAGGTTTTGGATGCCTGCAGCGATCATCGCCTGAAAACCGCGTTGGGTAGGGCAAGTGTGGAAGCAGAAGAAGACGGGGTCGTGATCTATGCGGCATCGGAAATGGCTTATAAACAGCTGAAAGAAGAATCGGCAGTTGCTTATGTAGCAAATCTGATCAAGGAAGTGACAGGACTTTCCCCACATGTTCAGGTGAACATGATCACACGAAAGCCGGAAATTGAGAATCAGGTCGATCTGGAATCGATTTTAGGAAATATTAATTTCACAATAGGAACGGAGGAATAATCATTGGGCAAAGGACGCGGTGGAAACGCAGGCTTTGGCGGCGGAATGAATATGAAACAATTGCAGCAGCTGCAGATGAAAGCCATGAAGATGCAAAAAGAAATGGAAGAGACACAGGCAGCGCTGGAAGAGGAGACCGTAACAGCATCTGCAGGCGGCGGGGTTGTTGAGATTACCGTTTCCGGAAAGAAAGAACTGACGGCTGTAAAGATCGACAAAGAAGCCGTGGATCCGGAAGATGTGGAAATGCTGGAAGAAATGATCATGGCGGCTGCAAATGAAGCACTGAGGAAGATGGACGAACTCTCCCAGGAGCGGATGGCTAAAGTGACCGGCGGATTAGGTGGCGCAAGTGGACTATTTTAGTGATACCATGTCAAAACTGATCGCGGAGCTTTCCCGACTGCCGGGTATCGGACCGAAGACGGCAGGACGGCTGGCATTTCATATTATTGATATGCCGGAAGAAGAAGTGGAATCTTTGAGCAGCGCATTATTGGCTGCAAAGAAAAATATCCGCTACTGCAAGACTTGCTGCACGATCACGGATGAAGAAGAATGTCCAATCTGCCGCAGCCATGCAAGGGATCATTCCACGATCATGGTCGTGGAAAACTCCAGAGATCTGGCTGCTTATGAAAAGACCGGAAAATTTGACGGTGTCTATCATGTACTTCATGGGGCAATATCTCCGATGCTGGGGATCGGGCCCTCTGATATAAAATTAAAAGAACTGGTGGAACGTTTACGCGGAGATGTGAAAGAAGTTATTATTGCCACAAACTCCAGCCTGGAAGGCGAGACCACCGCAATGTACATTAGTAAACTAATTAAACCTGCAGGCATCAAGGTAAGCAGAATTGCCAGTGGTGTGCCGGTCGGAGGCGACCTGGAATGCATTGACGAAGTAACGCTGCTGAGAGCACTGGAAGGAAGAGTGGAGATTTAATATGGATAAACAGGAACAACGGGAAATAATCGGAGAAATTAAGAAAGCATATGCAAGAGGCGATTTTGACAGAGTCTTAACGTTTGCCGATGAGATAAACATCCGGAAGTTGGCAGACAGCCGCACACTGGAAATGGTTGCGGATGCACATGCGGCAAAGGGCGAGCTGGAAGATGCAAGAGAGATCCTTCTGATGGCTTACGAAAAAACGCCGATGGGAAGAAAGATGGCTTACAAGCTGAGCGAACTTTCCATTGCTTTGGATGATCTGGACAATGCGGTCGAGTTTTATGAAGATTTCTGTAAAATGGCACCGCATGATAATGACCGGTATCTTCTGAAATATAAAATCGGAAAAGCGGGCGGGGTATCAGCAGAAGATCTTGTGAAAGTCCTGTCTGTTTACTGTTCCAAAGAAGTTGATGAAAAATGGATGTATGAGCTGGCAGCTCTGTACTATAAACTTCGGGACAAAGAAAAATGTCTGGAGATCTGCGACAATATCATTCTCTGGTTTGCCAATGGAGATTATGTTCAAAAGGCAAAAGCCCTGAAGACACGTCTTGGGGCAGAAGCAGAAACAGCTGCCGCTGCAGAAAAAGAAAACAATGGTACCAGCCAGCTAGGAACCGATATCCCGCTGGAAGGCTTTATCGATATGAGCGGACAGGAGCCGCCGCATAGTGAGGAACTTGAGAAGTACCTGGATCTTGGCGCTCCAGCGGAAAAAGAACCGGAAGCTGCAGCAGATGATTTTGGTATGGAAGAAATCAATGATGCCTTTTTAGAAGAAGTTCTGCAGGATAAAAAACCGGATCAGGATATGGCTATCGGTGATGCAATGGCAATCGCAGAAGCAAAAGAACAGGCAGAGATGGTTCAGGCAGCAGAAGCGTTTGAACGGGTAACCAGAACAGAAGCACCGCTGGAGAGAACTCCTTCTGTAAGAAAATATGGAAGATTTGAAGGAACGGTTACGTTTGAAACAGTTCCGGAAAAAGCTGCAGAAGGAACTCCTTATGAAGTGAATGGCGAAGTGATCACTCTTCC
>JAFWLF010000056.1:0-4766 GCA_017511185.1 Lachnospiraceae bacterium | reverse complement strand
CAGTATATTTTTGTCAGGAGCATATCTCCATCAGCACCATATCCGTAGTTTCCGGTTGAAAGTGCAGCGGCTGATATGCCCTGCTTTGTCAGCGCCGACTTGATCTCTTTTTCTGCATCTGCCGACACATGCGAATCAAAACGGATCTCCTGTTCATATATCATCTTCTCTCCAAACTGGATATCCAGCGTTTTATTGATACTGAAACGCATATGGAAACCGATGACCAGCAGAATGCAGCAGCCCGCGATACTGATCGTCGTGATCAGCACCCGCCGCCAATCCGTTGCGATATTCCGGAAGATCAGACGGGAATAAAGGCTCGATTTTTTTCCATGGGATTTCTCAGAAGCTTTTTTCTTTCCTTTTGGCAATTCGTACTGCATCAGCTCGCGCGCGGTCTCTCTGAGGAGATGATGGCATGCCCAAATAACCGCTGCCGCAGAAAGTAGTATGCCGCAGCCAATCACAACTGCAAAGAGTACCGGCCGGAAAGTGTGCGGAATGGAATCCACAACATAAAAATTCTTATAAACACGAAGAATGATATGCTGGATCAGGGTATATCCGATTGCCGTTCCTGCCAGCATACCAATTAAAGTAGCGGTCGTTCCAAATAAAAGATATTTCATCAGAACTTCCCGGCTGAAAAAGCCCAGTGCCTTCTGTGCACCGACAAGCGTTCTCTGTTCTCCGATAATACGTCCCAGCGTAACATAGATCACCAACGCTCCAACCAGGATAAAGATAAATGCAAATGTGATCCCGACTTTACCTATATTATCCGCAGACTCATCAACGTGGATAAGGCTGCTGTTACCATTTTTATCCAGCATGACGAAATGGCATGCTTTCAGCTCTGCCAGCAGTTTTTTGGCATCATTCAGTTCTGCTTCGCCATTCTTATATTCCTCTTCGCCCTCGGCGTATTTGATCTTGCCCTCTTCCAGCTCTTTCTTTGCTTCTTCCAGTTTTACAATGCCGTCATTATAAGCAGCAAGTCCTGTATAATACTCCTGTGTTTTCTGATCCAGCAGTGCTCTGCCCTCATAATATTTTGCCCAGCCGGCATCATACTGTGCAACACCATCATTATACTGTGCAAGCGCATCCTGGTACTTCGCATATCCTGCCTCGTATTCGCCCAGTTTCTCCAGATATGTGTTTCTGCCGCTGATATACTGCGCGTGTGCATCGTTCCATTGCTGCAGTTTGTCTATGATCTGATCATAAGCCTCATCGATCCGGATAAATCCTTCTCTGCTCTCTATCTCGTTGATCACTTCTTCATATCGATCTTCTTCCTCAATAAACTGCAATGCCTTCCGGACAGCCGTCTCGACCCGCTCTCTGAACGGGACCGTCAGATCGATAGTAAAATCTGTCAACACCGAAAACGTGCCGATCGTAAGATTTGGGTCGTTCGCATCACTGACATAAGCTGTTGGTGCCCAGTTGATCTTATCCGCCTTTTCTTTTCCAACAACTACCGTAACCGCATCGATCAGGATATTACGGATCGTTTCTTTTTTTGCCTCTGCTTCATTATAAGTAGTTGTAAGCTGCTCATTAGCCTCATCCAGCTTGGCTTTTCCTTCGTCCAGAAGTTTTTTGCTTTCGTCAAGCTTTGCCTTGCCTTCATCCAGCTGGGCTTTGGCAGCATCTATTTTTCCTTTTGCTTCCTGCAGCTGCCCGACATATTTGGCCGCTTCACCCTCTGCCATCTGCAGAAGTCCCCATCCTTCGTCCAACTGCGCTTTCAGGGAAACCAGTTCATTTTCACCGTCTTTAATTTTTTGCTCGGTTGTTTCCAGCAGCTCTTTGCTCTCGTCCAGTTTATCCCGGCCGTCCTTCAGCTTTTGCTCTCCTTCATCGATCTTTGCCTGCATGCTGCTGCGAACGCTTTCCTCACGTTCTTTCGCCAATTTTTCATTTAACGGCGCAAGCCTTTCCTTTAATGCAGCGATGATCTGATCATATTTTTTGCTGAACACAGAGAAGGCATCTGCTCTCTCGGCTTTGATCACTGCTTTCATAAAACAGCCTTCCAGTTTTTCCTGGTCAAAAGCATCTTTATTGACTAACACATATCTGTCGCCCGGGACATAGGTTTTCTTAACAAAATGATCAGCATGGATCACACTTCCTGTGATCAGAAAATCGCTCCCGAGCAAATAGGAAAGGACCTGCCCGGCGGAATCTGTCACTTTGATCCGATCTCCCACTGAGAGGCCAAGAGACTGCATCAGTTCTTTTTCTAAAACACATTCGGTGTTATTCTGCGGCAGTCTGCCTTCACACAACTCTACCGTATTGATATTTTCCGTCAGAGAAACAACACTGATTCCAGTCTTGCTTTCCGTCTGCTCAATGTTGCCCGAAACAAAATAAACACCTTCTACCTGCTCTACCCCTTCCGTGTTTTCGAATGCTTTCATATCCTCCGGACTCAAAAGCATAGTGGAAGTGATCTCTATGTCGCGGAAATGTTTCTGCCGGTAGAAAGAATCGCCGGCGCCTCTGAGCGCAGCGGAAGCAAAATGAATGCCCAAAAAGGACGTCACAGCCAGCAGCGCTATGATGACAATGGAAAGATAGGAAATAGCTTCTTTCCGGATATTTCGAATTGTGTCTTTTAATTGCGTCTTCTTCATGTCTTACCAGGAAAGTTCTTCAGCTGAGACCGGATGCAGATTCCATTTGATGCTTGCAATTTTACCTGAACGCAGTTTTACGACTCTGTTTGCCATTTTTGCGATTTCCGCATTATGCGTGACCATGACAACCGTCGTACCCTGGTTCCTAACGATATCTTCTATCACTTTCAGGACTTCCTGTCCTGTTACAAAATCCAATGCTGCCGTCGGTTCATCTGCCAGAATGACCCGTGGTCTTTTTACCAGCGCTCTGGCAATTGCCACTCTCTGCTGTTGTCCACCGGACATCTGTGCCGGGAAATTACCCGCTTTGGCAGCAAGCCCGACTTTTTCCAAAGCTTCCAGCGATGACATTGGGTCTTCCACAAGTTCTGCAATGAATTCCACATTTTCCAATGCACTCAGATTAGGCATCAGATTATAGGCCTGGAAGATAAATCCCACATACTGTCTGCGGAACATCGTCTGCTCATCATCCGTCGGATGAGAATAGTCTTTGCCTTCTATCAGCAGCGTTCCGTCCGTCAGATAATCCATTCCGCCGATGATATTCATCATGGTGGATTTACCGCAGCCGGACTCTCCCAGAACAACGACAAATTCATTTTCATAAATATCCAGATCGATGCCCTTTAAAACGCGGGAAATGCCTTCTCCGGAAGGGAATTCTTTAATGACATTTTTCAACGAGATCAGTACTTTTTTCTCTTCTCCGGTATCGACATAGAGCCCTTTTTCCTCTATGGTCATGGCGGCAAGAGCTGCCATTCTTTCGCAAAGCTGAAGCTCTTCTTCGTCATACAGGCTGCCATCAAGCTTGTTTATGATCTGTACACAACCCACGGTATTGTGAAGGTTATTAAGCGGTACGCAGAGCATGGTTTTTGTGATAAAGTCCGGTCCGTCAAATACGGTTCCTTCAAACCGTGGATCATTTTCCGCATCCTCGATCCTGACAGACTGGTTATTGGAAAACACAAACCCTTCCACCCCTTCGTCACAGGCTATGCTGACGCCGGTGATATCTTTCGGGCCGGTAAAGAAAGCCGGAAATAATCTTCCCGTCTTTTGATCCAAGAACCATAAAACACCTGCTTCGCTGTGCAGGATCTTAATAATGATCTCTATACACCCCGAGAGCGCTTCATCAAGGCTGTCCACCTCCAGAAGCTGTTCCATGATCTGCCAGGTTGCTTTTGTGAAACGAGAGCTGTTATTCATTTTCCTTCTTCTTTCATTTGATGTTTTAAAAAATACAAACTTTAAATAAATATTTTAGCACAAATAAAAACGGAGTTGTCGCAGAAATGCAGACAACTCCGGTACTTTTTCAATACAACAGGCACGTTACAGATTCATCTCATATTTATCTTTATAGGAATTAAAATAGTTTACGTAAACCGGATCCTGACGATAATCCATGTTCCGATGATATTCATGCTCATGGAACAGTTCTTCACCTTCTTCAACCAGGTCCAGCGCAATATTGCTGCAGTGGTCAGCAATCCTCTCATAGTCTGTAAGAATATCATTAAACACAAATCCATTCTCCAGAGTGCACTCCTGGCGGCTGACCCGGTCTATGTGTCTGGATTTCAAGATATCACAGAGATCATCGATGACCTCCTCCAGAGGATCCACTTTTTTGGCTTCCTCAAAATCATTATTTAAAAAGGCGTCGATGGTAAGTGACGCAATTTCCTGGACGGCGTCTTCCAGACATGACAGCTCTTTTTCGGCCGCTTCAGAAAACAGCAGTTTCTTTTCGTTGATCTCTGTTGCTGCTTCTCCGATATTTTTTGCATGGTCTGACATCCGCTCGAAATCAGAAAGAACGGTCAGATACTTACCAACTTCCAAAGACTGTGTTTCGCTCAGATCGGCAGCAGTGATCTTGGACAGGTAAGCTCCCAGTTTATCCTCATAACGGTCCAGGACCTCTTCCAGGTCCATAACCCGCTTGATCCCTTCTTTGCTGTATTTTCTGCGGACACCGATGGCACTGTTGATGCTGTCCAGGGCTTTGCCTGCCATGGAGTCGATCACCAGACGGCTCTGCTCAATGGAAAGCGGCGGATGTGCCAGAAACCGAGGCTCGAGACGGTCCAT